>SCQD01000321.1 GCA_004299145.1 Methylococcaceae bacterium | reverse complement strand
GAACGAGCCAAACGGGTAAATCACTTCAAGAGAACAACGATGAACGACACAACCACCTACCGCCTGGCGGACCACGCCGCCGCCGAACCCCTGATCAACCGCTGGGTGGCGTGGCCGCACGTGTTTTCGCCCGTGCCCTACAGCCTGCACATGGCGAACTACCAGCGGCAAACCCTGGCGTCTTATCTGCAAAACCCGGCGATTCACGCCAAATCCTGCCGCAATCCGAAACTGCTGGGCGGGCCGTTCGTGGACGTGCCGGTGGACAGGGCCAACGAAGTGCGGGCTTTGCTGGACGAGCTGGAACAAAACCATCAGGCCGAATCGGCGCTGGCCCAAGCGGTGATCGCGTTTCAGCACACCCTGGTGGAAGAAGCCCAAGGGCAGGGCATCAATGCCTATTACGAAAAAATCCCCGAGCCCCTGGGCGGCTACGTCGAACTGCTCTACGACTATTTCGCCCGCCCGCACCTGCGCTGCCTGGAAAGCCTGCTCTACGCCAGCCCTTATTACCAAAAGGGTCTGCAAGCGCTGCAACTGTTCAGCCAGACCAGCGACGACGAACGCGCCTATTACATGAGCACGCCGCGCTTGCCGCAGGCGGACAGGATAGACTGGACCCTGCCGTTCGAGGACCAGCGCATCGACGCTTTGTTCCAGCTCGATAGCGTGCCCGCGCCGCTGGGCGAGATTCGCGAACTGCTGGGCCTGTCCCGCGCCGACGATGCGCGCTTGTTGCCGCTGCTGACGGATGAGCCCGCCGGCCTGGCCGAGCCCTGGCGCGGCGAGGGAGTGCGCCTCCGCTACTTCGGCCACGCCTGCGTGCTGCTGGAATACCACGGCGTCGCCATCCTCACCGATCCTTTCATCCCCGTGCTGCCACGCGCCGGCGGCATTGAGCGCTATTCGTTCCGCGACCTGCCGGCGCGCATCGATTTCGTGCTGATTTCCCACGCCCATCACGACCACTTCGTGTTCGAATCCTTGCTGCGCCTGCGCCACCGCATCGGCTGCCTGGTGGTGCCGCGAAGTTCCGGCATGTTCTACGGCGATACCTCGCTGAAGCTGATGGCGCAGCACATCGGTTTCCGCGAGGTGCGGGAAATCGACGCGCTGGAAGAGATTCCCTTTCCCGGCGGGGCCATCGTCGGCGCGCCGTTTTTCGGCGAACACAGCGACCTGCCCCACGCCAAAAGCGGCTACATCGTGCGCCACGGTCAGGAGCGCATCCTGTTCGCCGCCGACTCCAACTGCCTGGACCCGCGCGTTTACCGGCACGTGTGCGGACTGCTGGGACCGATAGGCACGGTGTTCCTCGGCATGGAATTCATCGGCGCGCCGCTGTCCTGGGTATACGGCCCGTTGCTGCCGATGCAGCCCCAGCACAGCCACAACCTGTCGCGCCGCTCCAACGGCAGCGACGCCAAAGCGGCGCTGGCGCTGCTCGACGCGGTCGGAGCGGAGCGCGTCTACGTCTACGCCATCGGCCGCGAGCCGTGGCTCAAATACTTCATGGCGCTAACCCCGCAGGACGGCGACCCGTACATCCAGGAGTCCGACCAGCTGCTGGACGCCGCCAGGGCCAGCGGCTTTAAAGACGCCCGGCGGCCTTATGGCAGGCTTGAGCTGCATTTGGGCGGAGCATAGGCATGCACGACCTGGCCCGGCGCATCGCCAACGCATCCAGCGAGCAGCGGGCGCTGCTCATGGCGCGTCTGCAAAAAACCGGCGCGGCTTCCGTTTCTCGCGTCCAGCCCCGGATCGCGCGCGACGAGGCGCCGCTGTCTCATGCGCAGGAACGGCTGTGGTTTTTGAGCCAACTGGAGCCCGACGCTGCGAGTTACCACATTTCCGCGGCTTTGCGGCTGAGCGGACGGCTGGATCACGCGGCGCTGGAGCGCGCGCTCAATGAACTGATGCGCCGCCATGCCGTGTTGCGGACCTGTTTCGTGGCCGTCGACGGGCGGCCGCTGCAAAAAATCCACCCCAGTCCCGATCTGACCATCGCACGCCTCGACCTGAGTGATTTACCCGAAAAACAACAGGATGAAGAAATCCGGCGCCGCATCGCCGCCGACGCCAGACAGCCTTTCGATCTTGCCCATGGGCCGCTGCTGCGCGTCAGCCTGCTGGCTTTGACGCCCCCATCGACCACGAAGCACAGCGCACACGTGCTGCTGTTCACCGTACACCACATCGTGTTCGACGGCTGGTCCGTTGGCATTTTGCTCGATGAATTCACCGCCCTGTACGCGGCTTTTCACGCCGGACGGCCCTCGCCGCTGGCGGAATTGCCGCTACAGTACGCCGATTACGCGGCTTGGCAGCGCACCGGGTTGCAGGGCGAGGTTTTCGCCAAACAGATGCATTACTGGCGCCGGCAACTGGCCGGCGCGCCACCGCTGCTGGAATTGCCCACGGATCGGCCCAGGCCGGCGACGCGCAGCCGGCGTGGCGCCGCTTTCCGCTTCACCCTCGCCGACGAGCTGAGCGCCAGCCTGTACGCGCTGAGCCGCCGGGAAAAAGCGACCGTGTTCATGACGCTGGCGGCGGCGTTCAAAACGCTGCTGCTGCGTTACAGCGGGCAGACCGACATCAGCGTGGGCACCCCCGTCGCCAATCGCGCGCGCTCCGAACTCGAAAACCTGATCGGCTTTTTCGTCAATACCCTGGTGTTGCGCACCGATCTGGCCGGCAACCCGCCGTTCAGCGAATTGCTGGCGCGGGAACGCCGCGTCTGTCTGGAAGCGCAGGCGCACCAGGATTTGCCGTTCGAAAAACTGGTGGAAGCCTTGCAGCCCGAGCGCCGCCTGAACCACAGCCCGCTGTTTCAGGTCATGTTCGTGTTCACCCAGGACGACCGGCAGGCGCCGGTATTGCCGGAACTGCGCGCCGAGCGGCTCGACGTCGACACGCACGCCGCCCCATTCGACCTGACCCTGCTGGTGACGGCGCAACAGCGCGCCCTGTCGGCGGAATTCGAATACGACCTGGACCTGTTCGAACCGGACCGCATCGCCCGCATGGCGGATCATTTTCAGACGTTGCTGCGAGGCATCGCCGTGCAGCAGCAAACGCCGATCGGCGATTTGCCGCTGTTGACCGACGCCGAACGGCGCGTGCTTATGGAGTGCGCCGGCAGCGCGCGGCGCGACGGCGCTATGGCTGTCGCAGCGTTGCCGCTGAAAGCTCAAGCTGTTACCCCGGAACTTCGGCTGCTCGAAAACCACAGCGGCGATGCGCTGCGCTTGCCGCCGCACTCCATAGGCGCCAAAACTGCGGTATTCCGCTTGCATACCGCTTTCGAAACCTGGGCCGCCCGGACGCCCGACGCCATCGCGCTGGTGCAAGGCGGACGGCGTTACAGCTACCGGGAACTGAACGCGCAAGCCAACCGCCTGGCGCGCGAACTCCAGCGGCGCGGCGCAGGGCCGGACGTGCCGGTCGCGCTGTGCCTGGAGCGCTCGCCCGAACTGGCGCTGGGCATTTTGGCGGTACTCAAGGCCGGCGCGGCTTACGTGCCCATCGACCCCGGCTATCCCCAGGCGCGCATCGCCGCCACCCTGGCCGACTGCGGCGCGCCCTTGTGGATCACCCGGCAGCGCCGGCTCGCCGCGCCGCCGGACAGCGGCGCGCGCGTGCTGTGCCTGGAGCGCGACGCCCCGGCCATCGCGCGGCATTCCCCCGAAAACCTGGCGGGTTGCGGTCACGACCTGAACGCCGCCTACCTCATTTACACCTCGGGCTCGACCGGCGCGCCCAAAGGCGTCGTGGTCAGCCACCGCAACGCCGTGCATTCCACCCTGGCGCGCCTGGACTATTACGAGCAGCCGGTGGCGGGGTTTCTCGTGCCGTCCTCGTTCGCGTTCGACAGTTCGGTGGCGGGGATTTTCTGGAGCTGGAGCCAGGGCGGCACGCTGTGCCTCCCCGGCGCGGACGAGCATCAGGACCCCGCGCTGCTGGCCGGGCTGATCGAGCGCGAACGCCTGACGCACGTACTCTGCCTGCCGTCGCTGTATGCCTTGCTGCTGGAGCGGGCCGGACATGGCCGGCTGGATGGGCTGCGCACGGTCATCCTCGCCGGCGAGGCTTGCCCGCCGGCGCTGGTGGCCGAGCACTATCGGCGCCTGCCCGCAGTGCCGTTGTACAACGAATACGGCCCGACCGAAGCCAGCGTCTGGTGCAGCGTCCACCGCTGCACCCCGGCCGACGCCGCCACAGCGGTGCCCATCGGCCGTCCCATCGCCGCCACGCAGCTTTATCTGCTGGACGCGCGTTTGCACCCGGTGCCCATCGGCGTGCCCGGCGAGCTGTACGTCGGCGGGGCCGGCATCACGCGCGGCTACCTGAACCAGCCGCGCGCCACCGCCGAGCGCTATCTGCCCGATCCTTTCGGCAAAGGCGCGGGAGCACGCCTGTACCGGACCGGCGACCGCGCCCGTTACCGCGCCGACGGCAAGCTCGAATTTCTCGGACGGGTGGACCAGCAAATCAAGCTCAGCGGTTTCCGCATCGAGCCGGGTGAAATCGAGAGCCGGCTGCGCAGCCATCCCTGGGTGCGGGAAGCGGCGGTGATCGTGCGCGAAGATGCGCCGGGCGTGCGGCGTCTGGTGGCATACGTGGTCGGCGAGCAGGAACCTTCAGCAACCATGGAGGACTTATCGTTCCCACGCTCCGCGTGGGAATGCAGCCTTGGACGCTCTGCGTCCCGTAATACCTTGGTCAGCTCAGTCGCAAACCATCCTGCACAATGCAGCGCCACGCTACGGGAGTTTCTCAAAGCCGCCCTGCCCGAGCACATGATCCCGGCGGCTTTCGTCGTGCTCGACAAGCTGCCCCTGACGCCGAACGGCAAGCTGGACCGCAAGGCGCTGCCGGCGCCGTTGCCGAACAGCGCCGACAGTGCCCGTCACGTCGCTCCGCGCGATGCCGTCGAGCAAAAACTGGCACAGATTTGGGGCGAAGTGCTGGGCATCGAACGGGTCAGCGTCGCGGACAGCTTTTTCGAAATCGGCGGCTACTCGCTGCTGGCCATGCGGCTGGCCGCCGGGATCGAAAGCGCGTTCCAGCGGCCATTCCCGGTACGCAGCGTGTTTCTCCATCCGACCATCGCGGCGCAGGCGCAATGCCTGCTGGGGCAAGAGGCGAACGGCGCGGACGTGGCCATGAGCGCCGCGGCGCTGGAGGCCGCAGCGGTGCTGGCGCCCGACATCCGCATCGCGACGCTATCCCCCGGGAGCGCGGGCGTCTCGCCCGCACCCTGGGGGCGCGGCCATCCTGGCCGCCGGGCGG
>SCQD01000320.1 GCA_004299145.1 Methylococcaceae bacterium | reverse complement strand
GCGCCTTGCCCCAGGCGGTTGGGGAAGTTGCGGGTCGAGGTAGACACCACGGCGCTGTCGTTTTCCACGCGGGCTTGGTTACCCATGCACAACGAACAGCCGGGAATTTCCGTGCGCACGCCGACGCGCTGATAAATCTCGTAAAAACCTTCTTCCTTGAGCTGTGCCTGGTCCATCTTGGTCGGCGGCGCTACCCACAAGCGCGTCGGCAACGGCCCCTGTTGGGTTTCCAGCAAGCGCCCGGCGGCGCGAAAATGGCCGATGTTGGTCATGCAGGAACCGATGAAGACTTCGTCGATGTGCGTGCCGCTCACGACCGACAGCGGCTTGACGTCGTCGGGATCATTGGGGCAGCACAGCAGGGGTTCGGTGATTTGCGCCAAGTCGATGTCGATGATTTCTGCGTATTCGGCATTGCTGTCCGCCGCCAGCAGGCCGGGATGGTCCAGCCAGTTTCGCATGGCCTGAATGCGCCGTTCCAGCGCGCGCACATCGCCATAGCCTTCGGCGATCATCCAGTTCAACATGGCGACGTTGGATTGCAGGTATTCGATAACCGGTGATTCATTCAAGCGAATGGTGCAGGCTGCCGCCGAACGCTCTGCTGAGGCATCGGATAATTCAAACGCTTGTTCTATTCGCAAATCCGGCAAGCCTTCTATTTCCAGGATGCGCCCGGAAAAGACGTTCTTTTTGCCTTTCTTTTCCACCGTGAGCAAGCCGCGCTGGATAGCCGTGTAAGGAATGGCGTGCACCAGATCGCGCAGAGTGATGCCGGGTTGCATTTGGCCGGTAAAACGCACCAGCACCGATTCCGGCATATCCAAAGGCATGACGCCGGTGGCTGCGGCAAAAGCCACCAGCCCGGAGCCGCCGGGAAATGAAATGCCCAGCGGGAAGCGGGTGTGCGAATCACCGCCGGTGCCCACGGTGTCCGGCAGCAGCATGCGGTTGAGCCAGGAGTGGATGATGCCGTCGCCGGGGCGTAGCGACACGCCGCCCCGGTTCATGATGAACTCCGGCAAAGTGTGCTGGGTTTCGATGTCCACCGGCTTGGGATAGGCCGCTGTATGACAGAAAGACTGCATCACCAGATCGGCGGAAAAGCCCAGACAGGCCAAGTCTTTCAACTCATCGCGCGTCATCGGGCCGGTGGTGTCCTGCGATCCCACCGAAGTCATGGCGGGTTCGCAATAAGTGCCGGGGCGGATGCCGGCCACGCCGCAAGCGCGGCCGACGATTTTTTGCGCCAGGGTATAGCCGCGCTGCCCGTCGTCTTGTTGCGCCTGGGGGCGTTGAAACACCGTGGAGGGCGCCAAACCCAGCGTTTTGCGCGCCCGGTCGGTCAAGCCGCGGCCGATGATCAGCGCGATACGCCCACCGGCGCGCACTTCATCCAGAATGAGGTGGGTCTTGAGGGCGAAGCGAACCACTTCTTCACCGGATGCGTGGCGGCGAATGATGCCTTGATAAGGATAAATGTCGATGACATCGCCCATGGTCAGGCTGGTTACGTCGCACTCGATCGGCAGGGCGCCGGAATCTTCCAGCGTGTTAAAGAAGATGGGCGCGATCTTGCCGCCGATACAGACGCCGCCGACGCGCTTGTTCGGCACGTAGGGAATGTCGTCGCCGGTGTACCACAGCAGCGAGTTGATGGCCGACTTGCGCGAAGAGCCGGTGCCGACCACGTCGCCCACGTAAGCGACTGGAAAGCCCAGGGCTTTCAGTTCGGTAATCTGCTGTTCGGCGTCGCTGATGCCTTCGCGCGGGTTTTTCAGCATGGACTTGGCGTGCAGCGGAATGTCCGGCCTCGACCAGGCGTCCTGAGCCGGCGACAAGTCGTCGGTGTTGGTTTCGCCCGTCACCTTGAATACGGTAACGGTCAGCTTTTCCGGCAGAGTAGGGCGGGCAGTAAACCATTCGGCCTCGGCCCAGGATTCCATCATCCGGCGGGCGTGACCGTTGCCTTGGGCCATTTTGGCCTGTACGTCGTGAAAGGCGTCGAATACCAGCAGCGTGTGCGATAAAGCCTGGACGGCGAGCGGGGCCAGGTTTTCGTCATCCAGCAGTTGGATCAGCGGCGCCACGTTGTAGCCGCCCAGCATCGTGCCCAACAGTTCCGTGGCGCGCGCCGGCGTGATTAAAGGAGATTGGGTCTCGCCACGGGTCAAGGCGGCAAGTAAGCCCGCTTTGACGTAGGCGGCCTCGTCCACGCCGGGCGGTATGCGGTTTTCCAGTAAAGACAGTAAGAAAGCTGCTTCTTCGCTGGGCGGATGAGCCAGCAGTTCCATCAATCCGGCGGCCTGCCGGGCGTTGAGCGGTTTGGGCGGCACGCCTAGCGCCGCGCGTTCAGCGACGTGTTGCCGATATTCGTTGAGCATATGTTCAGTGTTGCCGCAAAGGGTGAGGGGAGGCCAAGGTTGTTGCGATTTTTTACACGGTTTTCATTGTACCGCAATGCGCTGCGTCGTGCCCTCAAGGCTCCGGTTCTGCGAAAAGCCCTACAATGAAAAAGGGCTATTTTCATTGTGGAAATGCTATGTTAATATCCTTTCGCGTCGAAGCCTTAGGTAAAGTTGACTTAAGTTTTAAGACGGCTGTATTACAAAAGAAAACCACAGGCAACAGGGAATGCAGTCCTGCCCCGCAGGGGGATTATTTGGCGCGCGTACGGACGCTCTGATGCATGGTTCAATGTCTACAATCTGATCAATTTAAGTGGAGGAAATCCTATGCCTGCAAATGCTAATGCAAGTGTAACGGGTAACGAACGTACATTTATCGGTACCATTATCAGCGAAACGGATTTGGCTGGAAATATCACCATGGCCAACGATGTTTTCGAGAAAGTTTCCGGTTATACACAACAGGAACTGATCGGCGCACCGCACAATATTTTGCGCCACCCGGAGATGCCCAGATGCGTATTTAAATTGCTCTGGGCTACCGTTCCCGATAAAAAAAGCATTTCCGCCTATGTAGTCAATCGCGCAAAAAATGGCGACCATTACTGGGTGCTTGCCACGGTTACGCCTAAACTCGACGCCGCCGGCAATTTGGTGGGTTATCGCTCGGAAAGAGCCATTCCCAACAGAAGCGTTATCAAAGACGTCATTCAGCCGCTCTACGCCTCGCTGCTGGCGGAAGAAAAGAAATACAACAACAGCGACGAAGGCATGGAAAGCTCGTTCAGAATGGTTCTGAATCTGTTGCAGGAAAAAGGCGTCAGCTACGATCAGTTGATCGATTCGCTGCCGAAGTAAAGCAGGCGCTGTAGCACTGAAGCAGGCAAAGCGACGTTTGGCTAAGCATTCATGACAGCTGACCGAACCGAGCTTTGCCTACTTACCCTGGTGGGTCTTGACAAAACCAGGCGATACCCGCTTCCGTTCGCTTCGTGTCGTTACGCAGTTACCTCGCGGCATATGTATGAAAGTCATGGCGCAACGGCGCTTGAATCAGATGGCTTTTACTTGAAGCAGTCGCAATAAATCATTGCCGTCGAACGGCTTCATCAGCAAGCCGATAATATTCAGTTCGATTCTTTTGCCGAACCTGCCTGCGCTGTGCAGCAGATCTCTGCCGTGTCCGCTCATCAATATAATGCGCGCAGCACAGCCTAATCCCGCCAGACGCGACATGATTTCTATGCCGTCCATTTCAGGGATGCATAAATCCAATACAATGAAGTCCGGGCTTTCGGCGGCAAATGTTGCAATGGCTTTATTGGGACTCATCGATGTGAGCGGCTCCAGCCCGCCAAGGCGGGTGATTTCGGATAAAAAATCGCATTGGAGTTTATTGTCGTCGATAATGAGTACGCGCTGTTTAACCTTATTCATAACTAGTCACTTATCCCGCTGATTGATAAAACCGCTTGACAGGCGGTTGCATCGCCCAAGCAGTCTCTGCATCCGCAATCATAGCGCAAAATAACAGTTGCCATCGGCGCCGTGAATGTGTTGCCCGACTTGCTGCGCGCCCGTCGCAACACGTTCCGGCTCCCGGCTGCCGGGCGCTTGATCTGGTATAATTTCCTGCTCGATCGGGACTGACGATACAGCGCCCCGAAATTCCACGCTAAGGAATTACACCCAACATGTCTGAATTTGCCAAAGAAGTCATTCACGTCAATCTCGAAGACGAGATGAGGCAGTCCTACCTGGACTATGCCATGAGCGTGATCGTGGGACGTGCACTGCCGGATGTGCGTGATGGACTCAAGCCGGTGCATCGCCGTGTTTTGTACGCCATGCACGAACTCGGCAACGACTGGAACAAGCCTTACAAAAAATCGGCCCGCGTGGTCGGTGACGTGATCGGTAAATACCATCCCCACGGCGATTCGGCGGTATATGACACTATCGTGCGCATGGCCCAGCCTTTTTCGCTGCGCTACATGCTCATCGACGGCCAGGGCAATTTCGGTTCGGTGGACGGCGATCCGCCCGCCGCCATGCGTTACACCGAAGTGCGCATGGCGCGCATCTCTCACGAGTTGCTGGCCGATCTGGAAAAAGAAACCGTCGATTTCACGCCCAACTACGACGAGTCGGAAAAAGAACCCTCCGTTCTGCCCACCAAAGTCCCCAACCTGCTGATCAACGGTTCCGCCGGTATCGCCGTGGGCATGGCGACCAACATCCCGCCACATAACCTCAAGGAAGTGGTCGATGCCTGTCTGGCGCTGATCGATGAGCCCGGCCTCGATATCGAGCAGTTGATGGAATACATTCCCGGCCCGGACTTTCCCACCGCCGGTTTCATCAACGGCGCCAGGGGCATACGCGAAGCCTATCTCACCGGCCGCGGCCGCATTTTGCTGCGCGCTCGCTGCCACGTGGAAACTCACGAGGAATCCGGCCGCCAGAGCATCATCACCACGGAACTGCCCTACCAAGTCAACAAAGCGCGCCTGCTGGAAAAAATCGCCGAATTGGTGAAAGAAGCCAAGCTCGAAGGCATTTCCGCCTTGCGCGACGAGTCCGACAAAGACGGCATGCGCATGGTGGTGGAGGTCAAACGCGGCGAATCGGCCGAAGTGGTGCTTAACAATCTGTATCAGCACACCCAGATGCAGACCGTATTCGGCATCAACATGGTGGCCTTGCTGGATGGCCGCCCGCGCTGTCTGAACCTGAAAGAAATCATCGCCGCTTTCATCGATCACCGCAAAGTGGTGGTGACCCGCCGTTCCCTGTTCGACCTGCGCAAGGCACGGGAACGTGCGCACATTTTGGAAGGCTTGGCGGTAGCGCTGGCCAATATCGATGAAATCATCGAATTGATCAAAACCTCGCCGTCCCCGGCGGAAGCCAAGGAGCGTTTGCTGGGCCGTGTGTGGCAATCGGGCGTGGTGATCACGCTGCTGGATCGCTCCGATGCCTTGCGCTCCCGACCGGAAAACCTCGATCCCGTTTACGGCCTGACGGCGGAAGGCTACCGCTTGTCGCCGGTCCAGGCCCAGGCCATCCTGGATTTGCGCCTGCACCGCCTCACCGGCCTGGAGCAGGACAAAATCATCGACGATTACAAAGCCCTGCTGGGCGTCATCGACGAACTGCTGGAAATTCTCTCCAACGAAAGCCGTTTGCTGGAAGTGATACGCAGCGAATTGGGCGCCATCCGCGAACAGTTCGGCGACGTTCGCCGCACCGAAATCATCACCGACCAGTTGGACCTGTCGCTGGAAGACCTGATCACGCAAGAAGACGTGGTCGTCACCATGTCGCACCAGGGTTACGTCAAAACCCAGCCGCTGGAATCCTACCAGGCCCAGCGGCGCGGCGGACGTGGCAAAAGCGCCACCGGCGTCAAGGAAGAAGACTTTGTCGACAAACTGATCGTCGCCAACACCCACGACACCATCCTGTGCTTCTCCAGCCTGGGCCGGGTTTATTCCATCAAAGTGTACGAACTTCCGGTAGCCAGCCGCGCCTCGCGCGGCAAGCCGTTCGTCAACCTGCTACCGCTCACTGAAGGCGAGCGCATCAACGCCATCCTGCCCATCAAAGAGTTTACCGCCGACCGCTACGTGCTGATGGCTACCGCCGCCGGCACGGTGAAAAAAGTCGAGCTGACCGAGTTCGACCGGATTCGCGTCGGCGGCAAAATCGCCATCGGCTTGCGCGAAGACGACCGTCTGGTGGGCGTGGCGTTGACCGACGGTTCGCAGTCGGTGATGCTGTTCAGCAGCGGCGGCAAAGTGGTTTGCTTCGACGAAAGCGAAGTGCGCCTCATGGGGCGCGAAGCGGGCGGCGTGCGCGGCATGAGCCTGCCCGAAGACCAGCGGGTGATCGCGCTGATCATCGCCAGTGTAGGCACGGTGCTGACCGTCACCGAAAACGGCTACGGCAAGCGCACCGAACTGGCCGATTTCCCGCGCCATCATCGCGGCGGCAGCGGCGTCATCGCCATGCAGACCAGTGAACGCAACGGCGCCGTGGTCGGCGCTGCCCTGGTAGCGGACAGCGATGAAATCATGCTCATCACCGACGCCGGCACGCTGGTGCGTACCCGGATCGGTGAAATTTCCGTCGTGGGCCGCAATACCCAGGGCGTGCGGGTGATACGCCCCGGTGACGGCGAAAAAGTCGTCGGCCTGGATCGCATCGAGCAATTGGCCGGTGAAGACGGCGAAGACGATAATGACGCCGTTGAGGACGGCAACGATGCGGGCGATGCCGAAAACGTCCAGCCCGAATAATTGGGCTGGATAAATCCAGCGTGCCGGCACTATGGGTCAGGATGGACAATCCTGGCCCTTATGTTTATCGGCAATCTGTAAACGATCCGCCAAGTCCATCCACCATCACATTGAGGAATCTCCATGGGCGAGTTTATTTCAGCACTGTTTCCGGGGCTGGCGGTCATGCCCAACTGGCACCCCTTGCTGGTGCATTTTCCCATCGCCTTGCTCAGCTGCTATTTTTTGCTGGATTTGGCCGCCACGCTGACGGGTAAAACCGCGTGGCACAATAGCGCCGATGGCTTGCTATATCTGGGTACGCTGTTTGCCGCCATTGCCGTGGCCTTGGGATTTCAGGCGGCGGCTACGGTCGCACACTCGGAGGCCGTGCATCCGATACTTGCCAGTCACCACGATCATGGGCTGGCGGTGCTCGGCATGGCCGTTCTGCTGTCTTTATGGCGCTGGTTGCAGTCCAGGGCCCTCTCGATGGCGGCAAAACCGGCCAGCCCAGCGGTGTTCATCGAATTGTTGCGCTTAGCGTTGGCCGCCTGCATGCTGATCGTCATGGCGCTGGGCGCCGATATGGGCGGTTTGATGGTGTATGGCCATGGCGTGGGTGTGCGGGTTCCGGAGCTGGAGCACGGCGACGCACATCAACACAGCCAGGAGCCGGCGCATGACCACGATCATGCCGATAAAGCGGACGATCATCACCATCATCACCACTGACTTGGGTGAAGAATTCAGACGCAATTTCTGCTAAAACTTACTGCTCCGACTCGAGCAAAAGGACCGCTTATGGAACGAACGATTGTTTTAAATTCCGGAACGCCTGAGCAAAAACGCGCGGAAATCAGGCACTATTTTCATGCGACGTTCGATATTTACGAAAAACTGTTCGACTCGCTGAATCAAGACGACGCTTACTATGTACGCCCCGAGCCGTTACGCCATCCGCTGATCTTTTATTTTGGCCATACGGCGACTTTTTTCATCAACAAGCTGGTTTTGGCAAAACTGCTGCCCCGCCGCATCAACCCGGCGTTCGAGTCCATGTTCGCCATCGGGGTGGACGAAATGTCCTGGGACGACCTCAACCAGACCCACTATGACTGGCCGACGGTCGCCGCGATAAAAGACTATCGCCGGCAGGTCCGGCAGGTCGTCGACGAACTGATAGTCTCTTTGCCGCTGACCTTGCCGATTACCTGGGAAAGCCCGTTCTGGGCGATTCTGATGGGCATAGAACACGACCGCATTCACTTGGAAACTTCCTCGGTAATCATCAGGCGCCTGGACTTGCGCTATATCACCCCCAATCAGGCCTTTCCACGCTGCCCGCACAGTGGCGCAGCCCCGCAAAACGAACTGCTGCCCGTAGCTGCCGGGTGTGTCGTTTTGGGCAAAGACCGGGATCAGGCGGCGTTATACGGCTGGGACAACGAATATGGCCGGCAGGTAGCGATGGTGTCCGCCTTCAATGCCGGACGCTACCTGGTATCCAATGAGGAATTTCTGGCATTCGTCCAGGACGGTGGTTACCGGAATGCAGCCTGGTGGACCGAAGAAGGCCGGCAATGGCTGTGCTACGCCCAGCCACGGCATCCGCTGTTTTGGATCGCCACGGCGGACGGTTACCGCTACCGCGCCCTGCTGGAAGAAATTCCCATGCCTTGGAACTGGCCGGTGGACGTCAATTACCTGGAAGCCAAGGCCTTCTGTCAGTGGAAGGCGCGGCAAACCGGCAAAAACATCCGTCTGCCTACCGAAGACGAGTGGTACCTGCTGCACGACAGCCTGGGCATTGCCGATCAGCCCGACTGGGATCAGGCGCCGGGAAACATCGCTTTGGCGCATTATGCGTCTGCGTGCCCGGTGGACCAGTTCCGTTTCGGCGAGTTTTACGACGTGATCGGCAACGTCTGGCAATGGACCGAAACCACCATCGACGGCTTTCCCGGTTTCCAGGTCCATCCTTTATACGATGATTTTTCGACCCCGACTTTCGATGCCAAACACAATCTGATCAAAGGCGGTTCCTGGATTTCCACCGGCAACGAAGCCATCCGCGACTCACGCTATGCTTTTCGCCGGCATTTTTTCCAGCACGCCGGTTTTCGCTACGTCGAATCGGATGCGCCCGTGCTCAACAAAATCAACCTGTATGAAACCGACGCCCTGATCGCCCAGTACTGCGAATTCCATTACGGCGGCACCTACTTCGGTGTAGCCAATTTTCCCCAGCGCTGCGCCGATATTTGTCTGGCCCATATGGCGGGCCGTCCCAAGCGGCGCGCCCTGGATCTGGGCTGCGCGGTGGGCCGCAGCACGTTCGAGTTGGCGCGCGGCTTCGATCACGTTACCGGCATCGATTTTTCCGCGCGCTTTATCCGCATCGGCGTGGAGTTGCAGGAATCCGGCCTGATCAAATACGTGTTGCCGGAAGAAGGCGAACTGGTGGGTTATTGTGAAACAACCCTGGCGCAACTGGGATTGCAGGACTGCGCCGCGCGCGTCGAATTCTGGCAAGGCGACGCGCATAACCTGAAGCCGCAGTTTACCGGCTACGACCTGATTTTTTGCGGCAACCTGATCGATAGGCTGTACGATCCGGGCAAGTTTTTGGCCGACATACACCAGCGACTGCATCCGGGTGGCTTATTGGTCATCACTTCCCCTTATACCTGGCTGACCGAACATACCGAGCGCGGCAAATGGCTGGGCGGTTTTAAAAAAGACGGCGAAGTCCATACCACGCTGGACGGCTTGGAGGCCGCATTGGCCGCGCACTTTGTGCGGATCGCCGAGCCGGAAAACGTCGAATTCGTCATCCGCGAGACCCGGCGCAAATACCAGCACACCCTGGCGGAATTGACGGTGTGGCAGCGCAAGGGCGAGAACGTTTAGTCATTTTGCCGGAGGTCTTTCATGTCCATGGAAATCCGCAATGACGCCAAATTCAAGCCGAAGGCTAGCTAGGGCGTATGCCTATTGATTTCGACCGTATCGTTTCACGCCATCACACGGCTTCGGTGAAGTGGGACGGCAGGGCAGGCTATTTCGGTACCGACGATCTGATACCGCTGTGGGTGGCGGACATGGATTTTCCCGCCCCGCCGGCGGTTACCGAGGCGCTGTTGCAGCGCGCCGCTCATCCAGTCTACGGTTACACGCTAACCAGCGACGAGGTGTTCGAGTCCTTGTGCGCCTGGTTGCAGCGGCGCCATGGCTGGGATATTCCGCCGGAGTGGATCATGCTCTCGCCGGGCGTGGTGCCGTCGTTGCACGCTGCCATCCTGGCTTTGACGCTCCCACAGGCCGGGGTCATTATTCAGCCGCCGGTATATCATCCCTTTTTCAGCGCGGCCAGTGCCACCGAGCGTCGCCTGATCCTCAATCCATTGCGGCTGGAAAACGGGTGCTACCGCATCGACACGGCCCATCTGGAGCAGTGTGCGGCGGAGGGCGCGCGCCTGCTGTTGCTCTGTTCGCCGCACAACCCGGTAGGCCGCGTCTGGAGCAGCGCCGAACTGGGTGAAGTCTTGCGCATTGCCGAGCGCTACGGGTTGATCATCGTATCGGATGAAATCCATCACGACCTGATCTACCCAGGCCAGCGTTTCATACCGACCGCCACGCTGGCGGCGGATAGTGATCTGGTCATTACCGCCGTTGCTCCCAGCAAAACTTTCAATATCCCCGGACTGGGGCTGTCCGCGCTGGTGGTGCCCAATCCGCGGCATCGTGCCGCCATCCGCAAAGCCTTTGCCCTGCTGCATCTCGGCGCGGGCAATCCTTTCAGCTTGACCGCGTTTGCAGCTGCGTACCGCGATGGCGATGTCTGGCTGGATGACTTGCTCGCCTATCTGGCGGCCAATCGCGATTATGTGGCTGAGTTTATGCGCCGCCACCTGCCGGCCATCAAGCTGATCCAGCCGGAGGGCACTTATTTGCTGTGGCTGGATTGCCGGGACATGCAGTTGACGGACGAGGCGCTGCAAGCTTTTTTCGTGCAACAAGCCAAGGTTGGTTTGATCTCCGGTGTTACGTTCGGGGAAAACGGCAGCGGCTTTATGCGCATGAATATCGGCGCTCCACGCGCCGTTTTGGCCGCAGCGCTGGAGCGCATTGCGGCCGCGGCAGGGTAGGGCGCATCATCATCTTCCAATCACCGCGTCAGCGGCGCGAAAAAGGCGGATACCTTGCAGAAGCCATGGAAATCGTGAATTATATCTACTCATTCGCGCATGATTTGCGGCAGTTACTGCTACAATGAAATCAAGCCCATTATGGAAATACCGGCCTTACCTTGAAAAGTACCCGTGACTGCTTCGGCATCACTGCGAGCCATGCGCACAAGCGGACGTTGGCGCGGCCCACGGCACATTCCGTGCGGGCACTCACCGCAGTTTATCTTTATAGAGAACTAAATGACCTACAAAACCGTCGTTGCCGCCCTGCTGGCTGGCGCCATGTCTTTTGCCGCCGGCTCTGCTTTTGCTCAAGGCCCCATGTCCGTCGACTTTACCAAGATGGAAGCGGCTACCAAGCAAGCTATCGCGGCCGGCAGCGATAACGCGGCCCAAATGCTTGCGGCTGAAGCAGCCCTGAAAGAAGCCAAGGCCACGTTGAAAACTATTTCCTCCCCCAGCGTGCAAAAAGTTACCGCCCACCTGAGGGCGGCGGTTGCTGCATCCAAAGCTGGCAATACCACAGAAGCCGTTGCGCACTTGAACGGCGCACTTGGCGAAATGAAGCAGCCGGTCCAGTAAGGTTTACTGTTCCGACAAAAAAAGCGGGCTTGCTGCCCGCTTTTTTTTATCTATGCCCTTGGCTTTTTATCGATTCCTGCGGCGGAACCAGATAAACGCGCCGCTGCCGATCAACAAGGCCGGAATCAACAGCAAAAAGCCAGCAATTCCCGCTCTAAGCCCTAACCCTGCAAAATCAAGCAATTAGTACTTGGCTCGACGGCATTGGGTGGATCGTCTACAGTTAAATTTTCAAAACTCGGATTGCTTAGCGGAGAGGGGACGACCATGAATACTCGTAATGTTAATCCACCACAGAGCTCCCCAGCATCATTATCTGCGCTTAAATGTCCTGCACTGTTGGCGTTCATCGCTCTACATCAAGCGGCTGAAAACGTTGGATTATTTAAGCAATATGAGTATATCAATGGATGTCAATCGTCGCCCTAATGGCGCCATTTCATCTTCGGCGTAATGGAAAAGTCCTGATTTCTATTGATGGAACGGGGAGTTCAGTTCCAGTCATCCAATTGCTCGAAAGCTTCGGTGATGATTCTGGCGCGGCTGTCATCGTTCGGGGCATAGCGAAGCTGCTGGTAAAGTTGTAGTGCGGCGCTCATTTGCGCGACTCCAAATAAAAACGCAAGGTCCAGTCTAACATTCGGGGTTACGAATCGGTATTGACCTTTACAATTCACCCGCTAATTTTAAAACTTGCTATTGCAACAATCCGTCGAGAGCCCTCCATGAAACTGCTGTACCACCGGGAAGAACACTTTCGTAGCGGCAACGTCGTCAAGGACGTGGTGATCGGCATGGCCGACGGCTTGACCGTGCCGTTCGCCCTGGCCGCCGGCATCACCGGCGCCATCAACGCGGTGCATCTGGTGCTGACGGCCGGGGTGGCGGAAATCGTCGCGGGCGCCATCGCCATGGGGCTGGGCGGGTATCTGGCCGCCCGCAGCGAAGCCGAGCACTACTACAGCGAACTGCGCCGCGAAGAGTACGAAATTCGCCACTTGCCCCGCATCGAAGAACGCGAGATAGCGGACATTTTTGCCGAATACGGCCTGACCGAAGCGGAAGTCGCGCCGGTGATCGCCGGCCTGAAGCGCCGTCCCGAAGCCTGGCGCGATTTTATGATGCGCTTCGAGCTGGGCCTGGAAGCGCCCGATCCGCGCCGCGCTTTGCAAAGCGCGCTGACCATCGCGCTGTCTTACGTGGCGGGCGGCGCCATCCCGCTGGCGCCGTATGCCTTGCTGGACGACGCCGCGCTGGCCTTGCTCTGGTCGGCGGGCGTCACGCTCAGCGCTTTGGCCGTATTCGGCTTCGTCAAAGGCCATTTCACCGGCGTTAAACGCTGGAAAAGCGCGCTGCAAACCGTGCTGGTCGGTGGTCTGGCGGCGGGTTCGGCTTACGCCTTGGCCGGGCTGTTGACGTGATAGGGTTGCCGGAACTGGTAACGCGGTGCCCAAACCCTCTTCCTCCGGGAGTAACCAGTAGTTCGTTCCTTACCCCAAAGATGCCGTCATCCGTGTGGTTCTGGATAACCATTCCGCGCATATTTCCAAGAAATTTGATTTACAAGGATTGGTCCAGGCGCATCGATGAAGAACACCGTATTATCTATGCCGTTGACGAAATCCAAACGAGCTACCTAGCTGGAAACCTAAACTTACATTCAATGAGGCACCATGGAACTCTCGATAAGTGAAGAAAAAACAAAATCCATGCTTACTGACGTGGTGGTGGAGCTTATGGAAACGAAAAGAAGCGTTTTTTATGACATTGTACTGGAGGCTTTGGAAGACGTAAGCATGGCGCACGCCATCGCCGAGGGGAAAAAAGGCGAATACGTTTCCGAGGATGAGATTTTTTCCATCCTTGAGGCCGAAGCAAAGTGAGAGTCGGCTTTGAGGCCAGGTTTGCCAAGGATTTGCGCAAAATCAAAAACACCAGGGTTCTGGCCGATATCAAAAGCGTGATTCTGGAATGTAAGCAAGCCGATAGCCTGGGTGATCTAAATGGCTTGAAAAAACTGCATGGGCATGAGGCTTTTTACCGCATCCGCGTTGGTGATGACAGGATCGGATTGGAATTCGCGGATAACGGCCTAAACACGTATTTTTGGGTTTTTTAACCATTAAAGCGCTTACCCTAGGAAATGGGGGGCGGTGAGGTAGTAAAATGAAATATACCGTTATTTTTCATCGTACTGATGAAGGAATCAGCGTTTCAGTACCCGGGCTTCCAGGGTGTTGGTCCGAAGGAGAGAATGAGGAGGAGGCCTTGGAGAACATTCAGGATGCAATTCATGAATATCTGGCCGCCGTGAAAGAAATGAGCGGCGGCCAGGAAGTTTATGAAATTGATATAGCCGCATAGGTATGTCAAAGTTGCCAGGATTAATCATCTTGACGCGGTACATGTTTTTGAAAGGGCAGGGTTTCGCATAATCAGGCAAAGTAAACATATTGTCATGAGTGACGGCGAGCGTATTCTGACCATTCCGCGCCATAATCCAGTCAAGGCATTTACTATGGGTGGTATCGTAAAAGATGCTGGTCTTGGTATTGAAGAATTTCGTGCCTTACTCTAGGCGGTAAAAATTCGGAATCACTTACCAAAATTCCGGACGGGGTATTCACCCCGTCCGTAACGTTTTCTTCATCACATAAATTTTCGTTTATAACGACCTTCATCGGTGTACGCAAACGCTGGGGGCGGGGTTCAAACCCATACCAATTACACACAACTCGCCTCCTCCTGAATCTCCCGCGCGAACTGGAGCCCCATGGCGAAATCCATAACACGCTGAAGTCCCAGCCAAAGGGTTTTCACGCCAGGTTCACCGTCACCCTTGC
>SCQD01000319.1 GCA_004299145.1 Methylococcaceae bacterium | reverse complement strand
ATCAAAAATACGGTGCCTGTGCACCTCGATACTCGCCACGATCCCGACAAAATCATGGCGTTGATTCGCGAGTGCCTGCCCGATAATCCCCACTGTCTGGCAAATCCGCCGTCTTCCGTGTCCTTTGCCGGGGTGGTATCGGTCGAGTCGTGCTGGGTGGCACGGTACGATGTAAAGTTTTTTACCCAGAACCCCAATCTTAAAAGCAAAGCCATCCATGTATTGTGGCAGCGCCTTTGGCAGCGTTTTCATGAAGCGGGCATTGCCTGGACGCCGAATGAGGCGACGGAAGCTGATGCTGTTTAAAGTAATCGTTCCCACGCTCCGCGTGGGAATGCAGCCTTGGACGCTCTGCGTCCTGTTTCGCGACGCAGAGCGTCGCGGGATGCGTTCCCACGGAGACCGTGGGAACGATAATTCCGCCGCTTATTTTTATGCATGAGTTGATCCTGCGACTACGGCGCAAACCAGCAGCGGCGCTACGCCTTTTATTGGCTTCATTGCTGATTAACGTGCTGGGCTTGGCTTCCTCGCTTTACGTCATGCTGATACTTAACCGCTACGTGACCTACGGTATAACAGCCACGTTATTAACTTTGACCAGTGGCGCCATATTGGCGGTGTGCGCCGAATTCGCCTTACGCGCTTTGCGCATACAACTGGCGCAGGAAATCGTCGACAACAACGACGAACGCTTGGCAACCGGCGTGTTTGGACTGTTGTTGACGGCGCGCACGGCTGCTTTGGATGCACGTCCACTCGGCGAGCGGACTGTATTGCTGCGGCACCTGGAGCAAGCGGAAAGCGTGTTGAGCGCGCCTAATCTCGCAACGCTGGCCGATTTACCGTTTTCCTTGTTGTTTCTCATCGTGCTGGCTTTGTTGTCGCCGGCGTTGGCCGGCGTGGCACTGGGGTTTTTTGGGCTGTTCGCGCTGGCCGGTTGGTGGACGCACAGCGATTTGCAGGACAACGTCCGCCAGTTAACCCAGGTCGCCGAAAAGGTCAACGCTTTGACGGCGGCGACCAGCCATGCCGCCGATGCATTGCGTCAATTCGGTGGGCAAGCCTTTTTGATGCGGCAATGGCAGGAACTCGGCGCCAGCCTGCGCCAACTGCGCCTGAACTTGGCGGCGCGCCAGACCAGCCAGGCTTCCCAAGTGCAAGGCTTGCAGTCCTTGTTGAGCGTTTGCCTGATTGCCGTGGGCGCGGTACTGGTCGTGGCCGGCGATTTGAGCGTGGGCACCATCATCGGCGCCAATATCATCGCCGCACGCGCTCTGCAACCTTTGTCCCGGCTGATTGCGCTGGGTAGCCCGTTGCGTCAGGCCGATCAACACATCGAAGCGGCGCGCCGCTTTGCGGCGATTGAGGTGGAATCGGGCACGGGCACCGCGTTGCCGGTCTATCGGGGCAATCTGGAACTGCGTGGCGTGGGATTCCACGGCGCAGGGCATTTGTCGCCTTTGCTGCAAGGCATTTCGGTCAAGCTGGCCGCAGGCGAAGCGTTGGCCATTACCGGCCGCAATGGTTGCGGTAAAACACAGCTGGCCCGCATTATCGTGGGATTGATCGAACCGACTCAAGGCCAAGTACTCGCCGATGGCGTGGAAGTACGCCAATTGGCAACGGCTTGGTGGCGCACCCAGGTCAGCTACGTACCGCAAGAAACCGTCTTTCTGGATGGCACGCTACGTGAAAACTTAGTCGCGGCGCGCACCGATTTGAGTGAAGTCCGGTTACGGCAATGTCTTGCTGCGGCGGATCTGCTGCGTTTCGTCGATGAATTGCCGCAAGGCCTGGAGTTCCGCCTACAGGACGGTGGCCGTAATCTGGCGCCGGGGTTGCGGCGCAGGCTGGCTTTGGCGCGCGCCTTGGCGGTGGACGGGCCACTGGTGGTAATGGACGAACCTTCCGATGGATTGGATCGCGAAGGCATACAGGTTGTTTATCAATGTTTGCTCGATTTGGCGCGGCAAAAACGCACTATCGTGGTGGTAACGCACGATACTACGCTATTGCGCGGCGCCGGGCAGGTGCTGGATTTGGACCAGTTGCGGCAAGGCCGCCGCGTAACGGAATGACTAAGGTTTCCTGAATGATGCGTCGATTCCTCCAATGGCCGCCCGGCGTGGCGCTGACACGGAGTTACCGATGGCTGGCAGCGGTGCCGTATACGCATCGCCTGCTGGCATACAGCACTCTGTTGATGGGGCTATTGTGCGTGTGGGCAATTACCGCCCCCCTGGACGTAGTGAGCAATGCCGTGGGCGAAGTATTGCCGGTCACTCGCCTAAAAGCCGTTCAGCACCTGGAAGGCGGCATGGTGGCGGAAATTCTGGTCGAAGAAGGCAGGATCGTCGAACTGGATCAGCCCTTGGTATTGCTGGATCCCCTGCGGGCCACATCGGAATTTGACGAATTATCTTCACGCATCGTCAATCTGCGCATTGACATCATTCGCTTGCAGGCCGAAGCTGAATGGCTGGATGCGCCGCGTTTTCCCGAGGAACTGGAACAACAGGCGCCTCACTTGGTCGCAGAGTCCCGCGAAATATTCAATAACCGCCGCAGCCGGATCAACCACGATATTCAAGAGCAGGAAAATCTGATCACCCAGCGCCAACAGGAACTGAAAGAAACCCAGACGCGTTTGCAAAGCCACCGCAAGACTTTGGCGATGTTGGCCGAACAGGTGCACATCAGCGAAACCATGCTGCAACGCGAATTGACCAATCGCATGATGCATCTGGATCTGGCGCGGCAGTGGGAAACGGTGCGGGGACAGATCGACACGGATCAAGCGGCCCTGCCGCGCATCGAAGCCGCTCACCAGGAAGCTCGGGAGCACTTGGCGTCGATGCGGGAAGGGTTCATCGAAAAAGCCCGCGCGGAAATGACCGAAGCGCAACGTTCTTTCGACGAGTTGTCGCAGCGCGCCTTGAAATATAAACAAGCCCGCGAGCGCACCGTATTGCGTTCCCCTGTTAAAGGAATTGTGAAAACCCTGGCGGTAGCGGCTCGCGGTGAAGTAGTGCAGCCCGGTCAGACAGTCGTGGAAATCGTGCCAATGGAAGATCGCCTGGTCATCGAAGCCAAGCTGCCCTTGCAAGACATCGGTTACGTGCATGAAGGACAAAAAGTGCGGGTGACGCTGAATACGCCCGATGCTGCGCGTTTCGGCCACATTGAAGGCGTGGTGCGCACAGTCAGCCCGGATGCCATCGTGACGGAAGAAAAAAACGCCTTTTACAAGGTCCGCATCGAAACCGAAAAAAACCAATTTTCCGCCAAGGATCACGTGTATCGGCTGTATCCCGGCATGCAGGTGCTTTGCAGCATTCGCACGGGAATGCGCACGGTAGCCGAATATCTATTGGGCCCGTGGCTGGATTCTTTACGTTTTGCCTTGGAAGAACGTTGAAACTGTGCCAGAAAAATACATTATGAAAGCGATATTATTTATTTTGCTGTTAACCGGGATTGTGGGGATTGCTCGCGGGGAGGAAACCTATAAAGACAGTCTGCGGCAAATGCTCGATACCCACCGGCGCATTGTCGCCTCGAAATCCGACCTCGAATCCAGCGAGGCCAACTTGAAAAATGCCGAGGGGGGGTGGTACCCCACCGTCAAAGCTACTTTGAATTATGGCTATGAAGACCGCGCGGGGGTCAAATTCAAACCCAATTCCAACGACATTTCGGTAGAACAATTGGTGTGGGACTTCGGCGCAACCAATGCGGCCATCAAAAAGGCTGATTTAACCGTTCAATCTTCCCACGTCTCTTTGGATATCGCGCAACAGGATTTATTGCTGGAAGGTTTGTCCGCTTATATCAATCTGTTTCGCGCCAAGCGTGCATTGGAATACGCCAAACAGTCGATGGACAATATCCGTAAGCAAACCGGCATGGAAGAAAGCCGGGTGGAATTGGGCGGAGGTTTACCCGCCGACGTATTACAAGCCAAAAGCCAATTGGCCGGCACGCAAGCCCGTTTGGTACGGGCGCGTGGCGCGTTGATCGCTGCGGAAAATCGTTATCGCAACGTGTTTTTACAGGATCCGCCGCTACAGATTGAAAAAATTCCCGTGCCATTGGAAAAGCTGCCGTTGGATCTGGAGGTTGCTTTGCAGTTGGCGCGTGAGCGCCATTATGATTTGCGCAATGCCCAGCTTAAAGCACAAATCGCCCACACCGAAGTGGACCGCACGCGCAGCGCTCAGCTTTTTCCTTCCATCAAGGTGGTGGGACAGGAAAATTATCGGACAGACGCCAATGGCATCAAAGGCGAGTGGGACGATAAACTGGTCAAACTGGAAACCAATTACAGCTTCAATTTAGGGCTGGCCAATATTCATGCGGTGGATGCGGCGCAAAGCGCAGCCCTGGCTTCCGAGTATCGGCTGAAAGACACTTTGCTGCTGGTGGAAGAGCAGGTGCGCAATGCCTTGCAGGCCTTGGAAACTGCGCGTGACAACGCCGGACATTTGCAAAATCAAGCGCATATCGTCGCTGAGTTCTTGCGCTTGGCCAGGGAAGAACGTTTACTGGGCAGCCGTTCGCTGATCGACGTGCTGACCGGTGAAACCAATCTGATCAACGCGCAAAGCGATGCCGTTTCTGCGGAAGCCGACGTGGCGATTGCCGCGTTTACCTTGTTGAAGACGGTGGGCGGCTTGGAATTTGACGTGTTGCCGTAGGGTACGCAAAACCACCACATTACCCCGCTCTCCGTGCCCACCACGCCAACACGGGGTGGACTGATTCGACGACTCCTCCTGATTCAATCACGTCATCCGCTGTAGTCCAAAGACTACAAAACGTAATCCTGGGCGCACACGTTTTTCGGCATCGGATTACAGACAAGGATGAAAAAACGTGTTGAAATCCCTCCCTGATAAAAAATAACCATCATCTGGTCGACACTGTCAAAATCGTCACGCAGAAAAACCATTTCCGCTGACTGCAACCAAACAAACTTCTTTACAAATATCGAGCACAACCAGAATTACACCACGCAAAAATTATATGAACAACAAAACTTACTTTTCACAAATAATACTAACAATAATTTAAATTACATTTCGCAAATATAAATCCGACGAACAAAGCTTACATTGTTCTATAAAATTGACTATAATATACACTCCATATTCTACTTGCAAAACCACCATCCGCTGTTATCCTAATGTGGGCTTCCGAGCTTTACACAGGCAGTTTGTACGCTTTACGCTCTACCTCCCCGACGTCTTGAAAGGCAACCCCATGCCAACACCTGTAATGAATACTATCGTCAAATAAGGACCCTATAACCATGCACTGCGCCGCTGCCACGACATCCGATGCCCCGTTACCCCCGCTATTGGAAGCTGAATCCCAACAAGTTTTGATCGACTTCAACAATACGGCAGCGCCCTACCCCACCGACCGGTGCATCCATCACTTGTTCGAGCAACAGGCTGCCAACACGCCGACCGCGACGGCGTTGATTTTTGACAACCAGTATTTGACTTACCAGCAGTTGAACACACGCGCCAATCAGGTAGCCCATTACTTGCTGTCGCTGGGTGTAGGCGTGGAGTCGCTGGTGGGGATTTGCATGCAACGCTCGCCGGAGATGATCATCGGCATGCTGGGCATACTCAAAGCGGGCGCGGCTTATGTAGCGCTGGACCCGGCTTATCCCAAGGCACGGCTGGCCTTTATGCTGGAAGATGCCGCCACCCCGGTGCTGTTGACCCAGCAGGAGTTATTGGAAAGCCTGCCCGGCAGTCAGGCGCGGCGGGTTTGTCTGGATAGCGATTGGGACGTGATCGCCCAGGCCCTGCCCGGCAATCCGCTGCAAGCGCCGGCACAGCACAATCTGGCTTATATCCTTTATACCTCCGGCTCGACCGGCCGCCCCAAAGGCGTCGCCATCGAGCATCGTAGCGTGGTGGCTTTTCTCAGCTGGGCGCAGTCGGTGTTCCCGCCCGCCGAACTGGCCGGTACGCTGGCAGCGACCTCCATCTGCTTCGACCTGTCCGTCTTCGAAATTTTTCTGCCGTTGAGCTGTGGCGGCGCCATCATCCTGGCCGAAAACGCCATTGCCCTGCCCTCCCTGGCCGCGCGCGACCAGGTAACGCTGATCAACACCGTCCCTTCGGCGATGAGCGCCCTGGTAAACGTGGAAGGCATCCCGGCCAACGTGCAGGTGGTCAATCTGGCCGGCGAGCCCTTGTCCAACAAGCTGGTGCAGGACATCTACCGGCTGGACTCGGTGAAAAAAGTCTACAACCTGTACGGCCCCTCGGAAGACACCACCTATTCCACCTATGTGTTGACCGAAAAAGGCGCGCAACACAATCCGACCATAGGCCGGCCGATCAGCAATACCCAGGTCTACATCGTCGACCCGCAACTGTACCCGTTGCCAATCGGCGCCGCCGGCGAATTGTGCCTGGCGGGCGACGGCTTGGCGCGCGGCTATTTGAACCGTCCCGACCTGACCGCCGAGCGCTTTCTCGACAATCCGTTCGGCGCCGGGCGGCTGTACAAAACCGGCGACCTGGCGCGCTACCTGCCGGACGGCAACATCGAATACCTGGGCCGGCTGGATCACCAGGTCAAAGTACGCGGCTACCGCATCGAACTGGGCGAAATCGAAACCGCGCTGGAACAACACCCGGCGGTGGATAAAGCCGCCGTGCTGGCGCTGCCCGACCAGCAAGGCGAAAAGCAGTTGCTGGCCTACGTGGTGGCGCGCACCGAAGCGGTGGAAACGCTGGCGCAACAGGCCGACACCCAGGAACACGTTGCGATCTGGCAGACGGTTTACGAAGAAACCTATCGCAAAACCCCGTTGGCGGCAGACCCCACCTTCAATATCAGCGGCTGGAAAAGCAGCTATACCGGCGAACAAATTCCAGCTGAGGATATGCGCGAATGGGTGGAACAGACCGTGGCGCGCATTTTGGCGCTGCAAGCCGGCCGAATCCTGGAAATCGGCTGCGGCACCGGCATGCTGCTGGCGCGGGTGGCGCCGCATTGCAGCGCTTACGTGGGCGCAGACTTTTCCGGTACGGCGCTGGAATATATCCGCGACATGCAAAAGATCGTGCCGGGTCTGGAGCACGTGACCTTGTTGGAACGCGGCGCCGACGAGCTGGATGATTTCAGCGCGGCCGGTTTCGACGCCATCGTCATCAATTCGGTGCTGCAACACTTCCCGGACGTGGACTATCTGGTGCGCGTACTGCAAGGCGTAACGCGGCTGATCAAGCCCGGCGGCCATATTTTTGTCGGCGACGTGCTCAATCTGCTCATGCTGGAAACCTTCCACACCTCGGTGCAGCTGTATCGCGCCGCCGATTACGACAGCGTCGCCCAGCTGCGCCACGATATTCATCAGCAAATCGAACTGGACAAAGACCTGCAATTGGCGCCAGCTTTCTTTGCCGCGCTGCCGGCGCACATTCCCTCCTTAAGCCACGTGCAAATTCTGCCCAAAGCCGGGCGGACGCACAACCAGCTGACCCGGTTCCGCTACGACGCCGTACTGCACGTCGGCGGCGCGCCGCCCGCCGCCGCCGAACTGCAATGGCTGGACTGGCAGCGTCTGAAGCTCAGCAGCGGCGAACTGCAAAACCGTCTGGCAGCGTCGCCGCCCACGCTGGCGCTGCGTAATATTCCCAATGCACGATTGCACGCTGAAACCCACGCATTGTCGTGGCTGAAAGAAGCCGACCAGGCGGAGACCATCGCCAATTTGCGCGCTTTTATCGCCCAACAACCCTCGGTGGGCGTGGAAATCGCAGATTTGGCGGCACTGGCTGCGGCATCCGGCTATCGCGTCGAATTCAGCTGGCTCAATACGGATGCCAGAGGCACATTCGATGCGATTTTCATCCGCCAGGATCAACCGGACCGGCCCATGATTTTTGCCGCGACGGAAGCGAAACGCCGTTCGCTGGCGGAATACGCCAACCACCCGCAGCGCGCCAATTTGAATCGCCAGCTCATTCCCCAACTGCGCGCCAACCTGGAAGAAAAACTCCCCCACTACATGATGCCCATGGTGTTTACCGTGCTGGAACAGCTACCGCTGTCGCCGACCGGCAAAATCGACCGCAAAGCCTTGGCGCTGATACCGGTGGAATGGGACATCGCATCGGAAGACGCGGTACTGCCGCACGATCCTTTCGAACAAATGCTGGTGGAAATCTGGGCGGAAGCCTTGAACCAGCACCACATCGGCGTCGAGGACGATTTTTTTGCACGCGGCGGCAATTCGCTCAAAGTGATGATGGTGACCAACAAACTGCAGCGCTACTTGAATCGCCAACTGCCGCCCTTGGCTATCTTCGACGCGCCTACCGTCAGCCAATATGCCTCGCTGCTGCGTGGTCTGTACCCCGGCATCGACGGACAAATCTGTGCCGACGGCCAACGCGAAGAAGGCGAAATTTGATGATGCAGACTGCCGCGCAGCCCTCACTGCCATTGGCAGCGCTGTTCACCGAACTGGAACGCCTGGACATCAAGCTTTGGTTGGAGGCTGACCGCTTGCGCTTCAATGCTCCGCCCGGCGCGCTGACAGCGGAATTGCGCAGCCGTCTTCAAACTCACAAAGCGGAACTCATAGCCTATTTGCACCGTGCCGGCATCCACGCCCCCGAGGACCGGATGAGCCTCTCTCACGATGCTTCAGCACAGCACGTTTCCCCCCCCTCATTCGCCCAACGCCATTTCGGCACTTTGCAGCGGCAAAATCCCACGGCCTGTTATTACAACGTGCCATTCGGGTTTCACTGCCGGGGACCTCTGGATGAAAACCTGCTGCGGCAAAGCTTCAACGCCACTATCGCGCGCCATGAGTTTCTGCGCACCACGCTGCAGGATATCGACGGCGCTTTGATGCAGGTGGTAGCGCCGGCGGGTGAAATCCACATGACGGTAGTGCCGTTACAGCAACTGAACGCCACCGACCTAGCGGCGGCGATCGAGCGTGAAATCCAGACCGAATGCCATACGCCGTTCGACTTGGCCGCCGAATCCGGCTTGCGCATCCGCCTGTTGCGCTTGGCGCAAGAGGAATACGTGCTGCTGATTTGCCTGCACAACGTCGCCTTCGACACCGGCTCGCTCAGCGCCCTGCTGCATGAAGTCGGCGAGCACTATGCCGCCCTGGCCGGCGGCCAACCGGCTCGCTTGCCAGCCCTGCCCATGCAGTACGCCGACTGCGTTCGCTGGCAGCAGGCGCTGCTGAACAGCAACCTGGAGCCGCGCCTGGCCTACTGGCGTCAGTGGTTCAGCCGAGGCGAGCCCCCGCCCGTCACGCTGCTCATCGCCAAACAAGAAACACCGTCACCGTCTTTTCACGCCGGCACGCTACGCTGCGACTATGCCCCGCAACTGACGCAGCAGCTCAAGCAACTCAGCCAGCAAGCGGGCGTCACCCTGTTTGCCACGCTGCTGGCCGCTTATGCCCTGACGTTATACCGGTTCAGCAGCATCGGCGACGTGGTCATGGGCACCACTTTTGCCAATCGCAGCCATTGGAAGCAGGAGCCCTTGATCGGGTCGTTGCTGAATATTCTGGCTTTGCGCATCGACTTATCCGGAAGTCCGGATTTTTTGAGCGTGCTCAAGCAGGTGCGGGAAGTTTTTTTGGCCGCCTGTAGCCACCAGGACGTGCCGTTTGCCGCCATCGCGCCGATTTTGCAACCGGACCAGCAACGCACCACCCCGCTGTTTCGCACCGTATTCAGTTTTCTGGGCGAGATACCGGGCAATCAATTACAGTTCCCTGGTATCGAAGTGAGCTTTATGGAAAAAATCCACGGTGAGCTGATGTTTCCCGACCTGTACCCGACGATGTGGGAGAAAAAAACCGCCGACGGCATGGCCCTGACCGGCTATTGGCAATACAAGCAAGACCTTTACAGCGCGGCCACGGCAAGCGCGCTGCTCGACTATTTCAGCCACGTGCTGCAAGCCGCCGTTGCCAACCCTAGACTAGCCATCGATACGCTATGAACTTCGCCGACCATTTCGCACAAATCAGCAGCACGGCATCCGTCCAGGCCAATTTCCTGACCGATGGCCGCATCACCTGCCACTATCCGGAAATCGCCGCCGTACTGCGCACGATAGGCCGGTATTTGGCGGAACAAGGCGTCCACCCCGACGACTGCCTGGCCGTCGAATGCAGCAATACGGTGCCGGGCGCGCTGCTGCTGATCCACCTGCTGCAACAGGGCGCGGGGTTTGTGCTGCTACCGCCGTCGGAAAACAAAGACGCGGCGTCGACCCTCAAACCCGTCCCGCAGTTTTGCCGGCATCGCGTCACGATCCTACCGGTACGCAAAGACAATCTGGCCGACTGGATGCAGCGGCCCGAGTTTTTTTTGCGGGTGGAATTGCAAAACCCACAGCCGGCCACGCCACAGACGAACCTGCGGAACAAGTTGCTGTTGCGGACCTCGGGCAGCATGGGCACAGCCAAAATCGTGGTGCACTCGCACGATAAATTGCTGGGCAACGCCGGAAACTGTGTACAAAAATACCAGTTTACCGCGCAAGACCGGGTGGTGATTCCCGTGCCGATTTTCCACTTCTACGGTTTCGGCGCCGAATTCATGCCCGCCCTGCTGGTCGGCGCCGCCATCGACTTGCAGGAAAACACCAATATTTTGAAATACCTGGACCGTGAACGGCAGTTCCAGCCCAGTATCGCCTTCGTCACGCCCAATCTGTGCGAAATGCTGTTGCAGGGCAAAAAAACGCCGCGCCAGTACAAAGCCATGGTCACTTCAGGCCAGCGCCTGAAGGAAGAACACTTCCGCGCCCTGGACCCGCTGTGCGGCCATCGCCTGGTCAATCAGTACGGCAGCACGGAACTGGGCGCTACTGCAGCCTGCAACCCCGGCGATCCCTTTGAAATGCGCCTCGGCACCATAGGCCAGCCGATGCCCGGCGTGGCGCTGCGCCTCGACGACGACGGCATGCTCTATTGCCGCCATCCATACGGCTTTCTGGGTTACATGGATGAAACGGGCCAGTGGCTACACCAAGCGGAAGAGTGGCACCGCACCGGTGATCTGGCCAAAACCCTGGACAGCGGCGGCATCGAAGTTATAGGCCGCGCCGACAGCAGCATCAACCGCAGCGGTTATCTGGTGTTGCTGAGCGATGTCGAAAGAATCCTGGAACAAATCGACGGCATCGCCCAAGTCGCCGTAGTGGTCGGCAAGGGGGATAACATTCAAGGACAACGCCTGGTCGCTTTTTGCGTGCTGCAGCCAAACTCAACGCTGACCGAAGCGCAGATTCGCCTCGCCAGCAGCGGCAAGCTGCCCAAGTACGCCGTACCGGATGCCGTGCTGGTGCTCGACGCCATGCCGATGCTGCCCAGCGGCAAAGTGGATCAACAGGCATTAGGGAACATGACGGGAGAATAGGCCATGCACACGCAGTCGTTCACCAGTCCTTCGTCCATGAACCAGATGGCTGCCACACAATCCGGAGACTTGGCCTGGCTGTTTGATTCGTACCGGAGCGAATTGATGGCCAAACAGATCGACAGTACAACGCAGTTACAAAATATTCTGCATTGGGATTTCGCCAAAATCCTGCATGCCCTGCTGGAAATACAATCGGTCGATGTGGAAAAAGTCCTGGTGAATTTTTTTGCCGACCAGGCAGGCGCAGTCCCTGAAATTTTGGCCAGTGTCACAGACCTCCGACTGAATCACTTGGGTTTTGAAATTTACGCGCCGCTCGATTTACTGCGCAATGAATTCGACCCGTGGCTGACGCAGTTGAGCTTACTGCTGGGCGAACAGGTAAAAGTCGTCAAATCGCTGCGCTTTCCTGCATCCCCGGCATTTCGGCAGCGGGTGGGCGCCGTGGCGGAAATCATGAGTATCTGGACCAAGGTGGGCAAACGACTATTAATGCTGGAATTGTTCGATATCGCCCATCCTCTGGATAGCGTATTGCCTGGTGCGGCAACGGAATCCGTCGATTTGCTGTCCGCCGCGGAGCACGCCCCGGCAATGGCCTCCTTATTCCAGAACGACAAAATCTGGCACTACGCCATACACGTTCCCAACCGCCATAGCGTCGAACTTTTGCATGAATCCTTCAAAGCGCTGACGGCATCCCACCCCCATTACAAACTGGCCTATGCCTCGCCGGTGCAAAACAGGCACGACGGCTCGTTTCATACCAAAATCATCAACCTGTACCAAAATCTTGAGCTGGAATTCGCCACGCATGAACGTCTGCGCGGTGAGTCAGCCGCTTCCATTCAATAACCCCACATCCGGAAAAACTTATGATCCATTTCATCGTTTTAGTCGCCTCCATGCTGCTCACCGTCGAGGCGACCAAAACCGTGGTCACGGTGTTCACGGAAAAGCCGGAAGACGAGGAAGACGGCGAGACCAACCACAAGGCCCTGGCCCTGCTGGATGATGGACTGCCCAACTATTGGAAAACGCTGCTGGCCAGCGCCGACCAGGGTTATCAAACATTTGTCCGGACTCATATCGACCCTTTGCTCGCCGGGCAATCGCGGGACCGCCACCTGCAGGAATTGCTCAGCGGTGGAGAGAGGGAACTCAGCCCACACGAAATGAGCACCAACCGCAGCATGGGCCTGGGTTTTCTGGGACTGGGCCTGCTGGGTGTGGTCTATGCCACCGGCCTGCCCCTCATTCACTTGGTCATCCTGATCGGTTTTTACAACCTGTGGCCGTGGTACAAACAGGGCTATCGCATGGCGGTGGATGAAAAAAAACTCAGCATCATCCACCTGATCGGCGTCTATTTCAGTCTAATGTGGCTGGGCGGTTTTTTCTTCGTCGGCACCCTGGGCTCGATATTCAGCGGTCTATGCCAAAAAATCCACGTCATCACGCAAATCGGCGCACGCAACGCGCTCGTTGACGTGCTGGGTCAAAAACCGCGTTTCGTCTGGGTGGATATCAATGGCGCCGAACTGGAAATTCCGTTCGAACAACTGACCATCGGCCACATCCTGGTATTGGATGCCGGACAAATGATTCCCGTGGATGGCGTCATCGTCGACGGCTGGGCGCTGGTCGACCAACATCGTCTGACAGGCGAATCCCAGCCTATCGAAAAAAGCGTAGGCGATGCAGCGTTGGCAGCCACCGTGGTCCTGGGCGGCAAACTCAGGGTGCGCGTCGAACGCACCGGCGCAGACACCGCCGCAGCACAAATCAGCAGTATTTTGAGCAATACGGTGGCCTATGAAACGGATAAAGTGGCGGGCTTGGCCGCCCAGTTCCGCAGCGTCGAAAATACCCTGTGGCCCATGCTGATGGGCGGCGCACTGGGATGGCTGCTTGCCGGCCCCGTTGCAGGCGCCGCCGCTCTTGGCTGCAACTACGTCGTCGGCATCGTGCCATTACGCATGATTACGCTGCTCAATGCGCTGAGCACTGGCTCCAACCACGGCATTCTGATCAAAGACGGCCGGGCGCTGGAGTCTCTCAAAACCATAGACACCCTGGTGTTCGACAAAACCGGCACCCTCACGCTGGAACAACCACAACTGATCGCCATTCATCCGTGCGGCACACGATGCGAAAACGATGTGCTCACCCTGGCGGCAACCGCCGAACACAGACAAAGTCACCCTATCGCCCAAGCCATAGTGGCCGAAGCAAAGACAAGAGGACTCCGCCTGCCCGATATCGATGCCGCGCACTACGAGGTCGGCTATGGCCTCAAAGTCCGGATCGAAGGCGTCGACGTACGAGTAGGCAGCCAGCGCTTCATGACGATGGAAAACATCCCAACGCCTGCTTCCATGCGCGCAACCATGGAGCGCTGCTCACAGGAGGGCGGCTCCCTGGTATATATCGCAGCGGACGGCGAACTGGCCGGCGCCATCGAACTGGACGCCACGCTGCGCCCGGAAGCCAAAACCATGGTCCAGTGGCTCAAACAACAGGGCTTTGTGCTGAACATTATTTCAGGTGATCAGGAAGCGCCCACGCGAAGACTCGCTGAAGAACTGGGCATGGACGGCTATTTCGCCAACACCCTGCCCGATCAAAAAGCCAATTTAATCGAACTGCTGCAATCCCAGGGACACAAAGTCTGTTTTATCGGCGATGGCATAAACGACGCGATCGCATTACATCAGGCCGACGTATCCATTTCATTCCGCGGCGCCACCAGCGTCGCTTCCGACAGCGCGCAGATAGTGCTGATGGAAGACAATCTGGAGCAACTGCTCGCGCTATTCGAATTAGCGCGGGCATATGAACAAAATCTGGCAACCAATTACCGCGGCGCGGTGTTACGCAGTTTGATCGCTGCAGCGGCGGTTTTACTGCTGCCATTTAAATTTCTTATCGTTGAGGGGCTTTGGGTCGTTACCTTCGCGCATGGCATCACCACCGCAACCCAGCCATTACTTATAACAAAGGGAGAAAGCGGCGAAATGTCCACGCAAAATACGGGTTGACTTCTCAAGTATCCTCGGGCATTTCGTTATTGCCGATAACCGCGATGCGTGATAAGCTGAAAAAGCCGGTGTAAAATAATTTTGTCTACACTGGCAATACTGGTCGAATACGGTAATGACGTCGAATAACCGGACGGCTGGAGGTATCTCAGTATTCGGTTCGCTTAAACGTTAAGCGCGCCCATGCTGGCAAGCATAATTAGGTAACGATGCTACACGCTTCAGCAAGCTTACGGGTTGGCTAAACGATTAATGGAGAATAAAATAAAAAGCCTGTTTACATGGGCTTTTGGACACGGCTGACCGCACAGGGATTTCGTTACATATACATCGGGTTATCTAAAAAAACAATTTACAAAGCCACAGGTGAGCACTATGAAGAAACAAACCTTATTAGTTACGGCCCTGGTTTCGCTAATGGCGGCAAACACAGCGACAGCGGCGGACCCAGTTATCAAGGTCACCCTTTTGGGTACGGGCGTACCTTTATTGAATGCTGACGCGCTCAATGCGAACGGCCGCGCTCTATCGGGTCTGTTGGTGGAAGCGGGAAGTGAACGCATGCTTTTCGATTGCGGCCAGGGTGTTTATAACCGCCTGGTGGAATCAGGCGGCGGGTATTTAAACCCGAATGTCGGGGTGGACAAGGTATTCCTTAGCCACTTACACAGCGACCATATCGCCGACCTAGCCCCTTTGTATGCGATTGGAGCTCTTTACCGTCATCCCGATGCAACCGGGTTTGGCGATAAAGGACTGAGCAATTATCCATTTCCGACAACGACCCCGCTACAGGTATGGGGACCTGGCGCAGGCCCGCACCAGCCGGTAGGAACCTGGGCCATGATGCAAAGCTTTAGAAATGCCTATGAATCGGATTTTCACCTCCGTGACATGTGGGGCGGGTGGAATGCGTCTCTTGGCTACGAAGCGATTAACACGCTAGGCAATACCACCGAGCTATCCGAGGGTGTGGCTTATGAAAATAACGGAGTCAAGGTCACCGCTTTCACCGTCAATCATGCGCCGGTGACGCCCTCCTTCGGATTCCGTGTCGACTACAAAGGTCACTCCGTTGTCTATTCTGGCGACACAGCGCCTACGGACAACCTGGTCAAAAACTCCAAAGGCGTGGATATTCTGGTTCACGAAGTTTATGGCTATGCTCGCGCAGCCTCACCGAAAATTTATGATTACCATACCTCGCCTGAAGATGCTGCAACAATTTTCAATAAAACAGAGCCCAAGCAAGCGGTCTACACCCATTTGGTAGTCCCGCCCGGAACCACCCCCGACGACCTTAAAGCCCGCACCCGTGCCGCCGGCTACAAAGGCAAGTTGGCACTCGGCGTGGATTTGATGACCATCGCGGTCAACGCGGACGATACCGTCACGGTTACCCAACCCACCACGGCAAAAGCACAAAACGCCAAAAAAGCAACCTCCGATTTTATTGAGGTTGTTCAACCGCACGAAGCAGAGTAAAAACTCCACCTTAAACGCCTAGGGTGCGGTATAGCGGTAACGATAACCCGCACCCTAGGCATTAACTTAATGCTATGGCAATAACTTGACTCATGGCTGCGCCCCTGGAAAACGTCTCTGGCGCATTAATAACACCAACCATTGATTCATAATAAAAAACTGACCAAGTAGAAATAGCAGCATTTTTGTTATGAGAGTGATGTGAAAAAAATAACCGGTTTGTTGCTTCTGGTTTTACTATTTGCGCAAGGTTGCGCAAATCCGTCGCTGACTCCGGGGGAAGGCTTTATTCAAGTGTCCGGCGGCCCCGTGTGGTATAGAATCTTTGGAGCGGGCAATGCCACTCCTGTGCTAATGGTGCATGGAGGCCCCGGCATTCGCTCCTGTTATTTTGAAAGATTGGCGGTATTGCTGAGCAAAAACCGGCCGGTGATCCTTTATGACCAGTTGGGCAGCGGTCGATCCGGACGCCCGATGGATACTTCACTGTGGACAGTGGGCCGTTTTGTACAGGAGTTGGTCACGGTACGAGAGATGCTGCATTTGAACAAAGTACACCTGCTGGGGCACTCGTGGGGGACAGCCCTGGTTGCTGAATACCTCATAAAAACCCAACCGGAAGGCATCGCCTCGGTCACAATGGCGAGCCCCTATTTCAGTACCCGGCAATGGGCTGAAGATGCAAATTACCGGCGCACAGAACTGCCGGCAGAGATATTAAAAGTGCTGGAAACCCACGAACAAAATGGAACTTTTCAATCAAAAGAATATCAGGATGCCACTCAGGTTTATAACAACCGCTTTCTTTTTCACAATAAACCAGCGCCCATTCCTTCTTGCGCTCAGGCGCCACGGAATAATGAAATTTATGAGCAGATGTGGGGGCCTACCGATTTTTACTCGACCGGCGTCCTCAAAGATTACGACATCAGCCCCCGCATCCCGGAGCTGAAAATGCCGATGCTTTTTATAACCGGTCGTTACGACACCGCCAGACCTGAAACCGCCGCAAAGTATCAAGCGATGGCGCCGGGCGCACAACTGGTCATTTTGGAGAACAGCGCTCACATGGGAGCAATGGAAGAGCCGGAAAAAATGAGCGAAGCACTGGAATCATTCGTTGAGCAGGTTGAAGCGCAGGCCGATCATTAACCCGACCAACCGCTTACAACATAATCACCGGTTTGCTAAGTTTTATTAACACACTAAACATCAACAACACAAGGAGGGCATAATTATAGATTGCAATTACTCGCTTAATGTCGCATGACGAAATTTGGTCAATAATAGGTAATTTCTGCCTATTTAACTTCTTATCCTTAATGGAGAATGCCATGAAAAAAAATATGAGATTTCCTGCGCTGTTTTTGGTCGGAGCAACCTTTGCCACTTCAGCAATGGCATCGACATGCAAAGATTTACCAACCGCGTCGGAATTAAAGAAAGCGCTTCAAGTGGTAGTACCCATTGACACTGTAGATCTAAAAACCGGGGTTAGTCAAAACCCAATGGCCAATGGCGGTGTCGGCGCACCCGAATGGCTGGCCATGGTTGATAGCTCGGGTGTCGTTTGCGCAGTTGTTCATTCTTTGCCCAATGGAACGGATGTAACCACGCAAATGGGTCTGATTCATCGTCCCTTCGCCGCTCAAGTGGCCGCTACTGCAAACTCTTATAGTCGTGCAGGTATCGGCGTTTCAACCGCAAATTTGTATCTCCATGCGGCCAATTCGCCAGGATTCGATGCCGAAATTAATAGCGGCGCAGCTGGAGCTTACAATTTTGGCATTAATCCATATGATGGCAATCCAGACACTTGGGGAACACCAAAGGATCCGTATGTTGGGAAACGGGTAGGTGGAGCCAACTTCCAGGCGGGTGGTTTGCCTTTATATAATAATAAGCATGTAAAAGTGGGAGCCATCGGTGTTTCAGGAGACTTTCGCTGCACAGACCATGTCGTTGCATGGAAAGTCCGTGAAATGTTACGCGATGGAGCTTACACCGCCACCAATAATCCCTTTGGATTATCGAGCAATCATACTGATGCCATGATACAAGACATTGATCCCAAGACTGGAAAAAGTGCCAGTGGATTTGGTTATCCGGTATGCCTTATCAATAACCCAACGAATGATAACGATGCCGATGCCATCGAAGGCAATTAATAGTTTTTCTGCGTTCGGACTGCTGTAGCAGGTGTAACCGTTCAGCTCCCCACCTTAAATCCCCTCTCCCTCCGGGAGAGGACATAAAATAGGTGGAGGAACTGAACGGTTACTAGCGGGTGAGCATCATCTATAAGCGGTAATCATAAAGAGACCCGGTCATTGTGCCGAGTCTCTTTTGTTAAACAAATGCATTTTCACAGCAAATCAATCTGATAATAAATGAGCTGATCAAATAAGCACGGGAAATGTTTTGGCGGCAGACGAAGTCGTTATGAATTTATGATGCAAGTTTGAAAAAAAACCGACAACGACGCAAGTAACTGTCATAATTATCGGTTACTTGTGCAATGATTCAAGATTTATCGTATATGAGGACGCATATGAACTACCACAAGTATATTATTCTTGGGGCTGGACCGGCCGGATTGCAGATGGGATATTTTATGGAGCAGTCTGGTCATGATTACCTGATTATCGAAGCCAATGGATTTGCAGGTTCGTTTTTTAGCCATTTCCCACGCCATGATACCTTGATCTCGTTTAATAAGCGCTTCAATTGGTATAGCGAACCAGACTTTAATCTGCGCTATGACGCGAATTCTCTGCTTACTCACGATGATTCGCACTTGTTCACGAAGTATGCGACTGAATTGTATGCGCACAAGGATCATATGGTGCGTTATTTGCAGGATTTTGCCAAAAAATTCATGCTCAAAATTCAATATAATACCCCTGTAAAATCTATTTCTCGGGAAACAGATGGCGAGCGGAATTTTGTTTTAACCGACAGCAAGGGTAACGAATACCGTTGTGCTCAGCTCTTGCTGGCAACCGGTGCGGTAAAACCACATATTCCCGATGTCGAAGGCATAGAGTTGGCAGAGGGCTATGAAGATTACGACACTTGCCCTGATCGCTATAACAACAAACGCATCGTGATCATGGGACGAGGTAATTCGGCTTTTGAAATTGCCAATTCCCTGGCGGGTCATGCAGCGATCATCTTTATATTGATAGGCAGCCGCGTCATCCAGCATGCCTGGTCTACGCATTTCGCCGGCCATTTGCGCGCCATCAACAACACCATACTGGATATGTTCCAGTTGAAAGCTCTGCACGCGGTGTCCAGCACGATAGTCACTAAACTGTCGCGCCTACCTGACGGAACCATACGCGTGGATTACAAAGATGAACTCCCCCACTGGCGCGTGCCGGGTACTGCCACGGGCTGGTTTGTGGTCGATCACGTCATTCGCAGCACCGGCTTTATGTATGTCAACCCGGAGCTGTTCGCTCCCGACGCCAGACCTGACGTGGACGCTGCGCAAAAGTATCCGGTGTTGAATCCCATGTGGGAAAGCAGCGTACCCGATATGTATTTCATCGGCACGACGATGGCCGCACGCGACCGCAAAGCCGGCTCGCCTTTCATTGCCGGGTATCGCTACAACGTCCGCACGCTGTTCCACATGCTGGAAGAGCGTTATCACGATGTACCCATGCCCAGCGACAAATTTGAGCTGAAAACCAAGGCCGATCTTGAGCGTTTTGGCGAGCATCTGATCAACCGGATGAGTACGACTTCAGCGCTATACCACATGTTCGGCGTGCTCTGTGACGTCTTGGTATTGGAAGATGGGCGGATAGAGATGTTTTATGAGCTTCCCGCCGATTATGTTTTAACGCAGCCGAAATTTGCCGGCAAAAGGATGATGATCAGCACGATGGAATTCGGTTATCACAACTATCAGCAGCCGGTTGATACAATCACCATTTCGCGGCGTAGCGACCAGGAATTGCCTGGCTGCGTTCCATTCCTTCATCCGGTATTGCGTTATTACAATGAGTGCGGCGAGTTTGTCAAAGGACGCAATACGCGCAGTTCATCGGTACTTCGCTGGGATCCGCCAGCCAGTATATTTGAAGGTGACGTGACCAATATGAAACCGAGAAATATGCTGCTCAATTTTATCAATGAGGTCGTACAAGTAACGACGGATGTATTTTCGGAAGAACACTTCTACGATGATGTTGAACTCGGTGGCAGCTTTACGCCCTGGACTGCGGACGACCCGCGCATTCAAAATCATGGTCAACAGAAATGCCTTTTGGGCGTCGATGATCCACAGGTTTCGGCTATCCAATTATCATGCACGCCCACCCACTCCGAGGTGGCCGCCAAGCGGCCCAGCTTGGTGGATTGGTGGAAGAAATCACAAAAAGGCGTTTGCTGAGTTTGTGTTGCTGTGATTTATATAACCTTACTCTACAACGGAGAAAATACATGAGTTATCACGACACTATTATCCTTGGCGCTGGACCGGCCGGGTTGCAAATGGGCTATTTTATGGAACAAGCGGGCCGTGATTATAAGATTCTGAATGCCAGCGCCACAGTGGGCTCATTTTTTCAGCACTTTCCACGCCATGGCACGTTGATTTCGTTTAATAAACGTTACAACTGGTTTACCGAGCCCGATTTCAATCTACGTTACGATTGGAATTCGCTGATCACCCACGATTCTTCACACTTGTTCACAAACTATTCCGAAGATATATTTCCCCGCAATACCGACTTGGTACGCTATTTGAGCGATTTCGCCAACAAGTTTTCGCTGAAGATTCAACATAACACCAAAATCAAGCTTATCTCGCGGCAAACGGATGATCAACGGCACTTTGTGCTAACCGACACCATGGGCAATGAGTACCGTTGCGCACGTTTGCTGCTGGCCACGGGCGCGCTCAAGCCGAGCATTCCCGACATTGAAGGCATCGAATTGGCCGAGGGATATGAAAACCATGACATCACCCCGGAGCGTTACAAAAATAAACGCGTGATTGTGCTGGGCGGCGGCAATTCAGCCTTTGAAATTGCCAACCATCTGGCCGGTCACGCCGCGATCATCTTTATCATGATCGGTAACCGCCTGATCAAACACGCCTGGAATACCCATTTCGTCGGGGATTTGCGTTCGGTCAACGATACGGTTTTGGATATGTTCCAGCTTAAAGCATTGCATGCCGTTACCGGTAGTACCATGACAAAACTGGAACGCCAAGACGATGGCTCGCTGCGCGTGGACTACGAAGAGGAAGCCCCCCATTGGCACACTCCCGGCACGGTCAGCGGCTGGTTCGAGGTTGATCACGTAATTCGCGCCACCGGCTTCAAGTATGTCGACCCGGAACTCTTTGCGCCTGAAACCTCCCCAGCCGTGGATGCCAAGGAAAAGTATCCAGTATTGAGCCCGATATGGGAAACCAGCGTGCCTGACATGTATGTTATCGGTACCGCCATGGCGGCACGTGATCGCAAGGCCGCGTCGGGATTCATCCATGGTTTTCGCTATAACGTCCGCACGCTGTTTCATTATCTTGAAACGCGCCATCACAATATTCCATTGCCTACCGATAAATTCGCGCTGCAGACAGCGGATGATTTGCGCAACGTGAGCACTCACCTGATTAACCGTTTCAGTACTACTTCGGCCTTGTACCAATTGTTCGGCGTGCTCTGTGACGTTTTGGTACTGGAAGAGGGGCGGGCCGAGCTTTTCTATGAATTGCCGGTGGAATATGTGTTGACCCAGTCGGAATTTGCCAACAAGAAAATCATTATTTTCACTCTGGAATTTGGGCACCACCATTATTCGCATCCCAACGCCGTCGATTTTGTGCGCCGGAACGATCCCGAACGTCCGGGTTGCGTGTCCTTCCTTCACCCGGTATTCCGTTATTATGATAATGGGGCGTTTATAAAGGGGCGCAATGTACGTAGTGCATCCGTCTTACGCTGGGATCAACCCGCCGAAATATTTGAGATGGATGAAGTCAATAATAAACCACGAAACGTATTGTCAAACTTTATCAACGAAATTACCCAGGTCGCAACAGAAACCCTATCCGAACAGCACTTCTATAACACTGAGGAGCGCGGTGGGTTTAAACCATGGCCGGCCAATGATCCGCGTGCCCGCAATCATTGCATGCCACAGTGCCAGCTATCCGTTAAGGATGTTCAGGTGACTGCTATCGATTTCTCACCGGTATGCAAGCACAGCATGACCGCAACTTGCGCATCCGCTCCCGCAAGCCAGCAGATGCAAGACAAATGTGCAACCTCGAACTGTCAATGCGATGCGCCTAATAAACGAGCTGGTTTGGTAGATTGGTGGATGCAAAGCCAAAGTAAATAAACGGGTAACCATTCAACCCCCCCCACCTTAAATCCCCTCTCCCTGCGGGAGAGGGCCTATAAAAGACGGGGGGACTTGAACGGTTACAAATAAACTTTACCCCCTGTTAAGTTTGGAGGCGAAGATGGTCAAGCGAAATAGTAAACAATCACGTACGCCACAGACAAGCGTAGCCGATGGCGTCAAGATTCATCATCCGATAGCTTTTTGGCTCGGCGTGGCGTTTTTGGTGGTGGGCGTTTTGTTGCATCTGCCGGATTTCCTCGCCATGAAAGGCGCGGGCTACCGGATGGTGGGGATGCATATGTCCCATGAAATGCTTTACGGCATGGTTCTGATCGTTGGGGGCTTGGGCTTGGCGGCCTTCGGCGTGCTGCCACCGCTTTCCGCGCTGACTGCGCGCAACTGTCCCAGCTCCTCCCATCATTTCCACGTCATGGATAACGCAGAACTTACAGGGGCGCATTGGTGGCTGCTGTTTGTGCTGGGTATTGCGTTGGTTATCGATGTCATGAAACCTGCCACGCTCGGCTTTGTAATGCCCGGCATGCGGGCGGAATATGGGATGACCACCGCGCAAATATCGATGTTTCCGCTGGTCGCCCTCACCGGAACAACCATCGGTTCCATCATTTGGGGGGTAATGGCGGACAGAGTCGGCAGAAGAGCATCTATTTTACTGGCGGCGCTGTTTTTTCTGGGCACCTCGATCTGTGGTTTTATGCCGGTTTTCGAGTGGAACTTGGCGATGTGCTTTCTCATGGGACTTTCCGCCGGCGGCATGTTGCCCATCGTTTATGCATTAATGGCGGAAACTGTGCCCGCTAAGAAGCGTGGCTGGCTGGTTGTGTTGCACGGTGGTCTCGGAAGTATATGCGGTTATCTGGTGGCGAGTGGTTTAGCGGCGGTTTTCGAGCCTATCTATTCCTGGCGAATACTATGGTTATTCGGATTGCCGACGGGTTTGTTGATCCTTTATTTAAATCGATGGATACCAGAATCACCGAGGTTTTTGCTGGAACAAGGCAACCATGAAGCCGCCAGGGCAGTAATGAGTCGCTTTGGTATCGTGTTGGAAGAAGGAAAAGCAGGCGATACTCCGGCCATCGTTACTGCCGTTACCCGTACAGGCGACGATACCAAATTCTGGGAACTGTTTCGCACGCCTTATCTGTTGCAAACATTCACCATCGTTTTCTACGGGTTGGGCTGGGGATTTATCAACTGGGGCTTTTTGACATTTTTGCCGACCGTATTGCGTAATGCAGGATTCCAAGCGGGCAACGCCAGCATCTTGCTGTTCTATTCCGCGCTGGCGGCAATACCCGGAACGGCGCTCGTTGCCTTTCTCTATGGAAAATGGAGTGGCAAGAAAACCATGATTTTATTCGCCACGCTGACGGTGGCTGTGATGGTTGTTTTCGCGCTTTTGAGCACCGATCTCGGCAGCCTGAGTCAGTCGGTGATTATCGGTGCAAGCATGGCGTTGATGGTATCGAGCACGGCGGTTATTTCAATGCTGTCGCCTTATGCTGCTGAAGTTTACCCGACGCATTTACGCGGCACGGGAAGTGGTGTTGCCGCAGGGGGTAGCAAACTGGGTGGCATGGTCGGCCCACCGATTATGGGGGCATTATTGACTTCCTCTGGAAGCGCGATGCTTCCGATTTTGATCATGGCTGTCCCAATGGGGCTTGCCGCGTTACTGCTGTGTTTCACGGGCTTGGAAACACGTAACCGGGGCTTGGAGCAAATATCTGCCAAGTTGAACGTTAAAACTGAAAAATTGGCATAATCAATACCAAATCATCATCTGGTTTTTATGCGGCAATAAATGGCGAAAGAACAATTAGGATAAAACGGGAATAGTTTTTTCGCCATTTTGTGGAAAATATGCATACAGACGCCTATGCGCATTTATTCGCGGCCGGCATGATTTCATCAAAGCCGTATGCCACCCAAACTTGATGTATTGGATGATATAAATCTGCTGGATAGCTCCATGTTATTGCTCTTGTGCGCGCTCACCTGTTGCTGGGGATTTGCCAATAACGCCATCCTGCTGGTATTTGCCAGCAAAGTGGGGATTCCTATCGCCGTAGCGGCCTGCGCCGTATCCAATAATAAAAAACAAATTATTTCCATCAGCTACTATACGCTGGCCTTGGTGGGCATAGGCTGGCTGTTTTTCCACGTCAATCCCGATATCGCCATCGATAACGGTTTGGTAAAAAACTTCGTGCCAAGCTGGATGGATATGGCGCTGGCCGTTGGCCTGGGATTTGCCTTAAGCGAATTCTGGCATCATCAAATCCGCATCAATATCGTCATCGTCAGCGCTGATTTGGCAAGCTTACTGCCCGCCTGCATCATGGCGAGATATCACTTCAGCCATAACGCCGAGCAAGCAGGCGCATATAGCCTGGCCCTGTATTTTCAATACATTTTTGGCATGCTGTTCGGCGCCATTGCTCATGCAACGGCTGATAAATTATTCGTAAAGTTAAATACCTTCAGTTACTATCGGCTGCTCAGAGTAAAATGCTTGCGCAGAAAAAAAACCGCGCGCAAACTAAACAATAAGGTAGGATATCGACCATAGACGTTAGTTTGCATTTTACCTGTAAGCGCATGTCAGCAACCTATAAGGAATAATAAGGCCATGAATACCAGCGAAATTTTCCTGATCGCCATGTCGATTATCTTTACCGTGCCATATCTGATATGGCGCGTCGGCCGCACCGAGTACTACGCACCGTTGGTTGTGGTACAAATTATCTGCGGCATATTATTAGGCCCTGGCATTTTGGGCGTGGTTTTCCCAGACTATTATAATTTTGTATTTAACAAACAAGTCATAGGGGCATTGAATGGCATCGCCTGGTGGGCGGTGATGGCGTTTGTCTGGGTGGCGGGCATTGAACTGGACCTCAAAGCAGCCTGGGAAAACCGCGTGGAAACCGGCATCACCGCCGGTCTCGCATTAGGAATGCCGTTATTGTTCGGCTGCATCGTCGCCGCCGGCTTAATCAATTATCCCGGCTGGATGGGAGAAAAAGCGCTAACCTGGCAATTCATCGTCGGCGTGGGCATGGCATGCGCCGTCACGGCACTGCCCATATTGATCCTGTTCATGGAGAAATTGGCGATCCTGAGACAGCCCATCGGGCAACGCATCCTGCGTTACGCCAGCCTGGACGATATCGCGATTTGGGGCGTGTTGGCGACGATTTTGATGGACTGGGACAGGTTGAGCCATCAAGGGCTGTTTTTGTTGGGCTATGCGGTGCTGGCCTTTTGTATCCGCAAACTGATGGTGTGGCTGCCCCCCAAAGACCGTTGGTATGTGGGTCTCATCTGGCTGGCCGTTTGCGGCTTCGCCGCCGATTGGGCCGGCTTGCACTTCATGGTCGGCGCCTTCCTGTCCGGCGTGGTGTTGGACAGCGATTGGTTTGATCAGGAACAAATGGATTTATTCCGCCATCACGTGTTGCTGGTTGTCATGCCGGTATTTTTTCTCAGCACCGGCCTCAGAACCAATTGGGAAATGGGCGGCGCCGCCGTATTCCTGGTTGCGGGCCTGTTATTGCTTGCCTCGGTGGCCGGTAAATTACTGGGCATTTATAGCGCTGGCAAAATACTGAAGTGGGAACCCGGCGAATGGGCTATCATCGGCTGGTTACTGCAAACCAAGGCATTGATCATGATCATTTTCGCCAACGTATTATTGGATAAAGCCATCATCACCAGTGAGGCATTTACCGCATTGTTATTGATGGCAATTGGCAGCACGATGCTGACCGTGCCGGTAGTAACCCCCATGCTGGAACGCATTAAATCCATTATTTTCAAATCAGCTTAATTTTTTGCAGCACAACATGGAACATATGAATATTTTTGCCCAGGACGCCCAAGCTACCCGTGTCGACACCCACGTGGATCAAATGCTTGAACAATTGAAACGTTTGCTCGTTGAAAACATAAACCCCGAGTTAAAACTGGATCAAATCGATCCCGATGACTCAATTTTAGAGGATGGTTTGGGGTTGGACTCCATTAAAGTGGTGGAACTGATCGTGTTGATCGAGAAAAATTTTGGTTTTACCTTCACCGAAGACGAACTCAGCATGGATGCATTTGCCAGCTTGCGTACGTTGGCAAAGTTTGTGGCGGATCGGCGCGGACGGCAAACAGTGTAGGGTACGCTGTGCGTACCTTTCGACGCCCTCGAAGGTACGCACAGCGTTACCCTATATGGAACAACTGTGCTCTTCGTGGTACACAACATTACACGCGCTACACAGTGACCCAATCCAATCAAGATGATGACGCATGGAACCACACAAACATTCCTCCGTTGAAACGGATTATCTCCAGGAAGCCGTCCTGGACGCATCGATTCAATTTCCCCACGCGCTTAGTAAAAATGCATTAAACCCCAAAGGGGTTTTCCTAACGGGCGTTACCGGCTTGTTGGGAGCTTATTTGCTGGATGAATTGCTGCATAAAACCCAAGCTCTCGTTTATTGCCTGGTACGCGCTGAAACCAAAGAATTGGCCGGACAGCGATTAATTAAACACATGCAGGCGTATGGCTTGTGGCAACCGGCTTTGGCGCACCGCGTCATAGCGATGGCGGGCGACGTGGCGCAACCGCGTTTTGCACTGAGCGAAACACAATTTCAGGAACTGGCAGAGCAGGTGGACGTGATTTATCACAGCGCCGGTCTGATCAACATGCGCTACTCCTATGCCCGCTTGAAACCCACCAATGTGTTGGGCGTCGTGGAAGGCTTACGCTTGGCGGGGCTGGTGAAAACCAAGCCTTTTCATTTTGTCTCCAGCATCGCCGTGTTTTACAGCGACGCCCACCCACCGCACCTTACATTGCATGAATCCGATGTACCGCAATTCCATCCCGGATTGAAAGGCGATTACGGCAAAAGCAAGTGGGTGGCGGATCGTCTGGTCGCCGCCGCCCAGGCGCGAGGCTTGCCGGCCTGCATCTACCGGCCCACCCGCATCATGGGCCACAGCCGAACCGGCGCGCTCAACGACACCCGCGAGCTGTTGCCCAGGGTCGTCAAAGGCTGCATTCAGATGGGGGCTTATCCTGACTGGGATATCGACGTTACCTGGGTGCCGGTGGACTATGTCAGCCGCACCATGGTGCACGTGGCTTCAAAGCCCCAGGCCTTCGGCCAGGCCTTTCACTTATTCAATCCCGCCCCCATCCCCTGGCGCGTCTTGATGGATAATCTGCACAATCTGGGCTATGCGCTGCAGGAAATCCCCCACGAACAATGGCGTCAGGAACTGAGGCATCACGCCACCCACAACTCCGCCGTCGACCAGGCCGATAAAGCTTTTTATGCAGCCCTGATGATGGCGTTTACCGGCCTGCATTATTTATTTCACCAGCGTCCGCCTTTCGACGCGGCCCAGACGCTGGCGGTACTGGCGGATAGTGGTATATCCTGCCCACCGATTGATCCGGCGCTGATCGCCGTTTATGTGGCATATTGGCAAAAAAACGGCTTTTTGCCGGCGCCCGCCTAGCTTTTTATGCACCAACGGGAGACATAACGATGAAAAACAACATTCCCCAGGCACTCCACCCGATTTTTCGCCAAGCCGCACTACGACGACCGGCCTTGCTGTGCAGCCTGCCCCTGCTGTGCGCTTGCAGCCTGCCCCTGCACGCCGAAGAAGAACGGCCCTGGGGACAAATCACCGACAACCTCCGTATCAGCGGCGACCTGCGCGGTCGGGTAGAAACCTGGGATTATTTCGAACCGGCGCTGAATCCGGCAACCGGCGTGATCAACAACAACAACGACTACACTTTCGGGGCTTTGCGCGCCCGGTTGGCCGTGGCTTTCAATTCCTCTATCCTGGACGCTTTCGTGCAAAGCGAGTATTCCGGGTTGTACGACCTGCCCGACAATGCCGTTGCAGGACCACCGGTCGGCCCATTGGGACTGGGCGGGGCCTATTATCGGGAAAACAGCGCCACGTCCCGTAGCGACGTGCACCTCAAACAGGCTTATCTGAATTTCAAAGGCCAATCGTTCGGCCTGCCCGGCGCCGCGTTCAAAGTGGGACGCTTTGAAATCGCCGAGGGGCTGGAATATAAAACCGGCGACGCCAAATTCGATATGCTCAAAACCACGCGCGTCTCGCAAAGACTGGTGGGCCCCTTCGACTTCACCCACGCCACCCGGAACTTCGACGGCTTCTCCACCGTTTATGACCAGACAGGATACAACATCACCCTGACCGGAGCCCGTCCCACGCAAGCCGGCTTCAATATCCAAGGCATGGATGAAATCAGCCACATCGACGTATTCTACGGCGCGCTGACCAGTAAAAAAGGCGCCATCCTGCCGGGCACCGAAGGCCGGCTGTTCTATCTGTATTACGGTGACGACAGAAACGTCGTCCCGGTCGACAACCGCCCGGCGGCGGCGCGTCCTGCGCTGAACAGCGACGACATGCAGATTCATACGGTGGGCACACACTTGCTGACGGTACAACCCATGGGCGCCGGCGACGTGGACGCCGTATTGTGGGGGGCTTATCAGTTCGGCGACTGGGGCAACCTCAACCACCAGGCTTATGCGTCCGACGCGGAAATCGGCTACCAGTGGAAGGACGTTTTCATGAAGCCCTGGCTGCGCGCGGTATATTTCCGCGGCTCCGGCGATTCCAACCCCACGGACGGCACGCACGGAACCTTTTTTCAAGTGTTGCCCACGGTACGCGCTTACGCCAAATTCCCGTTCTACAACCTGATGAACATCCAGGATTCCTTTCTGCAAGCCAGCATCACGCCCACTCAGAACACAAGGCTGGCGGTGGACGCGCACTACCTGACGCTGGAAAACGCCCACGATTTGTATTATGGCGGCGCCGGCGCCACCTCGCGCACCGGCACGTTCGGCTATTTCGGCCGGGCCACCGGCAGGCAAAATTCAGTGGGCGAATTGGTCGACATTACTTTCACCCATACCGTGAACACGCATTTCAACTGGAGCTTATACTACGGGCATGCTTTCGGCAGCGACGCGACCAAAAGCGTGTATCAACAACAAGGCGATGCCAACTTCGGCTATGCCGAATTCACCGTGTCTTTCTGATCCATGCTGATCTCATACAGCCACCGCTTTATTTTTTTTCACACCGGCAAAACCGGCGGTATGAGCATGCGTGAAATATTGCAGGGATATGCGCAAGACCCGGAAAAATTCAAAATCAAGCGCCCGCCGCCCTTGGTCGACGACAAACCCAACCCGATGTTCAACGTATGGCAGACCCTGCTGTTGCACGCCAAGGCCGGCGATGCGCAACAGGAGCTGCCGGGCGCGGTATTCGACGAGTTTTTCAAATTCGCTTTCGTGCGCAATCCGTGGGATTTACAGGTATCCATGTATCACTTCATATTGCGCGAACCCACGTCCAGTACGCATCAACAGGTGGCGGCCTGCGGATCGTTCGACGCCTACCTGGAATGGGTGGTGAACACGGCGCAGCCCTACCCCAAAGGCATCACCAAGCTGCAACAGGACATGCTGACGGACGCCGATGGCCGGCTGCTGGTGGATTTTGTCGGCCGCTATGAAACCCTGCACCAGGACTTTGAACGGATACGCCAAAAGCTCGATATCGATGCCGTGTTGCCGCATTTGAACCGCAGCCAGCATCGCGACTACCGCAGTTACTACACGCCTTACACACAGAAACTGGTAGCCGAGCATTTTCACCGTGACATCGAGTTATTCGGCTATACGTTCGACGGTTGCTTACCCGCGCCGTAACTCTATTCATCACGTAACCGTTCAGCCCCCCTCCTTATAATCTCCTCTCCCTTCGGGAGAGGGCCAGGGTGAGGGCATTAAAATAAGGGGGACTGAACGGTTACCTACTCATCACCAAGGACACGCAATGACCAGCAATGTCGAAGCCGTATTCGCCGCCGCCACTCCCGAAGAACTGGCCGCCAGTTACGACCGGTGGGCGCCTTCCTACGAAACGGACTTGAGCAACCAGGGCGGGCCGCGCGAAGCGGTCGACCTGCTCGTCAAATACGTCGCACCCTCGGCCCGCGTCCTCGACGCCGGCTGCGGCACCGGCGTGGTAGGCGGCTTATTGGCCGAGCGCGGCTTTCAGCACCTGGAAGGGCTGGATTTATCGACCGGCATGCTGGATGAAGCGCGCAAAAAACAGTGCTACAGCGCGCTGCACCAGCAGGCGCTGGGGGAAACGCTGGACTTTCCCGACGCAACGTTCGACGCAGTGACCGTCGTCGGGGTATTCGTCATGGGGCATGCGCCCAGCCGCTCCTTGCACGAATTGATCCGCATCACCAAACCGGGCGGATACATCATCTTTACGCTGCGCCCCGAGTTATACGCCAACTCCGATTTCAAGCCGACCATGGCCGCTTTGGAGCAAGACGGGCGCTGGCGTCTGGCTGAAGCCAGCGATGCGTTTCACGGACGCTTCAAAGCGCACCCCGAAGTCATGCTGCAAGTGTGGGTGTATCAAACAACATAGCGGGCATTCGCCCTGTGCGGCATTAAAGCCTGATCAGGGAGCACGCCAGTTCCAATAGCGTCCCGCTCTGTCGCGGTAACGCTCCAGGCTGATGCCCGGCGGAGCGAAATTCAGCGTCAGCGCGCCGCTCCGGCTGGTTTGCTCGATTTGCACCCCCAAGTTTTGGTAGCGCTGCAACACCGCAGGATGCGGAAAACCAAAACGGTTGTGGTAACCGACAGGAAACAGCGCATAACGCGGCGCCACCGCACGCAAAAAAGCCTCGCTGGAAGACGTATTGCTGCCGTGGTGGGGCACCACCAGCACGGTGCTGACCAGTTGCGCGCCGTAGCTTTGCACCAGGCGCGCTTCGCTGGATGCTTCGATGTCGCCGGTCAGCAATGCGCTGCCGTGCCGTCCGGTGATTTTCAGCACGCAGGAACGGTCGTTTTCGCTACCCTCGGCATCCCAAGGCGAGAGCATGGCAAAAGCCACGCCGTCCCATTGCCAATGCTGGCCGGCCTGGCAAAGCGTAGCGGCACGCGCCGGCAGACCGCCGGACACGCTGCTGTAAAGCCGGGCTACCGGCAGATGATCCAGCAGATAATCAGCGCCGCCGGCGTGATCGTTGTCGGGATGGCTGATCACCAGCGCATCGATTCCGCCGCCCAGTTCGGCGCGCAAAAATGGCGCCACCACGCTGCGGCCGGCATCCATGGTGCCACCCAAACGGGGACCGGCATCAAACACCAAAGTATGCCCGGCGGTGCGAACCACGGCGGACAAGCCCTGCCCCACGTCCAACAGGCTGAGGCGAAAATCACCCGGGGCGGGCGCATCCCCCTGCCAAGTCAACGCCGGCAGCAGCAAAGGCAGCGCCAGCCATCGGCCCGGCAATCCACGCGGCATCAGGCATAACAGCGCGGCCAAAGCGGCCAGAGCCAAGCTCCACGGCGGTGGCATGGGCTGCCGCCACTCGATGCCCGGCAGCGCGGCCAACCACTGCAACAACGGCCAGCACCACTGCAGCAGTTGCTCCGCGCCCAGCAGCAGCAGCCCTCGCTCATCCATACCCAGCAACAATGCCAGCGCACCGAGCAACGACAGCGGCACGGCCATGATGCCCAGCACCGGAATGGCGATCAAATTGGCGAGCGGCGCCACCCAGGGCGCTTGCTGAAACAAAACCACCAGCAGCGGCGCCAATCCCAGGCTGGTGGCCCAATTGATGCGCAAAAAGCTCAGCCAGGCCGCCGGCGGACGCAAGCGCCCGGCCACGACCAGAAAAATCAAGGCGACCGCCACGAAAGACAGCCAAAAGCCCGGCGTCAGCACGTCCAACGGCTCGTACAGCACCACCAGAAACAGCGCCAGAGCATACCCGTGGCTGATGCGCACGTGGCGCCGCCAAGCCACCGCTCCCAGCACTACCGCCGACATGAGCAAGGCGCGGCAGGCCGGAGTGGTGAAATCGGCCAGCGCCGTATACGCCCAGGCGGCCAGCAGCGCCGTCCAGGCCGCCACGACCGGCGGCGCATAGCGCATCAGCCCTGATCGCGCCGCCAGTTTGGCGGTCGACCAGTACACCAGACCGGCTATCAAGCCGATGTGGGAGCCGGAAATCGCCACCAGGTGCGCGGTGCCGGTGGCGCTCAACACCTGCCATTGCCCCTGATCGATGCCGTTTTCATCGCCCATCACCAGGGCGCGCACCACGCCGGCAAACGGCTTGCCCGCCAATACGCCATCCACCCGGTCGGCCAGGCTTTGCCGCCATACCTGGTGATCGAACGCACTACCCTCGCTCAAGCGCTCATTGTCCGCCGCCGGCCGCACATAGCCGGTTGCGCCTATGCCGCGCACCAGCAGCCAGCGTTCGTAATCGAAACCACCGGGATTGAACGTGCCGTGCGGGCGCTTGAGCCGCACCGTCAAGCGCCAGCGCTCGCCGGCTTTGGGCGCCGCCGGCGCCTGGTACCAGCTCAGCCGCAGCAAGCGGGGATGAAAGGGGGAATCGGGGACGAAATTAAAGCGCCAGCCCAGCTCGAAGCGTTGCGGCAAATCGGCGATCCGCCCGGCGAGCGTGATATCCCGGTTTTCCAGCCGGGACGGCAAACGGTCCTGCAAGCGCCATGCGGCAAAGGTCCAGGCCCAGACCAGACCCAACACGAATGCGGCGAGCAGTGGCAGGCAGGGCCGCAGCCCCGATGGGGCAAGCGGACTGCCGCGCCGCATCATCAACCATGCCGATACCAGCCAAGCCGGCGCCAGCCAGGGCCAATCGGGCAGGCTGCTGAATTGCGCGGTCAGCAACGCACCCAAAGTAAAACTCAAAGCCGGCCAAATAAACTCGCGCATAGCGTATTGCGTCCCTGGCGATGGGCTGTTCAGTTTAGAATAGGCGCAGGCAACTCCGCCACCGATCCCATAGAAGAAGAGCCAAGCTCATGCCGAAAAAACTGATACAGCGCTATCTGCCCGATCCCCATAAAATCCGCGACATCAAAAGCCTGCAATTTCTGGGCGACGCGCTGCATCGGCCCAACCTGTGGCACCTCAACCGGCGTTCGGTGGCCAAGGCATTTGCCTGCGGCCTGTTCGCCATGTACACGCCGCCCTTGCCCTGGCAGATGATCATCGCCGGCATACTGGCGGTGTATTTCGATGCTTACCTGCCCATCGCCGTGGCATTGGTATGGATCACCAACCCGGTCACCTGGCTGCCCATGTATTACTTCGCTTACTGGGTGGGCACGTTGCTGACCGGACGCGATGCATTCGCTTTTTCGGCGTTTTCCCAGGTATTCAGCCTGGAAACGGTCTGGTCGCTGGGGGCGCCGTTTTTGCTGGGCTGCCTGATCTTGATGATAGGGGGCGCCGTGCTCGGTTATTTTGGCGTCAACGCTTATTGGCGCTGGCACGTGCGCCGCGCCTGGGATGAGCGCAAGCTGCGCCGCCAAGGCATCGTGGTGGAACGCAAGGCGGCCTGGCAACCCCTGCTGGACTTGGCGTGGACGCTGGCCCGCTGGTGTTTCACCCAAGTCGAGCCCTATCTGCAAGACTTGGGCAGCCGGCTGGCGGGTATGATTTTACAAGCGTGGTTTTCGCCCAAGGCAGAGCAATGGCGCGAAAAACTGAGCGTACACAATGAGCGTTTTCGCGCCCAGCTGATCGAAAAACTCAAATTATGGTTCGGTTCCGCCGAGGAGTCGTAGCCTTAAGCCATCCGCTGCGTTACCACCTGGTAAACCTCTTTGATCACCCGTTGCTTTTCCAGTTCGGCGCCCAGTTCGTTGTCGATGTCGCTGGTCAGGCGCTTCATGATGACCTTGGCGATATCGCCTTTTTTGGCATCGAAAAAGTCGAGTAAATCTTCCTCCAGCTCTTCAAAATAGTTTTTGATGCCGCGCCGCGCATATTTATTGATTTGCTCCTGCTGTTTGCGGGTGTAGTCCAATAATCCGGTTTTATAGTAATCCAGCGCATAATCGATATCGCTGACTTTGCGCGGCGCCGCCAGCGCCGCTTTGGCGCCGGCCAGTTGGCCGTACACCTTGGTCAGCTTGTCCAGGCCCAGCGACAACATGTGCTTGACGCTGTCGTTGGGGCCGATGAGGTGCAGCGACTTGGCCACTTCCAGCGCCGCGTCGGCGTTTTTCTGCACCAGATCGACGATGTCCTGCTCGTGGCGGGAATCGCCGCTGGACAGATTGGTCATGATGGCGCGGCCCAGCTCGTCGATGATGTTGCCGTAGTCGAACAAAAACACGTCGCACATGCCTTTCAAGCGGTTGAGCATATCCCGTCCGCTCAACTTGTCGCGCAGCCCCGCCATCAAATCTTCCGGCAACGCATCCACCTGGCTGATGGCGTCCAGCAACTGGCGCAGATACTGGCGCACGATTTGTTCGTCCAACAAGCGCTGTAATTGGTCGCGGAAGGTGCTTTGAATGCGCAGGTTTTCTTCGATTTTGTGCGGCAGACGGCTGATGACGCTGTGCGAGTCCAGGCCTTTGAGCAACTGGTTGCGCAACGATTTGCGGTCCACGCCGTCGATGGTCTGGACGATTTGTTCGGCCAGGTGGGTCTGGTCTTCTTCGCGCCAGAATTCAAACTCGGGCAATATTTCGGTACGCAGGTGCATGATGTGGTCTTCGACGGTATCGCACAAAAACCGCACGATATCGTCCTGCCGCTTCGACAACTCGCCGGCGATGAAAGAGTTTTTCATGCCGTCGTCGTTTTTGTTCTTGTACATCTGGTACATGGGTTCCAGCTTTTCCCGCAAGCGGCCGGCCAGATCCAGGTATTCGCTGCGGGCTTCATCGAGAAACTCGGCTTTGGCGGTATTGGTCAGGTATTCGAATAAGTGAGTGCGGAACAAGGCGAAGCTTTTGGCTTCTTCCAGCGATTTGATATAACTTTCCGCTTCGGCCCGCTCGGGAATTTTGCCGATGGCTTTTTGCAGGGCATCCACGTGCTCGCGAATTTTGCCGCTTTTCTCCAGCTTGCCGTCCTGGATTAACTTCAGCAGCAGATAATTCAGCGCTGATACGCGAAATACCCGGTCTTTGGCGATGTGAAAACCGTAGTGGTTGATTTTGTCTTCGAAATTGGCCAGTTCTTCTTTTTTGTGCTGAATGCTGAGCACGTCCCACTGGTTGATGACCCAGAACGCCCGCTGCAACACGCGCTTGCGCTGGCTGTGAATTTCCGCCAGCAGTTCGATTTCTTCGCCTTCCAGCAGGTGGAACACTTTCATGGCGATGACGAAAGCCTTGGCGTCGTTTTCCACGTAGGACTTGGTCACCTTGCGATGGCGCGGATTCACCACGCCCAGGCCGGGCAAGTCCACCAACACCACGTTTTCCGGAATATTGACCCCGGCCAGGTACAGCTCGGCCTTATCCACGAACAGCACGTCGCTGTAATCTTCGGTAACGTAACTGCTGAGTTCGGCCAGCGGAACTTCCTTGACCGCGCCGATCAGCTTGTTCCAGCCTTCGATCAGTTCTTTCAGCTCGTCGAAAAACTTTTGCTTGTTGAAGCTGCCGTATTGGCTGCGGTGTTGTTCGATGTCATGGCCCAGCCGCTTCAGCAACTCGGTTTTTTCCAGTTTCAAATAAACGTCGGCGGGCTTGCGCAGTTCCTTGGACAGCTCTTCCACATAAAGCCCCCGCAGCTCTTCGCGTTCGCCCTGGCCCAGATAGTGGATCACCGCCCGGTTGGCCGCGCCTTTGCGGATCAGGGTGGGAATGGCGGTAAACGATTTGGTGGCCTGTGGCAGAATGTCGTCGCCCAGCACGGCGTTGATGATGGTGCTTTTGCCGGCGGAAAAAGCGCCGAGAAAAGCCACCGGAAATTCCGGCGATTTGAGTCTTTCCAGCCAATTACGCTTGCGGCTGATGAAATACTTGAAGTCATCGCCGATATCCAGGTAGGGTTCGACGGCGTCGTAAGCCTCGAACAACCGGGTGAATGCCTTGACGTAATTGCTGTATTCCGACTCTTTCATCGCTTGAATTTCCCGCAGGTTGGCGTTCTTCCGACCGGTTTTCCACCCCCGCGGAGGTGAAAACCTGATCGGCACAAATGCCGAACATGTTACCACTTGTGCCGGGTATTGCGCTTTGCGGACGATGAGGCGCTTGCCGTTCGCCACGAAGACGGCCGATGGCTGCAAAAGCCGGAGGTATAGGAGCAGGAACTGGTAAAGCGACAAATCGGCATTGACCGTAGCGTAGCAGCCAAGGATACTTCGAAGCGTGCGGTCGAGTTTCCTATTCCTCAACTAAAGCCTATCCTGGAGAAACTAATGTCCCCTGCCCCGTTTGATACGACTTCCGAAGATTACCAGGCATCGACGCTTGCGCCCGAAACGATGGAGACGCAAAACCCGGCCGCCGGCGCTGCGGCGAAAAACCCCCGCGTGCCTGATCTGCTGCCGACCACGCCACTCACCATTACCACGCCAGAACTGGCCAGCTCGGATGCATTTCCAGCGATAACCAGCGTGGACTCGGGCTTTCTGGCCGCCTGGAACCGCGCGCAGGCGGCGGGACCGCTGGGCGTCTTCGCGCAAAAGTTCGATGCGGCGGGCAAGGCCGTGGGTAAATTAATCACCCTGGAACCTTCGGCAATCGGCGTTGCCGGCAAACCGGAGTTGCTCGATCTGGGCCATGGCAAGGTTGCCGCTTTCTGGCAGGGCGGCGATTCCATAAAGGCTGCCTTCATCAACACCCATACCGGCGCGGTCAGCAATCCCAAAATTGTGGCGCGCGACGTGGGCGACTGGATGCACGACGTCGTGCAACTGAGCAACGGCAACATCGCCATGGTCACGTCCGAAGCGGATCTGGCCAACGCCAAAATCAAGCTGGTCACTATTAACGACGCCAATTTGAGCGTCGTCAGCAGCAAGATCATCGACACTTTCGCGGCACCTTCCAATACCTACGACCACACCGTCACCTCGCTGGGCAGCGGCGGCCTGGCGGTGTTTCGTGACCGCGACAACAACCAGCTCTACGCCCAGCAGTTCAGCAGCAGCGGCAAACTCACCGACGCACCGGTAAAGATCAACACGACCGCCATCAATCTTCCCACCCTGTTCGATGTCACCTATTTCCAGCCCCACGCCGTCGAGCTGGATAATGGCGGCAGCGTGGTCACCTGGATGAATATCGAAGGTGCGGACGCCGACCGGGTCGAGGTGCGCGCCCGCCTGCTCGATGCCGGCGGGAAACCGCTGGGGCATGACTTCCTGGTCAACGAATCTTCCGCCGGCAGTCAATACGCCGCCGAAGTCGTGGCGTTGGACGGCGGCAACTTTGCGGTGCTTTGGGTCAGCGACATGGTCATCACGCGGACGACCATGATTCGCTACTACAACGCCGACGGAAAACCGTTGAGTGGCGAAATCAGCACGGGAACGCCCTCGCTGTTCACACTCTATGCCGACCATGAACTGGCCGTTCTGGCCGATGGAACCATTGCGGACCTGTATCCCGAAGGCGGATTCACCGCTCTCGCGGTGGACGGCATTCGCCAGCCGCTATTCGGCGACGCCGCGGCGGAGAAGCTCACCGGCACCCGCTACGACGATCTCATTTTCAGCGGCGGCGGCAATGACGCTATCGACCTGAGCGATGGCGGCTCCGACCTGGTCAACGGACAGGAAGGCAACGACGTCATCGACATGGGCGCCGCCTACGACAGCAACGACACGATAGACGGCGGCGCGGGCTTGGACACGGTCAAGCTGGACGGCGATTATCCGGGGATTTTTTTTCCGGCATCCTGGGTCGGCGTCGAAAAGCTGCTGCTGGCTGCCGGCCGCCACGACTACGTCATGACCCTCAACGACGCCATGGTGGCGGCAAAGCAATCGATCACCATCGACGGCTCGTCACTGCATGCCGGCGACACCTTGACGGCATACGGCACCGGCGAAACCGACGGCGACTTGATCTTGTCGGGCGGCGCGGGCGACGACACGCTCTACTCCGGCTCCGGCGACGACAGCCTGTCGGGCGGCGGCGGCAATGACCTGCTCAACATCGCCGCGACCGGGACTGACTCGGTTCAAGGCGGCGATGGCGACGACTTGATCCAAGTGGGAGCCTTGCTGACTACGCGGGATCAGATTGACGGCGGCAAAGGCATGGACACGCTGAACCTGACGGGTGCGAGCAGCGTGGTACTGGGCGCCAAAACCCTGATCGAAGTCGAGAACATTACCGTTGCAGCCGGCTATAGCTACAACCTGACGCTTGCTGATGCCGTGACTGATCGCGGCCAGACGCTTAAGGTCGATGCCCAGGCTTTGACCGCGCCAACAACCAATCTGAATCTGGACGGCTCGGCCGAAACCGACGCAAACCTGTTGCTGATCGGCGGCAGCGGCGACGACACGCTACTCGGCGGCGACGGCGCGGACAGCATCACCGGCGGAGCCGGCAACAACACCCTGAGCGCGGGGGGCGGCGGCCAGGACCAAATTACCGGTGACACCGGCTACGACACCATTCAGCTGGGTGCCGGCTTCGACGGCGATGACAGGATCGACGGCGGCGACGGATATGACCAGGCCATCCTCGACGGCAACTATGCAGCGGGCGTGCACATCAAGGGTTCCACGCTACAAAGCGTCGAAACCATGACGCTCACCGCAGGACACGCCTACAAACTCTACCTCAACGACCAGAACATCGGTGCCAACCTCGATTTCTCGCTGAATGCCACCACCCTGGGCGCCAAAGACGACATTTACGTCGACGGCAGTGCTGAAACCGATGCCAGGCTCAGCATTAACGGCGGCGGCGGCGACGACACCTTGATCGGTGGCAAGGGCAACGACGGCGTGAACGGCGGCTCAGGCAACAACAAGATAGATCTGTCCGCGGGCGGCGACGATTTCGGTTACGGCGGTAGCGGCAACGACAGCTTCCTGATGGGCGGGGCGTTCAATACCCTGGATCGCCTGCTTGGCAACGGCGGCGCTGACGTCGTCGTGCTCGACGGCGATTACCGCGTAGAGATGCCGTTCGACGCCTTGACCCTGCAGGGCATCGGTACCGTCCAGCTCAACAGCGGCCACGATTACGCGCTCCAGGTCTACGCGGAAGCAGGGACGACGCTGACCGTCGACGGATCGGATTTAAACGCCAAGGATGTGATGACCATGCGGGCCAGCGGCGGCGACACCAGCCACTACAGCTATGTGGGCGGTGCGGCCGGCGACAGCCTTACCGGGGGATCGGGAGCCGATACCATGGCCGGCGGCGGCGGGGCTGACACCCTCCTGGGTGGGACTGGCGCCGACGTATTGACCGGCGATGCCGGAGCGGATGTATTTCGCTACACCGCGACGTCGGAGTCCTCGGGATATCTCGATTCGATCACCGACCTCACCGACTTCGACAGCATCGACTTCAGTGCCATCGATGCCGGCAGCGCCGAAGGCGATCAGGCCTTCGTGCTTTCAAAGAACGGCACCTGGCATGCAAACGGCCAAGGCGAAGTGAGGCTGTATCAGCTCGACGGCAACACCCTTCTGGAAGTCGACGTAAACGGCATCGGCTTTGCCAACATGATTATCCAGGTCATCGGCGACCACGCCGACTTCCGGCATTTTGTGCTTTAAATAACCGGAACTCAAAAAAACTCGATGTCGTCGCCTTTGTCTTTCATTTCGTTGACAAAGTGTTCGAGCGCCTGGCGTACCGGCATGCCGTTCATCACGGCATCGAACATTTCCCGTTCTTCCACCGTGGTGTATTTGCTGCGAATCGCTTGCTGTAACTCCGCCCATTCCTGCGGGTTGAACAAGCGATGCTGGTTGTTCACCAGATCGCTCAAACTGTCCAGACTGTGGGATACGTGGCCGATGCGCTGGGTAAGCTTGTCGTAAAACTGGAACGCGATAATGGCCTGGTGCACCATATTGGTCAGCTGTTCGGCGGTTTCCCTGAGTTCGGCCTGGGGTTGTTCGCCAAGAGTATGGTTCTGCAAGGCTGCATTGAGGCCGCTGACGTAATTGGCCATGGTGGTAAAACTATCCGTAAGCACGTCCACCGAGCTATGACTCTCCGTAAGCGCCGCTTCAATTTGGCCCACGGCCAGTTGCAACATCAGCACGGTTTCACGTACCTGGCTCCAGCTTAAATCCGGAGCATGAACCAAAGTACCTCCTGGGACAGGGGTTTCGGAAATATTCAAAAGCGGCCTCCGCTACATGGCATGTCAATCGAGCGGAAAAGTATAGCGTGAATGGCATCACGTTTTGCGGTTCAAAGCCTTGCGGCGGCGGAATCGGGACTAGCCGGCCAGCGGTATATAATGGTTGCCGGTATTACCCCCAGGAAATATTCATACCCCCCCGCAATGTCGACTCACAGCAAATTGCCTTATTACCCATCGCTGGATGGCTTGCGCGCGCTGTCCATCATTGCCGTGATTTTGTACCACGCCGACAGCCTGTGGTTGGCGGGCGGCTTTCTCGGCGTGGAAGCATTTTTCGCCATCAGCGGGTTTATTATCACCACGCTGCTGCTGCACGATCGGCAAGCCGGCCTGGCGCTGGATTTAAGGCGCTTCTGGCGGCACCGTTGCCGCCGCTTATTACCCGGCATGCTGACCACCGTTCTGGTGACCGCTTGGGTGGTGGCTGTCCGCTACCCGGAGGAATGGGGACAGATTCAGGAAGACCTATTGCCGAGCCTTACCTTTACCAGTAACTGGTTTTATATCGCCAACGAACGCCCTTATTTCGATTTGGCAGGCAGGCCCCGGCTTTACGAGCACTTGTGGTCGCTGGCGGTGGAGTTTCAGTATTACCTGCTATGGCCGGTAATATGCTTGGCGCTGTTCCGTTGCAGCCGGACGTTCAGCATCGTCTTTTGCCTGGCCGGCGCGTTTGCCGCCAGCGCCTGGATGGCATTGGGCCATGTGCCCGACGCCGACCCCACGCGCTGGTATTTCGGCACCGACACCCGCCTCAGCGGCTTGCTGATCGGCAGCGCCACGGCATTCAGCATGCCGCGGGCCAGAGGGCTGACTTCCATCGGCCAAACCTGCTGCGCCGATATCGCCGCAGGCATGGCGCTGCTGGGCTTGCTGGCATTTTTCGTGTTGATGGACGAGATGCACCCCGTTTTATACCAGGGGGGATTTGCCGCCGTCGCCTTGCTGACCTCGCTGTGCATCTGGCTGTCCATCGTGCACCACAACGGGCTGATCGCCGCCATACTGGGCGCCAAGCCCCTGACCACCCTGGGGCTTCGGGCATACAACGTTTATTTATGGCACTGGCCGGTATTTTGCCTGACCCAACCCTGGGTCGACGTGCCGCTGGATGGCGCGGCGCTGTTCGCTTTCCGCCTGGGGATCATTGCGCTGCTGGCGGAAATTTCTTACCGCTGGATCGATACCCCCATACGCCGAGGCTGGCTGCAACGCCGGTGGCAAAAAATCAGGCAACGGCAACAGTTCGGTGCCGCGCTGGCTTCCAGCGGCATCATCGCCGTTGCGGTCATTGCCATGCTGTTCACCGAGCCGGGCATTTTCAGGGAGGCATCCGCCCGCTCCATTGCCGCCGAGCAGGCCGAGTTGCTGGGGATAAACGCCCAGGCAATCACGGCGGGAAACATCCCCGCCCCCACGCCGGCAGCCGTCGAGCCCAGCGCAGCGCCGCCGCCGATCTCGCCCACTTTGCCCTGGATTTTTACGCCGGGATTCGAACTGGCCGCGTATGCCGACAGCGATGTTTGGCAGGAATACGGCGCTGCACCGGTGACCCCGCCCGATGTGCCGGCCGGCCAGGCAATGCCAATGCTGGACGGCACGCCCCCTGCCCTGCCGGCGTCTCCCAATATGGAAAATACCGGGCAGGAGGACAACGATGCGGCATGCCGCCTGGCGGATGCAACGGCCCATCCTCCCAACCCGGCACTCAACTTTAAAGTCAAAACCCGGGATACGGAGAACGGGCCGTACATCGTCCGTATTTATCCGGCGGCGGAGGACAAGCGGCAGGTATTCGCCATCGGCGATTCGATTATGCTGGGCGCGGCCAATCAGTTGTGGCGGATGATCGGCGACATCGACGTGGACGCCCAGGTGGGCCGGCAATTAAGCGCCGGCACGGCATTGCTCGCGGAGCGCAAGCGCAGGGATTTGCTGGCCGATACCGTCATCGTGCACCTGGGCAACAACAGCCCGATCAACGCCCGCCAATTGAGCGAACTGCTGGAAGTGTTGAAAGACACGCCGCAGGTGGTGCTGGTCAATCTCAAAGTGCCGCGCCCTTACGAATCGGCCAACAATGCCTTGTTGACCGAAGCCGGCATCCACTATCCCAACGTCACCCTGATCGACTGGCACGGCCCCAGCCTGACCGAAAAAAAAGTGTTTGCCCGCGACGGCATGCACCTGACCGGCGCAGGCGTGCGCCTTTATACCCGGCTAATTTCGCAAACGTTGTGCAACAAGCCTGCGGCGGCGGGTTAAGCCGCATCCCTCTCGTCCGGTCATCGCCAATCACGCCCCCCAGCTGGCCGGGCACCGAAGGGCCGGCGGTATTGAAGTAACGCATGAGGGATGAGCGGATAGTCGAGAATTTAAAGCATGGAAACGAAAAGTTATCCCAGCTCCCGCAACATTTTTTTCGCCGTATCCTGCTTTTTCGGATCTATGCCCAAATGGGCCAGGATTTCCACGGCGATTTCTCTGAGATACGCCTTATCCTCTGCCGACCAAACGGCGGCGGCCTGAGCCAGTTCGCGCAACGCCCGGAACAAGCCATCTCCGGCGCCTTTACCGCGATTGCCGGGTGAAATATGGCTTTTCAATGCCTCGGCGCGACGCTGGTTGGCGGATAGGGATTCGATGCGGGCGGTTTCGGCGGCGGCTTGCTGGGCGCGCTGCTCGGCTTCCTGTGCTTGCCGGCGTTGCCGCTCTTGTGCTTGGGCAAAGTCGGCTTGGCGGGCTGCCTGCCGTTCTTGCCAACGGTGGGCGTCGGCTTGTTGGGTTTCGCAGAATGCAGCCAGTTCCGGCCATTCGCCCGCTTGATCATCCAGCGCTTCCATTTCCACCAGCAGCCAGCCGAAAGGCAGCAGTTTGTCTTTATGTTCCTTATCGTGCGCGGCCAGCCAAAGGGTTTTGGTTTTATCGGCATCTACAACGGCTGGCCGCTGCCTGGGTAGCAGGCAGTGCGGTCGATTTCCAGCCGGTTGATGACCTGCTTGCCGCCGCTCTCCCGGTTGGCGGCTTGCCCCACCCGGCTGACGTACAGGTGCTCCACGCCCTTCGATACCGGGATGCGCTTGCAAGCCCGCGACAGCAGCGACGCGCGCCGTTGGTAAAAAAAACGCTGGATGGCCTTAACCATTTCATCGTTCGGTTGACGCTCGACGATGTTCAACAACGCGGTTCGGTCGTCGTTGGACAGCGCCGCCATCAAGCCGCCGGTGTCGAGTTCGTACAGCGTGCCGTCTTCGATGACGTAATGCGTCGGCTGGTAGCTGTCACCGCTGCCGATGTGCACGGGCGACAGCGGCGTGAAGTACAAACGAAAAACATCGAAAGATAGATTCATCGCGGCTGCTCCTCCATGGATGGCAGGTGTATGCCGACTACCGGCGCATAGCCTTGCTGCACCGTGCCGGGAATGGCCTTGGACAATGAGCCGTCGCCCCCCAGTCTCTGTCCGACGAACGTGGTTTCGCGCCAAACCGATGGCGTCAGCACAGCCGCGCCGGCCGCCAACAACAGCGGCGTTTTGAATGGTTGACCGTGCAATGCGCCCGTATCGCCGTGGCGACCGAAGCGGGTAAACACGTGGTAAAAACAGCGCGCTGCATCCCACGCCAAGCCACCGGGCGCACAGGGCGCCAGCGTCAGCCAGGCGTCGGCTTCTGTTTGGCTGGGCAGGGTGCAGGGCGAAAAAGCTTCCAGGCGGAATTTACCCAGACCGATACTGGCGTCGCGGCCGTAACCGATGTTGCCGATGTCGGCCAGCAAGCCGGCGGCATCCTCGGCCGATAGCCGCTGCGTATCCAACCCCAGATAGCAATCCAGCACGGGTGGCGCGGCAGCTTTCTGCTCTTGGTTTCCGTACCAAAAGCGACCGGACGAATGGGGCGCGAATTGGCCTACGCCTGTAGTGCCACTGCGCCGGTCGATCGTGTTGTGCGGTTGTGGATGAAATTCGCCCGGCACGCCGCCGACTTCCTCCGCCGTACGGCAATAGCGCGGCCACTGGGCCAGCGGTGCGAGGAAATGTTCTTGCGGTAACCACTGGCGCTTTTTGCCCTGTTTGCGGTCCAGGTCGGGAATATCCTCGAACCAGGCGCCGGGCAGCACCGGGCGCGGCAAGTAACCGGCGGGAAAGGCATCGGATACCACCGCGAACGGCTCGTCGGCGCAATAACCTTGCAGCAGTTTGTCCAGGGCAGCCGCGCCTTTGCGGTAGCGCACCGCCCAGCACAGTTGACCGAACAGGGTATCGCCCAGCAGCCGGCTGCCGGCTGCCGAAAGCCGACAAAGGCGTGAGGCGGGCGCGGTAAATTTCCATGATGGTGATCAGCTTCAGGCCGCCGCCATCACGGGAACCCGGTCAAGCTCCTCCAGCACGTCCTTGTCGGCCAGCATCAGCCGGGTGAAGCGAATTTTGCCGTAACCGCGCGAGCCAGAGCCGCCCAGACCAGTCAGCTCCAACAGGCGCAAGCCACGCCACAGCGTGTCCGACAGGTTTTCACCGTCGTGTACCCGCCTTGGCATGGGCTTGTTTTTCGGCGGGCAGTTTTTCGATGTGGCTGAATCCCAACGGCTTGCCTTCGGTGGCGGACACCACGCCCAACTGCCATTCCAACAGGCTGCGGATTTTGCCTTTGATGCTGGAGCCGGGAATATACGGCTGGTTGTTGATGGGATTTTTGATCACCGGATTGTCGGTGCCGCCAATGTGCATTTCCAGGTTGCCGGAACCGATATGCAGCCCGGTTACCAATTCCACGGTGCCTTCAAGTTTTTTGATGTCGGTCAATTGCATGGCTGTTCTCCCGATAGCGTCGCCATTTTTCGCGAAACCTGAAATGGGGTCCATCCGATTTCAGGAGCGAAAAATTGGCGACGAATTATTGCCTTCGGCTGCCCGCGTTCGTCCTG
>SCQD01000318.1 GCA_004299145.1 Methylococcaceae bacterium | reverse complement strand
AGACGTGGCGGACGCAGGACGAACGCGGGCAGCCGAAGGCAATAATTCGTCGCCAATTTTTCGCTCCTGAAATCGGATGGACCCCATTTCAGGTTTCGCGAAAAATGGCGACGCTATCGAAAATCGCCGCCGACGCTGTCGCGGGGCAGCCACAATACGAAGCATTGCTCGTCCAGCGTGGCCGCCATGGCCTGCTGCGGAAGGATTGCCTGCTGGATCAGCACGGCATAGGCAATGGAGTCGCCGATCTGCCGGTGTGCCGCAGCCATTTCACGATTGGCGCGCATCAATTCCAGGGTGCGTTGCTGCACCGTGTGCTCCAGCTCTTCGGTGTGGCGCTGCACGGTTTTCACCATCGCGGCAAACGCGCCGGTCAGATCGCCGATTTCGTCGTTTTGCGGCGGCGGCAGCGTCACCTGATAATTGCCCGCCGCAATGGCGCGTGCCGATAAAGTGAGTTTGAATAATGGCTTGATTATCAGCCTGTCTATGGCAAATCCAAACCCGAGGGCGACCGATAACAGCAAAGCGCAGGCGGCCAGTATGGCGATGCCCCATTCCCGGTTGTCGAACAGCCGTACCGTCGCCAGATCCACGGCGGTCAAAACGTGCCATTTAAGCTCAGGAATATATGAAACCGCCAGAATTTGCGGTTTTTGCTGGAAATCCGCTTCAAACAGCAGCGCCGTGCCGGGCGATTTGACGGCATCGTCCAGTGCTGCGCGCGCGCGGGCGGCGCCCTGCGCGTTTTGCAGCAGGCCGAATATCGACTTGTCCTGGGTGGGTGCTTTGGTCGCCGAGTTGAAGGCAATCAGGGTGCCGTCCGGGTGGGCTTGAATGGCGCCGTTCCGGTCGATGACGACCGGGGTGATGCCGGGTTCCGCCTGACTGGCAAAATCGCGCAGAAAAGTGGATAAGTCCAGGCCGCTGCCGGCCAGGCCGATTTTGCGTTCGCCGTCTTTGACGATCACGTTGAACCAGATTTTGGTCAGGCCCAGGCTGACGTCCACGTCGACGTTGATATTCAACACGTCGGTGTTTTGGAGTGTGCTGAAAAACCAGGCGTCTTTCGCCGCGCCGGGAAGCAGGCGATAGCGCGGTTGATTGCTGAAAGCCGACTTGCCGTCGTTGAAATAATAGCGATTCGATAGCGCGGATATCAAAAAGTAGGAGTGATCGATAAAGTCCTGGCGAAAGCTCTCCGCTTCGCGAAAAGCCAGGTTTTTTTTGGTGGTATTGGCTTCATCCAGCAGCCATTGCCTGACGGCCTGAGACTTGGCCAAGCGCATGGACAGCGCCAGTTCGCGCTGCACGGGTGCGAGTATGCGTTCGCGGTTGAGCAGGGTGAGGTTGCGGGTGAGCGAAGTGCCCAGATAATGCTGGATGGCGTCGATAGCCTGTTTGCCGATGACGCCGGAAAACAGCGCGGACAGCAAACAGGTCGTCACTAATGCCAATACCGACTTCTTGCGTAGACTTAGCGTGCGTGGTGCCATGCGGCGAGTATACCGCAAAGTTTTTGCTTTGCCGGTTGTAGAAGATTTCGAGGGAATTCCAATGTTCAAATTAAGGGCCGGCGCTGTTTTTGCGCGGTCCCGCTCGAATGCAAGGTTAAAAACTCCATACCAGCAGCGCCTGCGGCAACGATTCGTTCAGCCCCTTGATACCGAACTTGTTGCGCCAATACTGGTATTCGATTCCCACGTACAACTTGCCGGGATGATGCCAGATGCCGCCCAGATCGAGCCGCAACTGCGGTTGAGCCAGCGTTTGACGCGCCGTGCCGTGGTCCTTGGCGCCGATAAAATCGGCAAAGCCCTCCAGGCTCCATTGCGTGCCGTAGACGGTGAACGGCAGCTTCCAGACCGGCGTAATCTGCCAGGAACCGCCCGATACGGCGGGTTCCAGGGGTTTATGGCGCAAAAAGTCCACGGTGAACAAGCTGAAGCCGGGCAAATCGAAATCCACCGCCGCACCGTAGAGCATGACGCGGGTGCCGGAATGCGTGCTGTCCATGTTTTCACCCAGGTTGACGCCGCCGGCCACGCTGACGTCTTTCACCATGCCGTAATGCAACGGCAGGCCGCTGACCTTGCCGAGGCTCAGATAGGTATAGGCCTCGCCATACAGTTCGATCTGGGCCGGTTCGCCGCCTTCGGTAATCAACGTGTCCAAAAAGAAAAAATTGCGCCCCAGCGCATAGCCGTCGGTATGGGATACGGTAAACAGCGAACGCGACACGTCGTTGGCATTGCCCGGCATGCGGTACCCCGAACCGTGCAGGTATTGCAGCTCCGTGCTGGACCAGTCCAGGGCATAAGCGCCATGCCAATAAACAGTGCATACGAGAGCAGTAAAAAACCGGTAAAAAAATTGGAGAACTGTCATGCGTTTCCGGAAAAAGTATGGGTGATTAAAGCCCCATGGGGCGGGGTGGGCGCTGCACGTGCGGCAGCCATGCTGATTTACGTTG
>SCQD01000317.1 GCA_004299145.1 Methylococcaceae bacterium | reverse complement strand
AGGTTTTCCGTCATGCGGAATTCGCCCACTTTCATCGCGTTGGGATCGGGTTTAAAAGTGGACAACGCAGCGCGCATGGCAGGGTCGACGCTCGACGGTAATTGAATGGGCAGCATTTTGCGTTCCAGGCTGGGCGCACTGGGTTCCTGGATTTGCATTTGCCGTTGCGCCAAATCTTCCGCGCGCGACGGCCGCTCCAATTGTTCGCGCGACAGCTCGGCAAAGTCCTGTAAAGCCTGACTGAAGCTTTCGAAACCAATGCGCAGGTGTACGTCGAAGGCCTGGGAAAATTTGCGCAGGGTTTTGAGAGTCAGCGAATCGAAATCGGCGCTTTCGATTTTGGAAATGCGCTCTTGCGCCATGCCGGCCAGTTGGGCTAATTCAACCTGGGATAAGCGGCGTTGCAAGCGTAGCGCGCGAATTTGCGCGGCCAGCCGCAGATTGGCGTTTTCTTCGATATAAGCGTGGGCATACTCCTTGTCGCTAAACTCCTGGATCAGGGTTTCAAGCAATGCGTTCATGCGGGCATCTCCTGCGGGTGGGCGCGGCCAGGACGGCGTTTTTCCGCTCGGCGGCGGTTTGGTCGGCCTTGGCGGGATCGAACTTGCGGCTGCGTTCTATGGCGCCGATCAGCAAGGTGTATTCCTGATCGACGTCTATGGGGCCTTTGCAGAGCAGCGGCCTCAACTGCACGTTGCCGCGGCAGCGCAATTTCAGAATGCCGGGCGTGGGTGAGCCGGTAAGCATTTCCGGCAACAGCCCGTCGCCTTGTTGCTGCAACAGGTCCAGGCGCGCATTCAGCTTGGCGCGCTGCGGTTTTTCCAAGCCTTGGGTCCATTGCGCAAAAAGGTTGCGATCCTGTGCATCGACGTAGTCGTACAGCTCGAAATTCATTTTATAAGATATTTATTATAAAACACAGACTCAGGTCGATTTTTCCGCAAAAAACGCTTGCACCGTCTCCAACCGCTGCGTCACCGGCATCGGCGGCAGGCTGTTGAGAAACACGCGCCCGTAAGATTTGGTTTTGAGGCGCGGATCGCACAGCATCAACACCCCTCTGTCGTTGACGTCGCGTATCAAGCGGCCCGCGCCTTGTTTCAGCGCAATCACGGCCTGGGGCAGTTGCAAAGCGACGAAGGGCTCCACGCCGCGCCGCTTGAGCGCGTCGATGCGGGCTTTCAACACCGGGTCGGACGGCGCGGCAAACGGCAGTTTGTCGATGATGACGCAGGACAGCGCTTCGCCGCGCACGTCCACGCCTTCCCAGAAACTGGCGGTGGCCAGCAATATGGCGTTGCCGTCGCGCTGAAAGCGTTCCAGCAACACGCCCTTGGGCTGGGTACCCTGGATATACAAAGGATAAGGCAGCTGCCCTTCCAGCAAGGACGCGGCGTCACGCAGCGCCTGATAGCTGGTGAACAGCATGAACGCCCTGCCACGGCTGGCTTGCAGCACCGGCAAGGCCGCCTGTACCACGGCGTAGGTGTAGTCGGGATGCGAGGTGTCCGGCAGGCCGGGCGGCTGGTAGAGCAATGCCTGATTGGGATAGTCGAACGGGCTTTCCCAGCGCTGGGTGGCGGCTTCCTGCAACCCCAGGCTGGCGGTAAAGTGCTCGAAACGCTGCGCCACGCTGAGGGTGGCCGAGGTAAACACCCAGGCGCCGCCAAAGGCTTGCATGAATTCGCGGAACTGCGCGGCGATTTCCAGCGGCGTGCGGTGCAGGGCAAAGCTCTTGGGATAGGTTTCGAACCAGCGCACCCAGTTACCATAAGAACTGCGGCGAGCTTGCTCCCCCTCTCCCTCGGGAAGAGGGCCGGGGTGAGGGGAACGATCATGGCGCGTGTGACGTTCAATATCAGGGACGGCATGCGCGCCAGGATCGTTGTCGTCGTCGTGCAACAGGATTTGCAGATTTTCCTGCAATTCTTCACAGCGATTCCAGCAAGACTCCAAGCCCTTGCTGCGCTCCGCCGCCGTGTGCAACACCGCGCCCAAGGCTTCCAGCCGCTCCAGCAAGCCGGCCAGGCCATTCAGCAAAGGCTGGTTGCTTTCCAGTTCCGACCACGAGCCACGCCGTAGTTCCTGACCAAACGCAGGGCGCAATTCGCGCACCCAGTGCTCCAGTTGTTCGGCCGCGATCTGCAAATCGCCCATGTCGCCGGCGTTGCTGCGTTGCTCCAGCAACGTGTCGCGCGCCAGTTCCACCAGGCGCCGGCCGGTGACGCTTAGCCCCAAAAACTGGCTGGCGGTTTCCGCCAACTGATGTGCTTCGTCGACGATGACGGCATCGCCGCCGGACAACAACTCGCCAAACCCGGTCTGGCGCAATCGCCATTCGGCGCATAACAGGTGATGGTTGATGACCACCACGCGGGCTTCCTGGGCCTGGCGGCGCGCTTTCAGCAAAAAGCACTGCTCGAGTTCCGGGCATTCCTGGCCCAGGCAGTTGTCGGCGGTGGAAGTCACGCTCATCCACACCATGGCTTTTTCCGCCACGCCGCTGACTTCGGCGATATCGCCGCTACGGGTGCGGCCCGCCCAGGAACGGATGATTTGATAGTCCGCCAGATCGGAACGCGAGCCGTGCAACTCGTAGCCCTCCGAGACGTTCAAGCGGTGCAGGCACAAATAATTGGCCCGGCCTTTCAGCAATGCGGCTTTGAACGGAAGGTTGAGGGCGCGGCGCAGTAAAGGAATGTCTTTTTGGAACAACTGGTCTTGCAGGTTTTTGGTGCCGGTCGACACCACCACCCGCTGGCCGGACATGACCGCCGGTATCAAATAAGCCAACGTCTTGCCGGTGCCGGTGCCCGCCTCCGCCACCAACACCTGGCGTTGTGCTATGGCGTCGCCGACGGCCTGGGCCAGTTCCTGCTGCTGGATGCGCGGCGCATAGCCGTCCAGCTTGGCGGCCAAAGCACCGCCGACGGAAAAAACAGCGTCCAGTTTGCTCAAGGCAGCCCGCCCGCTTGTTTTTCCGCAGCCTCGGCCCCGGCCACATCGCCCAGGCGGCGCTTGGCGGCGGCGATCAACGTCCAGTTTCTTTGCAGCAAAGCGCGGTCGCTGCCCGCCAACAGTTTGGATTTCAGCGCCAAATCCAAAGCCAGTTGCGGCTTATCCTGCTGCAGGCGCAGTTCGGCGTAGCGCTGCCACAGCCAGGCGTTGTTGGGCTGTACCCGTAGCGCCCGTTCCAGCGTGGCGGCGGCCTCCTCCCACTGGCCCGCCTGCTGCGCCGTTTCCACTTCATCCAGCAGCGCCACCACCGCAGCCGGCATGGCCGGCACAACCAGGCGTTCGCCGCTGCGTTCCGGCAAGGGCTGGGTAACCACGCCCACCTGGGCCGGCGGCGATGGCGGCGTCGCTCGTACGACGCCGACAGGTTCATGCCGTACGGTGGCGGTGCCGGCACAGCCCGCCAGCAATGCCATAGTCAGCAGCCAACACCCTCTTTGCCACCTTGGTTTATATAACGCCGTCATCGCCCTGCTCCCCACGAGAAAAATGGGGTCACTGTACCTGTAGGGTCAGGAATAAGGCAACTCGATCGCACATTGACCGGCATTGGCGTTCCCGTGCAGCGCCTGTCTTCTATTTCGGGGAAAATGAGCAAGGACGTATGATTGTTGTAGACGGGTTCGGACACCCCCTATGCGCGTACATTTTTCCGATCCCACTCAAGCCGACGAACACCTTTATATCGTGTATGTCGGCACAAAGATAACCAAGCTCTAATAACGGTTTGTGACGGAACAATCAAACACTGAATATCACAAATCCGGGCCACTCACGCAATTGCGCCCTCCCCGCTTGGCCCGGTACAACATGCGGTCGGCCACGCCCAGCAACTCCGGCGGCGTGAGGCTGTTGGCCGGTATGGCGGCGGCATAGCCGACGCTGATGGTCACCACGGCGGAGGCTTTGGAATGGGAATGCGCGATGCGTACGGCTTCCACGCCGGCGCGAAACCGTTCGGCGACATCCCTGGCCCCCACCAGGTCGGTCTTCGGCAAAATCGCGGAAAATTCCTCGCCGCCGTAGCGCGCCACCAAATCACCCGGCCGCGCCACGCTGAAGGCCAGAGCCGTCGCTACTTTGCGTAGACACACATCCCCCAGACCATGGCCATAGTTGTCGTTGTAGTCCTTGAAATGATCGACGTCCATGACGATTACCGCCAACCAATCGCCGGCCCGCTGGGCGCGCTTCCATTCGGTATCATAGGCTTCGTTGAAATATCGCCGGTTGGGAATGCCGGTAAGATCGTCCCGCATCACCAAAGACTCCAATAATTCCGCCTTCAGCTTCAGATTAACGTGGGTGCGCACCCTGGCCAGCACCACCGGCGTATAAAACGGCTTGACGATGTAATCCACCGCACCCAGCGCAAAGCCTTTGGTCATCTCCTCGCCGGTGTTTTTCGCCGTTACGAAAATTACCGGGATGTTTTTGGTGACGTCGTTATCCTTCAAGCGTTTGCAGACTTCATAACCGTCCAAGTCCGGCATCATGATGTCCAGCAAAATCAAATCCGGCGCATCCTGGTCGGCAGCCAACTGCAGCGCCAACGCCCCGTTGGAGGCGACTTTCAAGCGATAATCCGCGCGCAACGCCTCTCCCAGCACTTGAATGTTCAGGGGGGAGTCGTCCACGATGAGGACCAGGGGTTTTTTATCGGGCACTGCTACGCTTCATCCGTCTGAAACACAAAGTTAATAAACCAGCACTGTAGTGCTGCAATCAGCGCCGCCATTTTCCATGGCCGGCGTCAAGCCGTCCAGCAGGCTGTTCACTGCTTGCCGGTCTTGCCTTTTGCCGCAACTTTATCGCTTTTCGGCAAAACGGTATAAGCGGCCATCATGCCGGCTTCGATGTGATCATTGACGTGACAGTGATACATCCAGACGCCGGGATTGTCCGGCGTCATGTCCACCGTGGCATGGGTAGCCGGCAGCAGGTTGAGCACGTCGATGCGGTGGCCATCGCTGGTCAGCGTGTTGCCGTGCCAATGCGGCGTGTGCAGGTCGACTTCCGTCCCCAACGCCAGTTGATACCAGCGCACTTTTTCTCCCTCCCGCATGGTCAACCCCGGCAGATTGCCGTACACATAGCCGTTCATGGCGTGCATGCGATTGCTTTCCTGGAACTCCGCATCGTCCGGGTCGATGCGCGGCGCGAATTCTTCCATATTTTTTTCCAGCAACAGGCTTTTGTTTTCGTCGAACACGCTGAACAACACCACGAACTCGCGGTCGATGCCGCGCAGCTTGCCCTTGGCATCCAGTTCGCCCTTGCGCGAGATAATGATGGGCCCCACCAGACCGGTATTGGTGTCGGCGGTTTCATCGACGTGGGAGTGATACAGCCAGACGATGGAGCTTTGATCTTCCGGCGCCGGTCCGGCCCGTTCCGGGACTTCCCAGGTATAGGTGTAAATCTGGCCCGGCGCCACGTGATCGTCGGCCTTGTCGGCGCCCAGCGTGCCGTCGTTATAGTGCGTGCCTTCGCTGTTTTTGCGGTAAAACAGCCCGTGCGGATGCAAAGACACCGGCAGATTATCGGTTTTGTTTTTCAGCACCACTTTGATGGTGTCGCCCACGCTGCCGCGAATCACCGGTCCCAGCAATCCCAAATGCAGCCACTCCGGCCCGCGTGGCTTGGGCGTGGCAAAAGCGGCGTCGGTATATTCCACAAAATGGGTTTTGTAATAGCGGTGGCCGATGCGGTCTTTTTCATTGCCTTCCAAAAAAACTTTTTCCTTGTCGCCAAACTCCGTGCCGTGCATGGGGTCGACAGGATAAGACGGCGCGTAATCCCACAGCACTTCCTCGGCGGCAATGTAGTAAGTGCGTAACTCGGCCCGACTGGGCGGGGCAAACGACAGCAGTATGAACGCTCCCAGCAGCAACGCCGGGCGGGGCAAAAAACGAAAGGGCGGGTCGAAGGTTGACAAGGAAAATCTCACAGGCGTTGCAAAGAGCAACAAATGATAATGACTTACAACAAACAACACCATGACTACGCTGCCCAGCCCCCCTGGTTTTTGTTAAAATCCCAAACATCCCGCTGGACGGTCCCCTCGCAACGACTTATCTCATGACCCATTATCAACTGACCCACCTCAAACAACTGGAAGCAGAAAGTATTCACATCATCCGTGAAGTCGCAGCCGAATTTGAACGCCCCGTCATGCTGTACTCCATCGGCAAAGACTCGGCGGTCATGCTGCACCTGGCCATGAAGGCTTTTTATCCCGGCAAGCCGCCGTTCCCACTGATGCACGTCGACACCACCTGGAAATTCCGCGAAATGATTGAATTCCGCGACCAGCGCGCCCAGGAATTGGGGCTGGATCTGATCGTGCACATCAACGAGGAAGGTGTGGCCCAAGGCATAGGTCCATTCAGCCACGGCAGCAAAAAGCACACGGACATCATGAAAACCGAAGGGCTCAAGCAAGCGCTGGACAAATTCCAGTTCGACGCGGCTTTCGGCGGCGCCCGCCGCGACGAAGAAAAATCCCGCGCCAAAGAGCGCGTTTACTCATTCCGCGACAAAAACCACCGCTGGGACCCGAAAAGCCAGCGCCCCGAACTGTGGAACCTGTACAACGGCAAGATCAACAAAGGCGAATCCATCCGCGTGTTCCCCCTGTCCAACTGGACGGAACTGGACATCTGGCAATACATCTATCTGGAAAGCATCCCCATCGTCCCCCTGTACTTCGCCAAACCGCGTCCGGTCGTGCTGCGCGACGGCACCTGGATCATGGTCGACGACGAGCGCATGCCGCTGGAACCCGGCGAAGTGCCGGAAATGAAAACCGTGCGTTTCCGCACCCTGGGCTGCTATCCGCTCACCGGCGCCGTGGAGTCCAGCGCTACCACCCTGCCGGAAATCATCCAGGAAATGCTGCTCACCACCACTTCGGAGCGCCAGGGCCGCATGATAGACCACGATCAGGCCGGCTCCATGGAGCAGAAAAAAATGGAAGGGTATTTTTAGTTTTCCCACCCGGCCGGCAATATCTCAAATTAAGCCGTTGGCAGCGAGCCGTGAGCTTATCGAATGCCCCCATTCGACGAGCGCGCGGCGACCGGTGAAGCCCCGGCTTATGTATATTGCGCTCTGGACGGCTGGAGCTGTGCTTTTCGGCGGACTGGTTATGCTACGATAGCGTTTTTGAAGTACGCCAAAAGAAACCTTCCATGAGCGACACCCCCCCTCCCCCGACCGGCAACCACGGCCAGCTCCGCTCCGATTGCCGCCTGCGGTTTTCACCGCTGCATCGCTTGCAATGGGAAGATGCCCAGCAAAAATACGTCATCCTTTATCCGGAAGGCATGGTGGAACTTAACCCCAGCGCCGCCGAAATCCTCAAGCTGTGTGACGGTCGCAGCCTGGATGCACTGGTGGCGGCGCTGGAAGCCCAGTTCAACGCTTCCGAACTCAAAAACGACGTGACCGAGTTTCTGGAAGTAGCGCTTGCCAACGGCTGGATTCGGCAACACGATGACTAAACCACGCTGGCTGCTGGCGGAGCTGACCTACCGCTGCCCCTTGCAATGCCCTTACTGTTCCAACCCACTGGACTATGTCGCCCACAGCAATGAGCTGACGACGGACGAGTGGAAACGGGTGTTCAGTGAGGCCCGCGCCATGGGGGCCGTGCAACTGGGGCTCTCCGGCGGCGAACCCTTGATCCGCCCGGATTTGCCGGAACTGGTGCAACACGCCAGGAATTTAGGCTATTACAGCAACCTGATCAGTTCCGGCTATGGTTTGGATGAACCTAAAATCGTCGCTCTGAAAAGCGCCGGGTTGGACCATATTCAGATCAGCATCCAGTCCCCGGAAAAAACGCTGAACGATTTCCTGGCCGGCACGGAAAGCTTCGAGCACAAAAAAGCCGTAGCGCACCTGATCAAGCGGCACGGTTATCCCATGGTGCTGTGCGTGGTCATCCATCGGCAAAACATCCATCAGATGCGCGAAATCCTGGATATGGCGGTGGAACTGGGGGCGGATTATCTGGAGCTGGCCAACTGCCAATACTATGGCTGGGCGCTGCTCAACCGTGACCAATTGCTGCCTACCCAGGCGCAATTCATCGAAGCGGAAGCCATCGCGCAGGAATACAAAACGCGGATGGCCGGCAAAATGAAAATTTACTACGTCGTGCCGGATTACTACGAAGACCGGCCCAAAGCCTGCATGAACGGCTGGGGCACGACGTTTCTGACCATAGCCCCTGACGGCCAGGCGCTGCCCTGCCATGAAGCGAGGGTATTGCCGGGACTGAACTGCCCCAACGTGCGGGATTACAGCATACAAACCATCTGGGAGGACTCGCCCGCGTTCAACCGCTTTCGCGGTGATGCGTGGATGCCGGAACCTTGCCAAAGCTGCCCGGAAAAACACAAGGATTTTGGCGGATGCCGCTGCCAGGCTTATTTGATGACGGGCGACATGTATGCCACCGACCCCGTTTGCGGCTTGTCGGCCGATCGAGCCAAAATCGATGCCGCCATCGCGGCAGCCAATAAAGATCACACCGCAGCGACCAGCCGGCCATTGGTATTCAGGCACTCGCGAAATTCGAAAATCTTTGTGGAGAAATCCCAAAGCCCGCACTGATCGGCTGCAGATTTACCTACAGTACCGTTATTCAAACAATACCAACATCAAGAGGTAACAACATGGCCTGTAAATTCTCAGTAAAAAAATTCCTGGAACACCCGGTATTAACCAGCCTGTTCGTGACGGATTTTGCCCTGGTGCTGTTTGTGCATTCCCGCTTCCCCTTCATTTTGTCGCTGATCCTGGTCGGCATGCTGGTTTACATCGCCATGTTTTTTGGCGCAAAGTTTGCCGACTGCTTTCCCCGCGCCACCCAGCCTCCCACATCGGCTTGAAAGCAATTTTTGGCAATACGGCAGCTCTCCGGCTTGATGCCGTGAAAATGTAGAGGGATCTGTCGGCCATCCAACCATGAAAACAACGTTGATCAAGTATTTCGTTCTGGCAGTACTGCTGTGGTTTTTTGCCGTGCCCTGTTACCCAGGAGCCGGTGAAAAAGAACCGCAGTCCATTCTCTATTTTTATAATTCAGAAACGAATATCAACAATTTTGTTTCCCTAAAAATCACATTCGACACCTATTTATCGCAGTTTGGCGATTACTACTTTCAACCGTTCAGCGACCAGAGTAATTTCGAAAGCTTTGTGGCGGAAAACGACAAGGGAGTCATGCTGCTTTCCAGCTGGCATTACTCGATGCTCAAGGACCAGGCATCATTGGTACCCGCCTTGATCGGGGTTTCCAACAATAAAACGACTCAACGAAAAATTCTTTCGACACAACATGACATTGAAAGCATCAACGATCTGAAAGGAAAAAAGATCGCAACGGCGAGCAATATCAGCTATTCGGAAAACCTACTCAGGGAAATGGTCGGCAGTGCCAACGAAGACGTTGTCAGCAGCGTAAAATTCGTATTGGTACCCAAGGACATAGACGCGCTGATGGCCGTCGGTTTCGGCATCGCTTCCGCCGCATTGACCAGCGAAAAAAGCCTGGAAAACTTCAAAGACATCAATGAAAAACAATATTCACAGCTAAGACAGCTGGGCATCAGCAAGGAAATATTGCTGACTTTGGCCGTCGTTCATCAGAAAGCGGATGCCGGTGCCGCAAAATTGCTGGCAACGCTGATGAAAATGAGCACAAATCCGGACGGCAAACTCAAATTACGCATGCTGGGGCTGGATGATTGGAGGCCGCTGACGCCGTCAGAGCTTGCGACATTAAATGTCACGGAGGTCAAAGGGAAATGAATAAAATATTGACTGCAAAGATTATTCGTCTTGCCAAGCACGGATTTAAAACCCGCTTATTAGCCGCTGCCGCAATGACGTGCTCAATATTGTCGATGCAACTGCCTGCCGACCCCAGCAATGCCGTGCTTATACTCAACTCCGACAACAGCGTCGGCAGGTACGCCCTGGCGCAAAGCACCTTCGAAGCCAGCCAAACCGGCGAGAAAATCATCATCGACCTGGGTGACGGACAGCCGCACGACGAAGTCATTCAGAAGTTATTCCAGCAAAGCAAGATAAAAATCACTTATGCCATAGGCTCGAACGCCTACATGCTGATCAATCAGCTGGCCGCGGACAGCAAAATCATATTTTCGTCCGCCATCAACTGGCAGCGGCTGCCGCTGGAAGATCATACTTTCGGGGTATCCAATGAGCTGCCGGCTGGCATGCAATTGATGACGTTCCGCTATCTATTTCCGGACGTCAGAAAAATCGGCATTGTTTACAGCGAAAAATTCAATGAGGAATGGGTGGCGGAAGCCGTTAAATCCGCCAGGGACGCCGGCATCGAAATTATCGGAAAATCGATCGACGACCACACCGAGTTAGCCCCGGCATTACGCTCATTGCTGCCAAAAGTCGATGCCTTGTGGCTGATTTCCGACCCCAGCGTTTTATCCAGCAAGGATGCCACCATGGAGATTTTCGGGCAAAGCAACGCCATGAAAAAACCCGTGTTTGCTTATGACAAAATTTACACGGATTTGGGCGCGCTGCTGATTATTTCCCCCGATATCTATACCATCAGCAGACAGGCGGCGGCATTGGTGGATGATTTGCTGACCGGCACCAAAATCACGGAAAAAGTGGTAAGCCCGGCCGGATCCCACGTCATTCTCAACATGAAGACGCTTAACAGCTTTAACGTACGGTTAAACCAGGACGCGCTGGATTCCGTCAATCAAGTCATCGAATAACGCATAGTGAACGCCATGCATAGCCGGAAAGTAAAGCGAGGCATCCGCTGGAAACTGCTGTCTACCATGAGTGGTTTGATTTTGGTATTGCTGCTGGTATCGACTTACATCCAGATTGCAGAGCAAAAGAAAATTCTTAATCAGGAACTGGAGCATAGGATCCTGCTCATGACGGAACAATTGATCGAACGCGCCAAAATTACCGCCGGCAGTTTGACCGATCAGGTTGAAAATGGGCTCGCCACCTATAATTTTTCCCTGGTATCGGAATTGCTCAATAAGTCCGTCGTGGAAAACAAGGAATTGAACAGCATCATTTTGATGAATGCTTCCAATGTGGTTTTTATTCATACCCAAAACCCCGCGCTGGAACAGGAAATCGCGAATGATGCGGCCAGCGTTTATGCGGCCAGGCAACCTGCCACCAGCGTCAACGAATACGAGAGCGACGGCCGTCACGTCATCGAATTGATACAGCCCGTCAAAATCAGCGCGGAACCTTGGGGTGTGCTGAGACTGGTGCTCTCGCTGAACCAGCTCAACCAGGAAATCGTAAACTCGCACGCGAAAAACGATCAGCGCATTCAGGAGATGATGGAAAAATCGCTGATTACCGCGGTAGCGTTCATTCTTTTTTCCGCCCTCATCCTCGTCGGTTTGTCGGTCAGGTTCTCCCGCCCGCTGATACAACTGACGCGAGTGGCAAACCGCTTGGCGCGCGGCGAATTTTCGGCAACCGAAGATCTCGATGTAAACACCAACGATGAGATTGGCGTTTTGGCCGCTGCTTTTGTGGACATGTCGGGGCAATTGCACGACTCCTACATCAAACTCGAAAATTACAACCAATCGCTCGAACAGGATGTGGCGGCCCGCACGGCTGAATTGGCCGATGCCAGAGACCAGGCGGTTATCGCCAATCGCAGCAAATCCGAATTTCTTTCCATGGTCAGCCATGAAATCCGCACGCCGATGAATGCCATTATCGGCATGACTCAGCTGACGTTAAAAACAGAACTCACCCCCAAACAGGCGGATTATCTCAAAAGGGTGGATGCCGCCGCCGCCTCGCTGCTGGGCATCATCAACGACATACTGGACATTTCGAAAATCGAAGCCGGCAAGCTGGAGCTTGAAACCACCGATTTTAACCTCGAAGAAGTCCTGGACAATATATCGACGATAACCTGCATAAAAGCCGACGAAAAAGGCTTGGACCTGAATTACTCGATCGCGCCCGATGTCCCGATGTATCTGCGCGGCGATTCGTTGCGGCTGGGTCAGGTACTGCTTAACCTGGTCAATAATGCCATCAAATTTACCGACTCCGGCGAGATTCTGGTCAAAATCGAATGCCGGCCCGACGAAACCTCGGTAAACCTGCTGGAAAGCGTGACGCTTAAGTTTTCGGTGATCGACAGCGGCATCGGGCTGGATGCCGCGCAAATCGACAAGCTGTTTGTCGCGTTCAGTCAGGCGGATATCTCCACGACGCGAAAATACGGCGGCACGGGCTTGGGCTTGGCGATCTGCAAGCGTCTGGTCGAAATGATGGGCGGAGCCATCACCGTGCAGAGCGAGCTCAACAAGGGCAGTAATTTCAGCTTTACTTGCCGGCTGGGGCTGGCCAATGAATTCAGCAAAAGGCATCAGGGCATTTTCGAGGCGTATAGCGGCACCAGAATTCTCGTGGTCGACGACAATGCGACTTCGCTGGAAATTCTGCAAACTTACCTGGAGTCTTTTGCATTTGACGTAGCCATCGCTCACTCGGGAGACCAGGCGATACAAATTCTGGAAAACCAGGACGCCGATTCGCCTTTCGCACTGGTGTTGATGGATTGGAAAATGCCGGGCATGAACGGTATCGAGGCGGCCAGGCGCATCAAAAGCAGTCCCGTGATCAAATCCATTCCCACCATCATCATGGTGACGGCCTATAACAAGGACGAAATCATGAATTATGTGAACGGCTTCGATTTGGACGGTCTGCTCGTCAAGCCGATCAACCCGTCGGTCCTGTTCGAAACCATCGCCAAAACCCTGGGGGTTGCGCTGCCCGGCACGGGGGAGATCAGCAAAACCAGCGCCGGTGCCCAGGCCCAAAATAATCTGGACAGTATTCGCGGCGCCAAAGTGCTGGTCGTGGACGACTACCTTGCCAACCGGGTGGTTGCCAAGGAAATGCTGGAATCCGAAGGGTTTGACGTCTGTTTGGCCGGCAGCGGTCCGGACGCTATTTCGCAAATCAAAAATTCGCCATTCGATGCGGTACTCATGGATTTGCAAATGCCGGAAATGGATGGCTACGAAGCTTGCGGCATTATTCGTTCCGACCTTCGCTACCAGCATCTGCCCATCATTGCACTGACGGCGCACGCCATGTCCGGCATCAGGGACAAATGCCTGCAGGCGGGCATGAACGACTACGTGACCAAACCGATCAACATCGATAAGCTGTTGGACGTTCTGGTGCAATACATCGACCCAGCGGGAATCTGCAAAACGCAGAGCCTGAAACCTTTACAGGAAACCCTGGACGCCGACGATTGGCAGGACGTGCTGGTCGACGTCGACGTCCAACAGGGCATCAAAAACGTTGCCGGCAATGGCCAAATTTATCGTGAATTGCTGAGTCAATTTTCCGAGGATTTTGCAGGGATGCCGGCCAAAGCCCATAGCTTGCTTTTGGCGGGGGATGCGTCTGCCGCCCAGCAATTAACCCATGGCTTAAAAGGCGTCGCCGGCAATCTGGCCATCACTTCCGTGTTTGATGCGGCCAAAGCGCTGGAAGCGGCGATTATCGGCCAACGCAACGACGTGCACACCCTGTTGGCGGATTGTGAGCAGGCCCTTAAACGCGTGATCGACTCGATCAAAAAAATTCCGCCCATGCACCAGCGGCCTGAGATGGCAAATGCCGCTCTTGTACCTGCCGATCATTTGACTGCCAAGCCTTCACTACAACATTTTATTCTGCTGCTGAAGGAAGGACGGATCGATGTCGAACCCTATTTCGACAAGCTCCGTCCTGAATTCGCCGACAAACTGTCCAGCGATGAAATGGTCCAGCTTGAAGGGGCGATAAAGAAACTGGATTACCCATCCGCCCTGGCCATGCTGCTGCCCCAGGGGGAACTCATCGAGGTTGAAACGCCGCCCAGCCAGAAAACACGGCAAAAAATACTCATCGTCGACGATCAGCCGACCAATATCAAAGTGCTGGCGGAAACGCTGAAACAAAGCTACGAAATCATCGTCGCCATTAATGGCCGTAGCGCCCTGGAGCTGGCCGCCGCCAGCGATTTGCCGGATTTGATTCTATTGGATATCGGCATGCCTGAAATGGACGGCTACACGGTATGCAAAAAACTTAAAGCCAATGTAAACACCCATAATATCCCGGTCATATTTATTACCGGCAGAGTGGATGCCAAGGACGAATTGGATGGCTTGTCGCTGGGCGCGGTGGATTACATCACCAAACCGTTCAACCTGCCTGTGGTGCAGGCGCGCATAAAAACCCATTTGGAACTCAAGCGTAAAAGCGATTTGCTGGAAAAAATCGCCTGCCTGGACGGCCTTACCGGCATTCCCAATCGCCGCAGATTCGACGAAATGTTGGCTTTGGAATGGAGTCGGGAACTGCGTAATCACGCACCGCTGTCGTTATTATTTGTCGATATCGACGACTTTAAAAAATACAACGACTCATACGGACACTTGGCGGGCGACGAGTGTTTGATCAACATAGCCGGCGTGCTCGGCAAAACCATCAAACGATCCCCGGATTTTGTCGCCCGTTACGGCGGCGAGGAATTTGTCGTGTTACTACCGGACACACATTTGGAATCCGCCAAGTCGCTGGCTGAAACCATGCGCCTGAACGTCGAAAAATTGAATATTCCGCACCGCAACTCATCCATATCGGACTGCGTCACTTTGAGCATAGGCGTCGCCTCCATCGTGCCCACCGAGCAAATGACCGAGCAAATGCTGACCGATATGGCCGATAAAGCGCTTTATGCCGCCAAAGCGGCTGGCAGGAATCAGGTCAGATGCCTGATTTGACCCTGGATGCCGCAATCGGCGCCGCCTGGGACATCATGGAGCAGCGGCTTGCCGAACTGCCGGATTCGCTCGCCGCGCTGGCACGGCGTTTTTTGGACAAGGTCAGCGAACCGGATACCGGTTACCGCTCCTATTTTTCCCGCCCGCGTTCAGCGCCTTTGCTGCACATTCCGTTTTGGCTGTATCTGCGCCTGAAACGCGAAGGTTGTTATGAAAATCGCGGCGACCTTATTCCCCCTCGCCCTCCGGGAGCGGGACGGGGTGAGAGAAACGCTCATGCTGATCAGGCGCTATATGCCATCCTGGCGGCGACGATGTGGGGTTATATCTTCATCCGCATCCAGGACGATCTGCTCGACGATCCCCGCCTGGCCGAACAGGATTTGTCGTTGTTCGGCAACGTCTGCTGCGCCGAAATGTACCGGCTGTATCGCTGGGCGCTGCCCGAGGCGGAAGATTTCTGGCGCGGATTCGACCGGGTCTGGCTGGAATTTACCGCCGCTACGCTGGAAGAACGCACGCAAGTGCTGTCCGATCAACCTTATCCTCGTGCCTTGTTTGAAAACCACGCCCGCAAAGTCGCTTTTGCGCAAACCCCGGTGTTGGCCGTCGCCGCTCTCGCCGGGCAAAATCAATGGGATGCCTTGATCGCCGAGCTTATTAACAGGCTGGGGGTTGCGTTCGGCCTGATCAACGACGTGATGGGCTGGCCGCGCGACCTGCGTTCCGGCCAGCGCACCTATTTGCTCGCTGCAGCCGGCTGGCGGAACGACACGGCGGCGGACAGTATCGAAGCCATCGAAGAACAACTGAGAAAAGCGTTGTATAACCAAGGTCTGCTGCGCGCTTTTTTGGAATCAGCGGTGGAGTGGTTCAAACTGGCGACGGAGTCGGCGCGGGCGCTGGGGCTGGTGGAGTTCGACGCTTATATCGAACAGCTGATGGCTTATCTGGAAGAGCAAAAGCGCCCCATCGCGTTGATCACACTGCAACGGGTACTTGCCGGTTTGAATAACGGCTGATATTCCCTACCGCGCTCAGCGCAACCGGGCACCGCTGACCGCGTCATAAATGGCCGAAGGCCGCGCCGCGCCGCCGGTGGTACCGTGCACAATCAACACGTTTGCTTCGGGAAAATAGCGCCTGACGCTGAGCGCGTCGCGGGCCGGGCGTTTGCCGCCGGGATTGGCGCTGGTGGAAATGAGCGGGCCGCCGAATGCGCGGCACAATGCGGCGGACAACGGGTGGGCGGTGACGCGCACGGCGATGGTACCGTCGACGCCCAGCCAGCTTGGCAGCCTGGAACTGGCCGGCACCACCCAGGTCACCGGACCGGGCCAGCTGGACAGCAATTGCGCATAGCGTTCCGGCGGGATATTCAGGTAAGGCTGGATTTGCACGAAATCACCGGCCAGCAGGATCAAGCCTTTATGGGCCGGGCGCGTTTTCAGCGCCAGCAGGCGTTGCACGGCCCGTTCGTTGCAAGGATCGCAGCCCAAGCCGTACACCGCTTCGGTAGGGTGGGCGATGATGCCGCCGGCGTTGAGCCGCCGGACGGTCAGGCGTAGTTGCCAGGGGGTGAGCAAGGCTTAAATACTTTATGGTCAGAAGTGGTACGCGCCGTCATCTTTGACTGGTTTCCGGCTGGTTCCCAAGCTGGAGCTTGGGAACCAGCTCGACCCGCTCGATCTATACAGCCAGTTTTGTCTGCAATTCAGCATTCTTCCTGATGACTTCGTCGGCGGTTTTGGCGCGGTCCGCGCGCAGCTTTTGCGCCAGGACGGGGTCGTTGATGGAGAGTATCTGCGCGGCCAGATAGCCGGCGTTTTTGGCACCGGCCTTGCCCACCGCCAGACAGCCCACCGGTATGCCGCCGGGCATTTGCACGGTGGACAGCAACGCATCCATGCCTTGCAGCGAACTGGCGTCCAGCGGCACGCCCAGCACCGGCTTCAGCGTGTGGGCGGCCACAGCGCCCGCCAGATGGGCGGCCATGCCGGCGGCGGCGATGAAGACGTCGCAGCCGCGCTGGTCGGCTTCCTGCACGTAAGCACGGGTAGCGTCCGGCGTACGGTGGGCGGAGGTGATGCGTACTTCATGCGCTACCCCCAGTTGTGTGAGCACATCCAGCGTGGCTTGCATCACCGGCAGGTCCGAATCGGAGCCCATTAATACGGCGACAAAAGAAGTTGGGTTGGTCATGGTTTGCACCTGATCAAGTTGAAAATTAGGGTGACTATTTTATTGTTTTATCGTTCCCACGCTCTGCGTGGGAACGCAGCCAGGGACGCTCTGCGTCCCGTATCCACACAGGCGGATATTTTTGCGAGGTACTTCACTGCCGTTTTAATCGACTATCAAGCTGAGAATGGTACTTTAAGCGCCGCAAAGTAAGCGTAGCCTACGACTGACGCGGCGGCTTTGATTAAGCATTCGGTAACTTGCAAAAAGCAACATCCCCAGCAGTCGCGCGACGCGGAGCGTCCCGGGCTGCATTCCCACGCAGAGCGTGGGAACGATTAACCTCACGATTAAACCCCTTCCGGCATTACGCCTTCATAAGGCGTGGCATAGCCGCAGTCTTTTTGCGGGCAGACTTTTTCAGTGCCGCGCCGCTTGGTGGTTTTCAGCGTCAGTATCGGCCAGCCGCAGTTGGGACACGGCTCGGCGATGGGCGGGTTCCAGGCCGCGTAGTTGCACTTGGGATAAGTCGAACAGGAATAGAACAGCTTGCCGAAGCGGGATTTGCGCGTCAGCAGGGTGCCGGTTTTGCATTCGGGACAAGTCACGCCGGTGTCGGCGGGCTTAACCAACGGTTCGATGAACTTGCACTTGGGATAGCCGCTGCAACCGATGAACTTGCCGTAACGGCCGGTTTTGATGACCAAAGGCAGGCTGCACTCGGGGCAGACGCGGCCTTCGACGATTTCCGGCTTGACTTCCTCGGTGTTGGCTTCCGGGTTGAGGTTGCGCGTGTATTTGCACTCGGGATAGTTGGTGCAGCCGACAAAGCGGCCATTGCGCCCCAGGCGGATGGAGAGCTTGGAACCGCATTCCGGGCAGGCTTCGTCCATGGCTTCCTGGGTGACGTCCTGGCGCTTGAGGCTTTCGTCTTTGCTGGAAATCAGGCCGGTGAACGGCACCCAGAATTGCTTGAGCAGCGGCACCCACTGCTTTTCACCGCGCGCCACGGCGTCCAGGTCGTCTTCCAGCAGCGCGGTGAAGTTGTAGTCGACGTATTGGGTGAAGTGCTCGGTAAGAAATTTATTGACGATGCGCCCCACGTCGGTCGGGTAAAAGCGCTTGCTGTCCAGCGTGACGTATTCGCGCTGCTGCAAGGTGGAAATGATGGAAGCATAGGTGGAAGGCCGGCCGATGCCGTGTTCTTCCAGGGTTTTGACCAGACTGGCTTCGGTGTAGCGCGGTGGTGGTTCGGTAAAGTGCTGGGCGGTGATAACGTCCAGCAGGTCCACGTCTTCGCCTTCCTGCAAGGGCGGCAGCACGCTTTCTTCGTCATCATCGGCCGCAGCGTCGTCGCGGCCTTCCAGGTATACCGCCATAAAGCCGGGATGGGCGATGGTGGAACCAGTGGCGCGGAATACGTGGCCTTCACCGCCCGCCAGGTCGGCCGCCACGGTATTGATGGTGGCGTGGATCATCTGGCAGGCGACGGTGCGCTTCCAGATCAGGGTGTACAGCTTGACCTGGTCCGCGCTCAAATAGCTTTTCAGGCTTTCCGGCACGCGCAACGCCGAAGTGGGGCGCACGGCTTCGTGCGCTTCCTGGGCGTTTTTCGATTTGGTTTTGTAGATGCGCGGCGCGTCCGGCAGATTTTCATTGCCGAAACGCTCGCCTATCAATTGACGAATCTCCGTTACGGCATCCACCGACAGCGCCGTCGAGTCGGTACGCATATAGGTGATCAGACCCACGGCTTCGCCGCCGATGTCGATGCCTTCGTACAATTGCTGGGCGACGGTCATGGTGCGGCGGGTGGTGAAACCCAGCTTGCGCGCGGCTTCCTGTTGCAGCGTCGAAGTGATGAACGGTGGGGCCGGATTGCGCTTGCGCTGCTTCTTTTCCAGTTTCGATACGCGCAAACTGCCCGCCGCCGCGTTCAGCAGTTCGGCGCGCATTTGCGCGGCCTGCTCGGTGTTGGTGACGCTGAACTGCTCTTGTTTGTCGCTGGCGTAATAAGTCAGGCGCGCTTTGAACTCCTGCGCCTTGGCGGTTTGCGCGGCGGCGTCTATGGTCCAGTATTCGCGGGTCTGGAACGCTTCGATTTCCAGCTCCCGCTCGACAATCATGCGCAAGGCCGGGCTTTGTACGCGGCCCGCCGACAAGCCGCGGCGGATTTTTTTCCACAGCAGCGGCGAAAGATTAAAGCCGACCAGATAGTCCAGAGCGCGGCGCGCCTGCTGGGCGTTGACCAGATTCATGGACAGGAGCTTGGGATCGGCAATAGCCTCGGTGATGGCGCGCTTGGTGATTTCGTGGAAAGCCACGCGGTACACCGGCTTGTCTTTCAGCACGTTTTTTTCGCGCAGAATTTCGTGGATGTGCCAGGAAATGGCCTCGCCTTCGCGGTCAGGGTCGGTCGCCAGATACAGCGCATCGGCGTCTTTGGCAGCCTTGGCGATGGCTTGCACGTATTTGCTGTTTTTTTCGATGACTTCGTAGCGCATGGCGAAGTCGTGTTCAGGATCTACCGCGCCTTCCTTGGGGATCAAGTCGCGCACGTGGCCGTAAGAAGCAAGGACGTGAAAGTCCTTGCCCAAGTATTTTTCGATGGTCTTGGCCTTGGCGGGCGATTCGACGATGACGAGATTGTTGCTCATGGAGACAGAATAAGGGATGAAGCGAAAAACGATGGTTTAGTGCAATTGCTGGGGAATAGTGCCATACACCAGGTCTTCCATGCGTGCGAAAGCCACTTCCTCGTCGGGCTGGCTGAACAACACCAGCAGCACCACCCACTTGAGGTCGTCCAGGGTGATGTCGTCTTCTTCCAGCGCCATGAGCCGATCGATGATCAATTCACGGCTGGTGGCGTTGAGGATCTCGCACTGTTCCAGGTACAGCAGAAACCCCCGGCATTCCACATCCAGGCGCGCCATTTCCTCTTCGCAATAAATGCGGCAGGCGGACAGGCTGGTTTTGACGGTGCGCTGTTCAGCCAGGGACTCCAGCCAATAAAATGCTTTGTTGATGACCGCTTGGGGAAAACCGGCTTCCACCAATTCGTTATTGATGACGTCCGGATCGGATACCCGATTGCTGTCGTCGTCAATGTAGTTTTCGAACAGGTAGATCAGGATGTCAAATACGTTTTCTTTCATCGAGTGGGCTGGTTTTCATGGGTTATCAGGCGGAGAGCCTGGGTGTGGTCTGTTACAACCGGTAATAGCGACCACCTGCAGCGGAAGCAATGTGTCCCGACAACTCCAGCAATAGCAACGTGGAAGCAACAACTTCAGGCGTTTCACCGCTGGCCGCGACTAGAGTATCTACTGTGGTGGGCTCATAGGCAACAAATTTGAGCAGACGCAGGTGTTCGGCGGAGGGTTCCAGCGCGCCTGACGGCGGGTTTTCCCCGGATAAAGCCGGACCCGCATAAGCGCCCAGCTCTTCCAATATATCCTCCACCGTTTCCACCAATTTGGCGCCCTGGCGAATCAAGGCGTTACAACCCTTGGCCAGCGGATTGTGAATGGAACCGGGAATGGCGAACACTTCGCGCCCCTGCTCCAGCGCCAGACGCGCGGTAATCAAAGAGCCGCTTTGCGCCGCCGCTTCCACCACCAACACCCCCAGGCTAAGGCCGCTGATAAGACGATTGCGGCGCGGAAAATTGCCCGGCAACACCGGCGTGCCCGGCAAAAACTCGGTAACCAGCGCACCGTGTTCAGCAATATCGTGGGCCAATCGCCGGTGGCGCGCCGGATAGACCCTATCCAGACCGGTGCCGACCACAGCCACGGTATTGCCGCCGCCGGCCAGCGCCCCGCGATGGCCGGCGGCGTCGATGCCCAGTGCCATGCCGCTGGTAATGACAAAGCCGGCCCGGCCGAGGGCGGCGCTGAAGTCCAGGGCGGTTTGTTCGCCGGGGGGAGTAGGATTGCGGCTACCCACCACCGCCAGTTGCGGCAGGGACAGCACTGCCGGATCGCCGCGCACGAACAGCACGGCGGGAGGATCGTGGATTTGCTTGAGCAGCGGCGGGTACAGGGCATCGGCCAGGGTAATGGCGTGGCAACCTTCCGCTTCCAGCCAGGCCAGATCGGCGTCGACTGTCTGCCAGTCGGGTTGGCGCAGACAGGCCACGGTTTCCGGAGCCAGCCCGAATTCACGCAACGCGGCTTCCGTTTGCGCCAATACCGCAGCCGGCGTGGCCCAGCGTTCCAGCAGTTTGAGACAGGAGACGCTGCCCACACCCGGCGCGCGCACCAGGGCCAGCCAGTCCCGCAGTGTATTCGGTTCGGATGTGCGCATGTCTAACCCATAGTCGACGTCGTCGTTCACGCCCCTGCTTTTATGGCAACCAAGCCGCCGATCACCACGTAATCCACGTTATGGCGCGAAAGCGCAAAAAACAAGTCGAGATAGAACACGGGAAATGATGCCGACCTGGGGCGCTGCCCAGTTGTTATGGGGTTTGCACCACGTCGCCCACCGTCAAGCCGAGGCTGGCTTTCATGATCAAGCCAAAACTGACGCGCTCGAAAGTGCGGAAAATCAACAGATTACCCACGACTTCCGGCGGCAGGGTGATTTCTTCATAGGGGTTGTTGCTGCGCGTATCGGGTACGACGCGGTTGTTGCGGGTCACGTCCAACACGTGACCGACTTCCAGCCCATCGTTGCCGCCCTTGTCCACCACCACCACGGAATAATGCCCCACGTGCGGCGCATCGCCCATGATGCCGACGATATGGCCTTTCAATTCAACATCGGGTGCATGGGGTTCATAGCGGGACGGCACCCGCTCATCGTCCAGCGGCAATAAGCGGTCACCGGCCTTCACCTCCCTGAAAGCGTGGTTTATCTGGAATATGGCGGGATCACCTTCCTGCAGCAGGCTGACGTCGGCTACCTGGATGGCTTCATAACCCAGTTCGTCGCCGCTGTCGCCGTCCAGAAAGGGCTTGCCTTTGTGGAACAAGCCATAAGCCGATTGATCGGCGGCATCCACGCCTTGCACATAAATTTTTTCGCCGGTTCCGGCGACGCTGCGCCCATCAGCCAATGCCAGCAGATAAGGCGCGTTATCCAGCGTGCTTTCTTCCACGACTTTGGGCGAACTGAGGAAAGCGCGGATGGTGCTTAGGGGGATAACCGGTATTTCCCCGCTGATATCGGTGGCGCGTACTTTGGGCGACAGCTTGACCACGGGCAGTGCGCCACCACGACGGCGCGGCGCAGTGCCGGGATCATTCAACAACAAACGCGGTTTACCGTCGACCTGGCTCAGCCTCAACACGTCACCGGGGTGCAAAATGCGCGTGCTTCCGTCCCCCGCGGCCCACAATTCCGGCCACAACCAGGGATCTTTGAGAAATTTGCCCGCCACATCCCACAGGGTATCGCCTTGAGCCACCACGTATTGCTCGGGATGCTGGGGATTGAGCACCAGTTCTTTTTTTTCCGCCATCGCGCCGGTGCCGATAGTCAGTGTCAACAAGCCGATCAGGGTAATACGTATATTCATGGGCAAAAGTTCCGAATTCAGCGCTATACCCCCGGCTAACCCTTCATTTATGCGGCGTCGGTGGGCGGGTTTCCTGCCAAGTGTAGAGAAATTCCGTTAGAATTGCATACAGCACATGACCTGGCAACCAACGACATGACCATTCTGACCATCCTTGAATTCCCCGACGAACGATTGCGCAAAAAAGCCCAGCCCATAGCGGTGGTGGACGATGCCGCCAGGCGATTGCTGGACGATATGCTGGAAACCATGTACGCAGCACCGGGCGTTGGACTGGCCGCGCCCCAGGTCAACGTTCACAAGCGCGTGGTGGTGATCGACGTCACCGAAGAAAAAAACTCGCCTTTGTGTTTGATCAACCCGGAAATCATCAGCAAGGAAGGCGAGGAAGAGTCCGAAGAGGGCTGTTTATCCGTACCCGGCGTGTTCGAAAAAATCACGCGGGCCGAAAAAATCACGGTGCGCGCGCAAGACCGTACCGGCCAATCATTCGAGCTGGAAACCGGCGGCTTGCTGGCGGTGTGCATCCAGCACGAACTGGATCACCTGGAAGGCAAGCTGTTCGTCGACTATCTATCACCCTTGAAACGGCACATGGCGCGCAAAAAAATCCAAAAAGCCCATCGCCAAAAACATGAACCGCGCGCCAAGCCCGGTTCGCACGCCGCTCCGATCTAGCCGCTTCACCGGCTACACCCCAACGCCTTGCTGATATGAAGATCATTTTCGCCGGTACGCCGGATTTTGCCGTGCCTACCCTGCAGATGCTGCTGGATGCCGGCCATGCGCCGTGCGCCGTCTATACCCAGCCGGACCGGCCCGCCGGACGGGGCCGGCACGCGCTGGCCAGCCCGGTCAAGCAACTGGCGCTACGGCACGGCTTGCCGGTACTACAGCCGGTTTCGTTCAAAGAGCCCGGTGCCGTGGAAAACCTGCAAGCGCTGAACGCCGATCTGATGGTGGTGGTGGCCTACGGCCTGTTGCTGCCGCAGACGGTACTGGACGCACCGCGCCTGGGCTGCGTCAACCTGCACGCCTCCCTGCTGCCGCGCTGGCGCGGCGCGGCGCCCATCCAAAGGGCCCTGCTCGCCGGCGATCCGCAAACCGGGGTTACGCTGATGCGCATCGAGCTTAAACTGGATGCCGGCCCCATGTTGAAAAAATCCGTCACCCCCATCGGCGCCGATGAAACCGGCGGAGAATTGCACGACCGTCTGGCGTTGCTCGGCGCCGATTTGCTGCGCACTGCCCTGCCCGATCTGTGGGCTGAAAAGCTGGCCGGGGAAGTACAGCAGGACGCCTTGGTGACTTATGCGGAAAAGCTCAGCAAACAGGAAGCGCGCATCGACTGGACACAACCGGCGGCACACCTGGAGCGGCTGGTGCGGGCATTCAACCCCTGGCCGGTGGCGGAAACCGGCTTTCAAGGCAAACAGCTGCGCATTTGGCGCGCCCAGGCATTGCCGCAATCAGCCCACGGCGAACCCGGCCGCGTGACCGTCTGCGGCAAAACCATGCACGTGGCCACCGGCGATGGCATGCTGCGCCTGGATGAAGTGCAATTGCCCGGCGGCAAGCGCCTGGCCGTGGAAGCTTTTCTCAATGCTCATCAGGCCGATCAGGCTTGCCTGTCATGACGGCCTAATGCGTCGCTTCAGCAGAGTGTCAGCGGAACATGTATCTTCCAGCCACCGATAATCCCCCGCTGCCGCCGTCTTTGCGCGGTTTTGAGCACATCAAGCGCACCTGGGACGAGAAACTGGCCAAACCCCTGGCCCGTCTGCAACCCGGAGAGTTTTACGTCACGCGCAACGACGAAGCCATCTACACCACGCTGGGCTCCTGTGTCGCGGCGTGCATAAGGGACCGGGTGAGCGGCGTCGGCGGCATGAATCATTTCATGCTGCCGTTCACGCCGGAAATGGCCGAGCAGCGCGATTGGGGCTCCGCCGCCACCATGTACGGCAATTACGCCATGGAGCACTTGATCAACGAGATCATGAAAAACGGCGGCGCGCGCAAAAACCTGGAAGCCAAGATTTTTGGCGGTGGCCGCATCCTTGCGAGACTGTCGGATGTCGGCGCGCGCAACATCAGCTTTGTGCGCGAATACCTGGCAACCGAAAACCTGCCGGTGCTGTCGGAAGACGTCGGCAGCATTCATCCGCGCATCGTCGTTTACCTTCCCGCCAAAGGCGAAGTCTTGGTCAAGCGCGTGCGCTCGCTGCACACCAACATCATCGCCGAGCAAGAAACCAAGTACATCGATACCATCAGCGTGCCCGCCCCCACCGCCGTCGATTTCTTCTAAGAACCCGCAACGCTGGGTTGAGGCTTTCAATCCAGCCAATATCGAGCATCCATGTCCCGCACCAAACCCGCCACCGTCGTCCACCGCTGCACCGAGTGCGGCCACGTACAGCCCAAATGGGCCGGGCAGTGCCCGGGCTGCGGCGGCTGGAACACCCTGGTGGAATCACTGGAATCCCCGGCCCCGGCCCAGCCGGCGCGGCGCGGTGGTTATGCCGGGGCGGCGGGCGGTACGGTGGTATCGCTGGCGTCGGTGGCTGCCGAAGACGTCCAGCGGGTACTGACCGGAACGCAGGAGCTGGACCGCGTGTTGGGCGGCGGCCTGGTGCCGGGCTCGGCGGTGCTGCTGGGCGGCGACCCGGGCATCGGCAAATCCACTCTGCTGCTGCAAACCGTGGCGGCGTTGAGCGCACGGCTTTCGACGCTGTACGTGACCGGCGAGGAATCGGTGCAGCAGGTGAGCCTGCGCGCCAAGCGGCTGGAGCTGGGCGTGGAGCGGGTATTCGCCCTGGCGGAAACTTCGCTGGAACGCATCACCGCCCAAGTGCAGGAGCGCAAGCCGCAAGTCTTGGTGGTCGACTCCATCCAGACCGTCTACAGCGAGTTGCTGCAATCCGCGCCGGGTTCGGTGGCGCAGGTGCGCGAATGCGCGGCGCAATTGGTGCGTTTGGCGAAACAGACCAATACCGTGGTGTTTCTGGTCGGCCACGTCACCAAGGAAGGCGCGCTGGCCGGGCCGCGCGTGCTGGAACACATAGTGGATACGGTGCTGTATTTCGAGGGCGATCCGGGCAGCCGTTTCCGCGTGGTGCGCGCTTTCAAAAACCGTTTCGGCGCGGTGAACGAACTGGGCGTATTCGCCATGACCGAAGGCGGCTTGAAAGAAGTCAAAAACCCTTCCGCCATATTTTTATCGCGCCACGAAGGCGAAACGCCGGGCAGCGTGGTAACGGTGACGCGCGAAGGCAGCCGCCCCATGCTGGTGGAAGTACAAGCCTTGGTGGACGAATGCCAGTCCGGCATGCCGCGCCGCGTGACGCTGGGCATGGAGCAGAACCGGCTGGCGATGCTGTTGGCGGTGCTGCACCGCCACGGTGGCGTGCCCATGGGCAATCAGGACGTGTTCATCAATCTGGTGGGCGGCGTGCGCCTGACCGAAACCGCCGGCGATCTGGCGGTGGTGATGGCCGCGCTGTCCAGCTACCGGGACAAGCCGGTGCCGCGCGATTGGGTGATGTTCGGCGAACTGGGCCTGACCGGCGAGGTGCGCCCGGTGCCCAACGGCGACGAGCGGCTGAAAGAAGTCGCCAAGCACGGCTTCAAAACCGCGCTGGTGCCGCATAAAAACGCGCCCAGACTAGCGATAGCAGGCTTGCAGGTATTGGCGGTCAAGACGCTGCGGGAAGCGCTGGATGCTTTTTGAGCAGACGGTTGCGGCGGTTTGTCAGTTCCTGGCCCAGCGGATATGCTAATCCGCCGTCCAACACCGCTACGCGCCGTCATGACACGCAAATCCGCCAAACAACCCCAGGCTATTTACCAACTGAAAATCACCCTGTCGGGCTGCAAGCCACCCATCTGGCGACGCCTGCTGGTGCCGGATACTTTTACGCTGGCGCAATTGCACGAAGCCATTCAAATCTGCATGGGTTGGGAAGACTATCACCTGCACCAATTCACGATAGATTTCGTCAATTACGGCAGACCCTCGGCGGATGACTGGGAACCCGTACAGGATGAACGCCGCATTACCCTGCAAAAACTCGGCATCCAGAAACACGATAAGTTCAAATATATCTACGATTTCGGCGACGACTGGCTGCACCAGATCGTCGTCGAGCAAATCCTGTTGCCGGATGCCGAGGCGCATTACCCGGTTTGCATCAAAGGAAAAATGGCCGGTCCGCCGGAGGACGTGGGCGGCATATATGGATACGCCGGGTTTCTGGACGCCATCCAGGATCCTGACCATGAAGAACATGACGCCTATCTGGAATGGATAGGCGGCGCGTTCGACCCGGCGGCGTTTGACATGGAAGAAATCAACCAGCAACTGCGGACGGCATTTCGCTGACATGCCCTGGATCATCCTCGACCGCGATGGCGTCATCAACCAGGACTCCGATAACTTCATCAAATCCCCCGCCGAATGGAACCCCCTGCCGCGCAGCATCGAAGCCATGGCGCTGTTGAACCGGCATGGTTTTCGAATCGCCGTGCTCACCAATCAGTCCGGCATCGCCCGCGGCTATTTCGACTTAGCCACCCTGGCGGCCATGCACGATAAACTGCATCGCCTGCTGCAACAGGCGGGTGGGCGGGTCGAGCGCATCTACGTCTGCCCACACGGCCCGGATGACGGCTGCGCGTGCCGCAAACCCAAACCCGGCCTGTTCCAGCAGTTTGCCGCCGACACCGGGGCGGATTTGCGCGACCTACCCGCCATCGGCGACTCGTACCGCGACCTGCAAGCCGCCGCCGCCGTGGGCTGCCAGCCCATACTGGTAAAAACCGGTAAAGGCCGCCGCACCCTGGCCCAGCACCCCCACCTCCCCTACCCCGTTTACGAGGATTTATATGACGCCGCCCAGCACCTCATCGCCTGAGCCCTCCTGCCCACCACGCCCACCCCTTGCCTGGCTGGACTGGGGATGGCTGATACTGCGCTCGGCCGTGTTCTATGCCGCCATGGTCCTGACCACCCTCGTCGTTTGTCCGTTGATGGTGCTGCACCGTCACGCCCCGTTCAGCACCCGCTACGGCCTGGCGCAGTATTGGGTGCGCTTTGTACTGCTGGCGCTGGATAAAGTGTGCGGCCTGCGCTTTGCCGTGCAAGGCGCCGAGCACATCCCGCCACACAGCGGCATTATTTTGTGCAAACACCAATCCGCCTGGGAAACCATCGCCATACAGGCCATTTTCCCGCCCATGGCGTTTGTGTTGAAAAGGGAACTGTTGAACATTCCCGTCTGGGGCTGGGCCATGGACACTTGCGACCCCATCGCCATCGACCGGGACGCCAAATCCGCCGCGCTCAAGCAATTACTGACGCAAGGGGCCGAACGCCTCAAGCAGGGGCGCTGGATCGTGCTATTTCCGGAGGGCACGCGCGTGCCGCCCGGCCAGCGCGGCGAATACATGGGCAGCGGCGGCATGTTGGCGCAGCGCGCCGGCTGCCCGGTAGTGCCGGTGGCTCACAACGCCGGGGAGTTCTGGGCGCGCAACAGCTTTATCAAATACCCCGGCGTCATCCAGGTGCGCATCGGCCCGCCTATCGATGCCAAACAGCACAAAGCGCAGGAAATCGTCGCACTGGCGGAAGCATGGATAGAAGCCCAGATGGAAGACATACAAGGCTACCCATCCACCCGCTTCGAGCCGCCGCTGAAAAAATAGTTTGTGTTGCCGGTATCCTACAATCCAGCAAAAGCCCCTTGCAGGCGCAGTTCGTCATAGGCGTAATCGGCCATGTCTTCCACCATGTGCTTGCCGCCCAGCCACGCAAACGGCGCGGCCGGCAACAACAACAGCTGCGTCCAGGTCGTGGCGGCGTTTTTCACTTTCACCAGATAGCGCCGCTGCGTGTGCTGGTTGACGAACTCCAGCTTAAGATCGTAAGTCAGCTTGGCCGACGCAGGGAACAACATCAGCGTCAGCCCGCTATAAATCGAGCCCTTGATCGACGAGTCCTCCCGGCGCACGCCGGACAGGGTCACCGTGTAATCCGGCGTGGTTTTCAATTCGCTGGTAAAAGCGTAATCGGCAATGATGTTTTTGCTTTTCCAGCGCGCCATCATCGAATTAGCCACGGAATCCAGCACCAGCGAACCGGAAAACGCGCCTTTATTTTGCCCTTCTCCATTCAACTGCTGCCGCAGTTCACCCGTTCTGACTTCGACGACGGCAACGGAGCGATGCTCAGGAAACACGCTGACCTTGCGCAACATCGCCTCGTTGATCGTCATGCATCCGACCAAAAACAGCCCCCCCGCCATAGCTAATAGCCGCGTCCAGCGCAGCATTTGACCCGTGTGCTTCATGGAATTTTTCATTTTCAGGTTAATCGGCCATCATGCAGAAAATAATCCAGTTACGCTAATGCAGCCGCGCTCCCGTCCGAGTCACTCGCTCACGCCCCCCACACATCAATGACCTTATCGCGAAACGCCACCTGTTGCCGAATCGTCTTATCGTTCCAACTGATATTCGGATCGCGATTAAAAACAACCAAATGCACCTCATCGGCGGCACATTTGTCGGCATAATCGGCTACTTGCGCCAAGCCGTCGGTTACCGTCGCCTCCCAGGTTTTACGCAGGATTTTCAGTTCGATCACGACACGTTGCAGCGGGCCGTTAAAACCTGATGCTTTATTTAGCGGCCACTCGATGTATAAATCGGTACGCCGCCGCCCCAAACCGTATTCGCGACTGATCCGCCCGCCACCGTTAACGATGCGTTGCAAAAACGCCTGCATGAGCAATTGCGGACCGGCTTCTTTATAGGCGTAACGTTCCAGCCAGCTTTCCGCGTGTTCACGGAAAAACTGCTGAAACGCGGCCAGCAATTGCGGAACGTCCAAGCGCCCCTCGGGCGTGAGATACCAAGCCTGCTGCGCCAAGCCCTGCAGCGAGTCTTGCAAAACACTGGTTAAATCGCGCGGAATGACTTCGCGATAGATGGGGTTGGCCACTTGCAATTGCTGGTCAAAACGCGCCACCAGCCCCAGATCGATGCAGTATTCCCTATCATCTTCCGGGATGGTGCCCGGTAAGGCCTCACCCGCCAGCAACGGCGCCATCACCCGGCGCACCCGCGCTTCACGCAGCTTGTCGGTAAGCTGATCCAAATGCGTGGCGCGAGACTGAATCAAGCGTTCGCGCGCCGCGCAATAGCGTTCCAACGAGATAGTCACGCACCGATCCCGCGCTGCACGGTCTTGCCAGGTGCATTCATCCGCCAGCGCGTTTACCAGCCACGGCTGGCCGCGCGTGTCCTCCCACAATCGGGCAAAAACCGGTGCTGCAAACACCTGTCCGGTATCGGCCGTATGCTGCAACCACAGCGCTTGCGATTCATCCTGGGTAAAGTTGCCCAAACGCAGCGAGGCCGCTTTGATATTAAAACAGGAACCGCCGGTGATAATGTCGCCGCTACCGACGTGTATGCGGTAATCGCGCACATCGCGCACGCCACAAAGAATCACGGACAGCGGGAACGGCGTCATCTGCCGTTCGGTATAGCCGCCCCGCAATTGGCGCAGCACCGAAACCAGCGTGTCGCCCACCAGAGCATCGATTTCATCGAACAGCAGCACCAGAGGTTTGCCGGCAACCGCCGCCCAGCGCTGCAACAACAGCTGCAACCATTTATCCGGCGCCTCGCCACTGGCGGCCAATTCCTGGCGCCACAGAGTCAGTTGAGCCTGGCCCAACTGGCTGGCCGCCGCGCTCGCCAGCGACGCGATCACGCTTGCCACCCCCCGCGCCACGTCGTGCCGCGCCGTTTGCGCCGCTTCGACATTACAAAACACGCAGGCATAGTCGGCGCGTGCGTTCAAATGCTTTGCCAAAGCGATCAGGGAAGTGGTCTTACCGGTTTGACGGGGGGCGTGCAAAACAAAATATTTGCCCTGGGCGATCAAATACTCCACTTCGGGCAGGTCGATGCGCGCCAAAGGGTCCAGCATATAGTGCTGACCGGGTACGGAGGGGCCGGTGGTGTTAAAGGTATAGGGCATAGAAAACTCAGCGGGGTTCCGGCGAAGGATATACCAATTATCTAGCTTGCCGTTACAGTGTGGAGTTTGACGTATCTACACACTCATTTGTATGAAGTCGAGCCAATATACCTGCTGGCACAGGCCATGGCGATGGCGGATATGCCGATGCCGCCCATTTGCCTGCAAGCCGATGCGCTGGTATGGGGTATGCGTCACGTGCTGGCGGTGTTGCAGGACTTGCAGGGGTTGGTCGTCGCTATTGGTACTCGACAATCCGACGTCGGGGCTGAAAAGTTGCTGCAAGATCATTGGGTGGCGACTGAAACGGCATTGGCGGCGATGGCCAGGCAAGCCGGTGTTTGCGTGGTGCAGATTTTGCCACGTCTACGAATTGTATAATGCCTTGGCCGCTTGAGTGGCGGTAGGCGATGAGTGAACTTATGCGCACAGGCTAATGCCATGCACGATCAAAACTTCAAAAACCTGATCCTTGATTACCCGCACGAAGCGCTGGCGTTTTTTGCCGGCGCGGAAGCGCAGGCCATGGCAACGGCGAAAATCACGCCGATTCGTCAGGAGCAACTCCAGGAACGCTTGGGTGAGCGTTTCCGCGAACTGGACGTGCCGTTGCAGGTCGAATGGCCTGACGGCGAGCGGGCAGCGTTGTTGTTCGTGGTGGAAGAAGAAACAGAAGCACGGCGTTTTTCCATCCACCGCTTGGCGCATTACTGCCTGGACTTGTCGGATTTGATGAATACCAACCGGGTTGTTCCGGTCGTCATATTCTTGCGCCACGGAGCGCGGCCTGCTCGCTTATCCTTGGGTGGCGACCGGCACTGCTATCTGGATTTTCATTATTTGGCGTGCGAATTGAAAGGATTAGCGGCGAAGGATTATTGCGACAGCGATAATATCGTTGCACGCATCAATTTGCCGAACATGCGTTATTCCGATGCGGATCGCCTCGCCGTTTATGCGGCGGCGCGTGCTGGACTGGCGCAACTTGAACCCGACCGGGAACGACAGTTGAAATATGCCGATTTTATCGACGATTATGCCGATCTTACCGATGAGGAGATTGGCACTTATCGTGAACAATACTTTACCGAAAGGGGTGAAATCATGGGTTTGTCACAAATACTACGACAGGAAGGACGACAGGAAGGACGGCAAGAGGGACGACAGGAAGGGCGGCAAGAAGGTGAAGCCATGATGTTGCTGCGTTTGTTGGAAAAGCGCTTTGGCGTGGTTTCCGATGCTGTGCGTCTGCGGGTGCAATCCGCCGATGAAGAAACGTTATCGACATGGTTTGATCGAGCTTTTGCCAGTGATCAAATCGATACAGTATTTCAGTGAAAGCTAAGCTGCGGCTCCCTGGGTTCCCCAAGTCCGCTGCTGCCCCCGCTAGCTTGGCGTTCAATGTCAACGCATGGGATGCAACAAACGCAACGGACGGGGGAATACCCCATCCGGCCTGATCCCTAACCCCTAACGCCCATACAACCTGATCCAGCGCCTCAAACAGTCCACAGCGGTTGTGGAAACCTGCGGCCATGCAAATCGCCAATTCCAGTTGTTGACCACGGTGCCGGGCGTATTCATGCGCGCACCGGCACCTAATTCCAGGATGTCCTGCATGGGGAGTATGGCCATTTTGGCGCAGGAGGCCAGGGCGCAACGGGCCAAGGCCAGCGGCATGGGATCGGCAACATTACCCAGATAAGCATAAACCGCCTGCTGCTGTTCCAGAGACAGTCCCTGGTACCAGGCCAGGGTGGTGTCGTTGTCGTGCGTGCCGGTATAAACCACGCCGTTGGGCCGATGGTTGTGGGGCAGATAGAAATTATGCGGATCGCCGTCGAAAGCAAATTGCAGGACAAACATGCCGGGTATGTCATAGCGGTCGCGCAAGGCTTGCACTTCCGGGGTGATGATGCCCAAGTCTTCGGCAATCAGCGGCAGCTGCGCAAAATGCCGGTGCAGGGAGTCCAGCAAAGCCTGTCCCGGCGCTTTTACCCAGCGCCCACGGATAGCGTTGGCTTCTATGGCGGGGATTTCCCAGTAAGCCTCCAGGCCGCGGAAGTGGTCGATGCGTATCCAGTCGAACAGTTCCAGCTGGCTTTGCACCCGCTCATGCCACCAGCGGAAATCGTCTTTTGCCATGCACTCCCAGTTGAACAACGGATTGCCCCAGCGCTGGCCCAGTTCGGAAAAATAATCCGGCGGCACGCCCGCCACCACGGTTTCTTTGCCTTGCTCATCCAGCAAAAAGCATTTGCGTTTGGACCACACGTCGGCGGAATCACCCGCCACAAATATCGGCAGGTCGCCGTACATGAATACGCCGTGCCCGGCGGCATAGCGGCGCAATTCCAGCCATTGGGTGAAAAACAGCCATTGTTCGAACTGGTATTGGCCGATAGCGGCGGCGTGTTTGGTGCGCGCTTTTTGTAAAGCAGCCGGATTACGCTCGCGCAAGCCTTTGGGCCAATCGCACCAGGGCTTGCGGTCCGAAGCTTCGCGCAGGGCGATGAACAGGGCGTAGTCGGCCAGCCAGTGCGCGTGCTGCATGGCAAACTCCGTCAGGTCGTGGCGGCTGGCTGCGTCGGCGCGCGCGAGGAAGTTTTGGTAGGCCTCCCGCAAACGGGCGCTACGCCATTTGGCCGTATCGATGTCCGGCGTCAGCGGGCCGTCCAGCCAGCCTCGGTCCACCAGCCAGTCCAGGCTGATCAGCAGCGGGTTGCCGGCGTGGGCCGACAAGCATTGATAGGGCGAGCCGTCGCTGAGGGTGTGTCCCAGCGGCAGGGTTTGCCAGACGCTGAAGCCGGCGTCAGCGAGAAAGTCCACGAAGCGGTAGGCGTCATGGCTGAAATCGCCGTTGCCGTAGCGACCGGGCAGGGAAGTGACGTGCAGCAGGACACCGGCTCTGCGCCGGTCGAGTATGGGGTGCTCAGGGTGCAATGGGGTTTCCAAAATCAGTGTCCCTGCTGTGGACTGCTTTGCCGCATGGTGCCGCTTTTGCCGGATGTGCCGGCACCGTGGGCAAAAACTTGCGCCAGCATGGCGGGCGGCTCCTCACCCAGCAGCTGATAAAGATTGGCCAGATTCAAACGGAACTGGCGTTCAAAATCGCTGACCACGTCTTCCGGGTTGTAGTCGCCGAACCACCAGAACCAGTCGGAACCTTCACAGACGGCCAATTGCAAGGCGGCGGCTTCGCATTGTGCCGCCGACAGGCGCTTGCTGAGCATGACCCGGTCATAGCACTGTTTGGCGGCGCCCAGCATATCCCAGGCGCGGTTTTTATAGGAGTCGCCGATCCAGGTGGAAAAAGTGCCGTATACCCAACTGCCCGCGACCAGCTTGGGCAGGGTCCAGGTGTGCGGGTTTTTCGCCAGATAGGCCGAAAAAGTGGTCAATTCCAGCTTGGGATGATTCGACAGGCGCTGATACAGCGCGCTGAGGAAGTAATAGCCGTTTTCCGGGTAGTGCTCCCAGGCGTTTTCGCCGTCCATGATGATGGGCACGATGGCGTCCGTCCGGTCTTGGTTGGCAGCGGCGATGTTTTCCAAGTGGCGGATAAAATCGCTCACGGCGTCGTCGGCGTGCCAGTCGGCGTAGCTGAAGCCGATCAGGTCGGACAGGCCGTCGTCACGGAAAAAGCAGGCGGTGCTGGAGCCGGCCAGGCGGTAAGGCCGAAACAGGGCGTTTTTGGCTGTAGGCTGGACTGGGGAGGCGTGCAGACTGGCCTGCAATACATTGCCGCCGCTGGCGGCCCAGCGAAAACCCGATTCACCCAGCAGGTTCAGCGTGGCGGTGCTGACGCTGCCTTCCGAAGGCCAGCAGCCTTGCGGGATAAAGCCAAAATGGCGCTTGAATACTTCCAGGCCGCGCTGGATGTGCCAGCGCGCCCGTTCCTCGCCGCCCGGATAACGTTCCAGCAGTGGCAGGGGTACTTCGGGCATGGCTTCTCGCGCCGATTGAATGTCGAGCAGCAACGGCAGGATGGGGTGGGCATAAGGCGTCACTGACAATTCCACCTGACCGCGTTCGGCCAGCACGCGGTAGCGGCTCAGCACCGTGCCGAGTTGTTCGCCGATGATTTCCAGCAGCATGCGGCGGTCTTCCAGGCTATAGCCGTGCGCTTTTGCGAGCAAATGCTGGGCGCGGATGTCGTTGCGCTTGATGGTTTCGCCCAGCCAGACCAGGTGATACCAGACCAGCAGGTCGGTCAGAAACTGGCTGTTGAGATAACGGGCATCGTCCGGATGGATCAATAAACGATCCGCCAGTTCGGCCAGGTGGCGAAATGCCGGATAGCGGTTGATTTGCCGCTCTCGTTGGGCGCGCAGACAGGCTTTGACCAGCCCGGTCTTGGTCAGCGCATCCGTGGGGGTGGCGGGTTCCGCCAGGGCCGCCAGCAGGGAGTCGCGCAAGGCGCCGCTGCCGTGGCAGTAATCGTGAATTTGGCGCGCGTAGTCGTCGATTTGTTCCAGCAGGATGGGCGCGAAATTGACCACGGCGCGCGCCTGCGGCACCGCTTCCAGGTGCGCCGCCATGTCGATGTAGTCTTTGGTGGCGTGCAGATAGGTCCAGGGCAACAGGTAACGACCATCGCGCAGGTCACGGTATTCCGGCTGGTGCATGTGCCAGCACAACACGACTTTGAGGGGGGTGGGACTATTGGGCATCAAGGGGCCGTCTGAAAGAATAGGGGGTGAACATCAGCTGCATGCTGCGCAGCCAGCCAGCGACGAGCGATTATTCCAGGCGATTGTTAAGGTTTGACAACGAAGCTGCGTGGAAGGCCGCGTCAGCGCTGCACTATACGGGAGTTTGGCGAATTTTTGAAACGTAGGGTACGCTGTGCGCGCCTTTGAGCGTAGCGTAACCGTTACCCCCCCTTTCCTAAAAGGGGGGGTAGGGGGGGATTTCCGGGTTTTGCCTCGGAAGCTGCTTTAGAAAATCCCCCCTGCCCCCTTTTCCAAAGGGGGAGGTGAAGGCTTACGGCGTACCTCAGACTTTCGATATGAGACCGGTATGAACTTTTCAGAAACCCTGTTTGCCTTATCCCAATACCCTTTGCCGCACCACGCCTTGTCCCGCTTGATGGGGTACGTGACGCGCAGTACTAATCCAACGTTTAAAAACTGGTTTATTCCGCGGTTTATTCGCCTTTTCAACGTCAACATGGCGGAGGCGGCGCAAGAAGATCCCGCCGCTTATGCCTGTTTCAACGACTTTTTTACCCGCGCGCTCAAGCCCGGTGCCAGGCCGCCGGCCGAGGGCGATAACACGCTGGTTTGCCCCGCCGACGGCGTGCTGAGCCAGTTTGGCGCCGTCGATAGTGATCGTTTGATTCAGGCCAAAGGCCGCGATTACCGGTTGACGGATTTGCTGGGCGGTGACGAGGCGCTGGCCGGCGAGTTTCAGCACGGGCAATTTGCCACCGTCTATTTATCACCCAGAGATTATCACCGGCTGCACATGCCTTTGGCGGGCCGGTTGCGGGCAATGCTGCACGTGCCGGGCCGGTTGTTCAGCGTCAACAGCGCCACCACGCGCGTGATTCCCGACTTGTTTGCCCGTAACGAAAGGGTGATCGCGATTTTCGATACCGAGGCCGGCCCCATGGCACTGATCCTGGTGGGCGCTATTTTTGTCGCCAGCATCGACACGGTCTGGCACGGCACGGTTACGCCGCCCAGCGCCGACGCCGTGCAGCGTTGGGACTACCGGGATGCGCCTTTGAACTTGGAGCGTGGCGCGGAAATGGGCCGTTTCAATATGGGGTCCACCATCATCGTGCTGTTTGCCAAGGATCGCATGGCTTGGCGGGCGGATTTGAGTGCAGGCACGGCGGTGCGCATGGGGCAGGCGCTGGGAGCCTATGTAGCAAGCTAAGCCCTGCAAATTTGGATCGCATCGCCGACAGGGAGGGGAGAAACTCTCTCGCAAGGGGGACACCGCCCAGCGAAAGCCCGTGTATCGAGCAAGGACTGGATGGTTGTCTGTCAAGGTTGTGGTGGGCGGTGCCCACCCTACGGCGTCGGCTAAAAAGCCGTCGGGGTATCGCCGGACTCGGCATGGATGAGCTTGCCGCGGCGCTGCAAGACAAAATAACCGCGTTTTAATGCTTCGGCGCGGGCGTCGTCGTTGACGTGGAAGCTGGCCAGGGCTGCGTAGAGTTTGTAGTTTTTGTAGATGGGAAACAGCTTCTTGAAATTGCGCACTTTCCTGTACTTAAACGGAAAGCAATAGTCTAGCACAAAGCGCCGTAAGCCTTAACGTAGTATGCCGGCATCCTCCGGTCTTGCCTGCAAACCTTTTAAGCGCGCCTTGTATTCTTCGGTAACCGATAACTGAGTGTTTCTATCTTCCACGACGTGGGGGGTGATCAGTACCACCAGTTCGGTGCGGCGCAACTCGCGGTTGACGGTGCCGAACAAGGCGCCGATATACGGCAGATTGGACAGCCAGGGCAAACCGTCGTTGCCTTTCACGCGACTTTCTTTGATCAAGCCGCCGAGCACGACGGTATCCCCGCTTTTGACGGCCACGGAGCTTTGGATTTGCCGTTGCGTGATGGTCGGTGAATCGATTTTGGAGGATGTGGTTTCGGATACGTCGTCCACTTGCTGCTGGATGTCCATGATCACCAGCCCGCCTTTGTTGACGCGCGGCCTGAGCACGAGTTGCACGCCGGTATCGCGCATTTGAATCTGGCCGGTGACTAAAGCGCTGGCCGTTCCGTTGGCGGCTTGCTGGGTCAGGCTGCTGGTATTGGTGGTTTCCGAAGTGCGGATCGGCACCTGATCGCCGACTTTGATGGTGGCTTGCTGGTTGTTGAGCACCATCAGCGAGGGCGAGGACAATACGTTGAGCTTTTTTGCCGAAGCCAGGGCATCCAGGGTGACTTCGATGTTTTTAGTCAGGAAGCTGTAGGCAAAGCCGCCGCTGGCTGCTGCGGCGGCGGCTGTCAGGATATCGCCCTTGCTGGTATCCAAGGCAAATTGCTGGGCATTGCCGTGCTTGAACAGCCACTGCAAACCGTATTTGAGAGTGTCGTCCAGCTTGATTTCTACGATCATGGCGTCGACCAGCACTTGCAGGGGCATCACGTCCAGTTCGCGCAACAATTTTTCGATGGCCTGGTATTCGAACGGCGGCGCCACAATAACCACGGCATTATTGGACGGATCGGGCGTTACCCGCACGCCGCCGGCGGTTGAGCCGCCGCTGCTGCTCATGCCTCCCAGTCCGGCACTGCCGCCGCCGAAGCCGCTGTAGCCGCCTGTTCCTCCGCCAAAGCCACTGCCCGACGTTCCCGCACCGCTCATCCCCATAGAGGAGCCAGTGCTACCCAAGCCGCCAGCGCCGCTGCCCAGCAGGCTGCTGCCGGAACCGCCGCTGCTTGAGCTTCTGTTGGCGCTGCTGCTCAAGCCGGATGAACCCGAACTGCCGGCGGCGCTGCTGCTGTTGAGGCCGCCGCTCAAGCCGCTGCTGCCCGTGCCTGAGCCGCCCAAGCCACCAGTCAGACCGCTGCCGCCGGCAGCGCCGCTCAAAGTGGTGGAAGTCAAGCCCGGCGCCAGACCGCCGCCCTGGCTGTAACCGGAGCTGCCACCGCCGCCCAGCACCTGGCTCAGCGTGGCGGCCAGTTGCACGGCGTCGACGTGCTGGGCGCGGTAAACGTGCATATTGCCGCCGCCGGAGGAATTGGAACGGTCCAGCCGGTCGACCCAGGTGCGCAGTTCTTCCAGGTAAGCGGGCTGTGCCGTGATGGCCATGACGGCGTTCAGTCGTTCGATGGGCAGCAGGCGGATGGTGCCGGCCAGCGGACCGCCGGCGCCTTCGCCGAACATGGCCTGCATTTCGGCAAAAATGGTGTTGACCGCGACGTTTTTCAGCGGATAAATGCCGAACGACATGCCTTGCAGATAGTTCACGTCGAAAACCTGCACCACTTCGATGACCCGCTCGATGTCTTCGCCGGAACCGGCCAGAAACAGCAGATTGCGCGCCGTGTCCATTTTGAGGATGGCGTTGGCCGGCAGGATGGGTTGCAGCACGGTCTGCATTTCCTGGGCGGAAACGTATTTCAGCGGCACCACCTGTAAACGATAGCCCGCCTGGCCCCAGCCACCGTGGCGCGCGGCGTCGGCGTCGGGCTCGATGCGGTAAGCGCCTTTGTCGTGCACCAGGATGGCGCCGTTCATGCGCAAAATCATTTCCAGCGTGGGCAGCAGCTCGCTTGCTTTGAGCGCCTGCACGGTGCGCAGGGTGACTTTGCCGCTGACCTTGGGGCTGAGCACGAAGTTCTTTTTGAGCGATTCACCCAGGATGACCTTGGCGACTTCGCCCAAATCCGCGTCGTCGAAATTCAGCACGAACTCGCCGTCTTCAGCCGGTGCCGCCACTGGTTTGGGCGCTCTGCCGACGCGCCCGCTGCTGGCCCGATACACTTCGGGGGCGCTGAGCTGATTTTTCGACTCAAAATGCGTCGCCGCCGGCAGCGGCTGCGTGGATGCCTCATTGATCGACTGGGATTCGGGCAACACCAGAGGGTTTTCGTCGACCTGGGGGCCGACCAGTTCGCAAGCCGTCAGGCTCAGCAACGTCAAGGCCATGCCGGTCCAGCCAAACAGTTTTTTAGCAGCGATTCCTCTACGCGGCGGTATCATATCAGCGTATCCCGTCATCTTCTTCTATCCGGTGGTTTTCTATGGAGTCTGACGTTATTGTCGTCGGGTTGGTCTTCATCCTCGACTGATTCATCGTCCGGCTCATCGGTGGAGTCTTGATTCTGTGCCTGCTGGGGCTTGGGTTCCGGCTTGGCCGGGGTTTTGGGCTTGGGCTTTTGCAGCATCAGCGTTTGTCTGGCTTCGCCGCGCAGCATAACCACGCGGTCATCGGCGATTTCCGCCAATTCCCAGCCGTCCAGCTTTTCGCCGGCTGGCAATTTATGATGGTGTCCGGCCTTGTCCTTCAGCAGGATCAATGCGCCGTCCGGTCCTTTCACGATACCGTGCAGCTGCCAGTCGAACGGCTTATCCGGCGTCGCCGCCACCGCTTCTTCGGCCGAAACCGGTCTGCGCCCCTGGATGAACAAGGGGCGTTCGACGATGGCGTCGAAGTGCTCCAGCGGCGGCAGCTCGAACGCTTTGGCGTTCGCCGCCTCCGTGGAAACGCCGGCCGTGCCGCCGCTGCCGCTCAGTTGGGCACGCAGGCTGCGCTGGCCGGCGCTTTTCCACAGCCATTCGCCGGCCACGGCCAGCGCCAGCAGCAGTGCAAGGCAACCCAGCAATAAAGGGGTTTCGTATTCTCGGGCGATGCGCATAGGAAAAATTGGGTAATGACTCAGTACGCTTTAAAACAGCCGCTTCAATGTACGCCACGAAGGACACGAAGATCGCATCGTTCCCACGCTCTGCGTGGGAATGCATCCTGGGACGCTCCGCGTCCCGTGTTATTGTCAGTCCATTTACCAGCCTCCGGCATCCATATTTACGACGAAAGGCATGGGTGTATACAAACGTTTGCGATGGGGTTCAAACCCTATCCCGCCCCAATATTCACCCCGTTCGCCACGTTTGTTGCATCCCAGGCGTCGATATTTACGACGAAACGCATGGGTGTATACAAAGGTTCGGGACGGGGTTCAAACCCCGTCCCGCCATACTCCGACAAACTCCCAGCGAATACGGGACGCGGAGCGTCCCGGGCTGCATTCAAGAATGCCTTAGTTATTCCGCTTCGCGGCGGCTTTCCCACGCAGAGCGTGGGAACGATCAAAGATCACTACTGCGGTTTTAAATAACCGTATATCTCGATATCCATGGTCATCAGGCCTTTTTTGCCGGCCACGCCGCCGCGCTGGGGCGTGATGTTCAAATTGCCCACCAGCAAAAAAGGCCGCGAAGATTCGACGGCATACAGCAGGTCGCGCAGAGTGGTGATGCCGCCGGTCAGCACCGTGCGCACTCCCACCCGGGTAAAACCCTGTTCTTCCTTGACCGGGGTGGCCTGGCTGCTGGACACCGTGCCGCCCGCCGTGCCTATCATTTCTTTGAGGTTGGCTTGCAAGGTGGCCGCCGCCAGCGCCGGGGTGTTGCCGTCGAGAAATTGCTCTTCTTCCGCCACTTGGCGGCGTATCGCTTCGGCGCGGCTGTGCCAGCTTTCCGCGCTGGCGGCGATATTGCGCAGCCTTTGCGTGCGGAACAGCAGGTCGTCGATGTCTTCCGCCGCCCCATTCAACAACAGCAACAGCGGATAGCCCAGCAGCAAACCACCGCTCAGCAGCGCCAACACCAGCAAGCCCAGCGCCAACGCTCTACTCTTGGTCATCGACGTCCTCTTCCACCAGCGGGGTTGCGCCGTCGGTTGCCGCTCCGGCTTTTTCCTCCATGGCGCTGCGTTCCTGTTCCGTCGGGTTGACGATTTCCGCACCGATGCGAAAACGCTCCATTTTGCTGACCGCATCGGGCGTCACCGGCGCCAGAAAGGTGGTATTGCGCAAATAGGGCGAGTCTTCCAGCAAGGCGATCAAGGCCGAGGCGGTTTTGGCCTGGCCCTGCATTTCCAGGCGCTTTTCCCGAATCTGCATGGCGTTGACCCAGCCATCGTCCGGCAGGCGCGTCGTCAGGTCTTCCAGGACCAACACCAGGGGCGGCTGGCCCAGCTTTTTATCCAGCACGAAAGCCGCCGCTTTGCCCAATTGCTCGGTTTCTTCGCGCAACGCTTCCACCTGCTTGGCGGCTTTGGTGGCGCGTCTGAGGTCTTCGCGCAGTTGTTCGACGAAGCTGTCGTCCATGGCCACCGGTACCGCGCCCAAGGCGCTCAGCAAAAGGCACAACAACACGGCGAACAATTGCGTCAGACGCAACGCCAGTCCGTTGCTGCGCGGCCGGTAGTGTTCCGGCAACAAATTGAAGCCTTTGGCATGAAAGCTCTGGGGCGAGTCGCCGCTTTCCAGGTCCACGCGGTCGGGCTTGATCCCCGCCACCGCCAATCGGGTCAGCAGCGCGTCCAGGTAGTCCCTGGGCACGGCGGCAAATTCGCAGCGAATCCGCGCGCCATCCGCCAGGGTTTCGGTCAGGCGCGCGTCGTAATACAGCTTGGCGGCCTTGAACGGCGTGTAGCGGTCCAGTTCGAACCCCACCACCGGGATAAGGTTTTCCTTCGCCGCCGCCGGCAATACGATGGAACGGCATAAAATCGGCGCGCTGTTCAGCAGCAACACCCGTTCGGCCGTTTCCGCCTCGGCTTCGGCGGCGATCAGCGCGCCCGGCGCGGCGCCTTCGTCTTCATCCAGGCTGCAATGGCCCAGCAGTTTCGTGCCGGTTGCCGATTGCAGATAAACGTCCAGCGCGCCATCGCCGACGCGCAGCAGCACGCGGTTGTTGCGCCGCCGCCACCAGCGCAGCAAGGCTTCCGGCAGCAGAAAAGCCAGTTCTCCGGTCCACCAGTGCCACAGCTTTGCCGGTGCGGCGCTTTCCGAGGCAGCCCGGAAATCGAATCCCCGCCATGTGCTCAATAGCGCGGTTGGCTTCATGGTATCGGCAAATCCAGGGCCACGCTGGCCTCGACGGGGCGCTGGAACAGCGCTGCGCCGGCGCTGGATTCACGCCAGCGGTAGACGGTGAGCGGCTGGCGTCCGCCGCCCAGCCCGACCACGGCATCGATGGCCGTGGCGGTATCCTCGCCCAGCATGGCTTCGGCGTGCACGCCGACGGTACGTTGAGAACTGTTGGCAAAGATAATGCCCGGTGGAGCAGGCAGGGGAGGTAATGGCGGCTGGGCCGGCGCGCGGCCGCCGGCCTGCGCGGTGGGCTCGATGTTGGGTTGCGCCCTGGCTTGCAGATAATTTCCCAAGGCCTGCTGGTCGATGCCGGGCAGACGCCGCAGCAATTCGGCCGGAGCCAGGCGGGGATTGATGCCGGGCTGTCTGGAATGCACGGTAATCCAGGGGGCCAGGCGTTGGTAGAGGGTAGGCGTCATGCCCAGCACGGTTTGCAGTTCCTCGATCGCATAAAAAGGTTTGTTGCGTGGTCCAAAGTTGCGGCTCGTCAAGCGGTAGTCTTCCGCTTCCGCGCCCTGAAAGCGCCGCACTTCATCGGCATCGCGCCAGTCCATTATAACATCGGCCATGCGGGCGGCGGCTTCTTGCTCCAACCCGGCGGCGAGCAGCAGGCCCTGGAGCATTTTTTCCTGCGCCGCATTCAGGTCCACTTTGGCGGCTTCATCCAGCAATTGCACGCGCACCCGGCCGCCGCCGTAAATCAGTTCGTAGACCGAGCCGTCGGCGCGCCAGCGCAGCAGGGGATTGCCGGCGCCGAGCCGCCCCATGGCGTAGTGCATGGCGCCTTCACACAAAGCGGCGCCCTGAGCGTTGAGGCGGGTTCCCCTGAGCAGCTGCGTTTCGCGCCGGGCGCTGAGCGTAAACGCCGCCGCCATGACGGTAAGCAGGGTGGTCAGCCACAACACCAGGATGAGCGCAATGCCACGCTGACGGCTCACAAGCCGCCTCCGCGCCGTGGGGCGATTTGCAGGTCCAGCACGCCGGCGTTGTCCTCGATGTGGATGCCGATCAAGTCGGGCAGCTGCGGTTGCTGCCATTCATTGTGCCAGATGGATTTGCCGGGTTTGCCGCGGTCTCGGCCGAAATAGGCAAAGCCCGCTTTGCGTATGCCCTCCATGATCACCACCCTCTCCGGTTGCAGCAGCGGCGTGAGCAGCGGTTTGGCAAACGGCTGCATGGCGACGCGCAGGGCGCCGTTTTCGAACGACAGCGCAAATTGATAAATCATGCCGTGCGCCACGTGGTCGGGGGGGAAGGCGAGAAACTGCAGCGATTGCGTGCCGCCGATAAAGCTGAACACCGGCTTGTTGTCCGTTGTCGTGCTGGGCAAAGGCAGGGCGTTGGCGAGGTAGTTGCGCAAAAAGCCGATGCCGGCTGCGCGTTGCTCGGCGACTTGAAAGCGCGCCTCGCCCGCGTTCCAGCTATTAAAGCCGGTGCGCACCACGGCGAAGCCGACGGTGACGATGACCGCCAGCAGGGTGATGGCGATCAGCACTTCGATCAAAGTAAAGCCCCGGCTGGCGGATTTGCCTTGCCGCCGGACGGGGCGCTGTTCTTTATCCATGCACGACGAAATGCGCTGATTAAGATGCGCCTATGATAGGCGTTTATGCTCAGGTTCCCAACAGCCGGCGTTGCAGCTGTAGCTCAGCCTACAGACTGATTGTGGTATATTCGAATCAGAAAGTTACGACGTGAGGATTAAACCATGAGCACCATGATTACTGAACTTTACGATGCATTTCTGGACGCAGGAGCTTCGGAGGAAAAATCGCGTGCCGCCGCCAAAGCCATGGCGGATTATGATTCCCGATTTAATAAAATTGACCAGGACATGGCTCTGCTCAAAGCGGAAGTGGTTGTTTTGAAGTGGATGCTTAGTTTTCTTGTTGCCGGTATGGTAACGCTGCTGTTCAAGGCATTTGCCGCATAGCGCGTACGACACTTGCTTTCGTTTTCCCGCAGAACCTGGTGCAATCGCAACGGCAGCATGGAAAACGTACGGAACGGGGTGTAACCCATACCATTACACACAACTTGAGCATTGCCGCGTAAGCTACTGACTTCACGAGGTAAGCGAGGTCGTAGTGAGCTGGGCGAAGGAAGAGTTCAAGGGTATTGATTTGGGCGACAAGCGGTTGGACAAGCGAGCGG
>SCQD01000316.1 GCA_004299145.1 Methylococcaceae bacterium | reverse complement strand
AAGGCCGGCCCACGCCACTTTTCGCGGCGTTGACGCGCAGCTTCAGGTGTTTGGCTATCCATGCCGTCAGACTCGCCAGTATCCTTTCGCCACTGCGTTCGCTACTGACGAAGATGGCGACGTCGTCCGCGTAACGACAGTAACTCAAGCCTCGGCGTTCCAGCTCCTTGTCCAGCGCGTCCAGGTAGATGTTGGCTAGCAGCGGGCTGAGCGGCCCTCCTTGCGGGGTGCCTTTGCCACGCTTTTCCAGGTTCCCGTCGATTTGTATCGGCGCGCGCAGGTAGCTGCCAATCAGGCGCAATAGCCGTTTGTCTCGCACTCTCCGTCCGAGCTTGGCCATGAGGATGTCATGATCCACTTCGTCGAAGAATGCGCTGATGTCCAGATCAACGACCCAATCCTTGCCTTCCAATACGTAACCCTTGGCCGCCCTGATGGCGTCGTGGGCACTCCTGCCCGGCCGATAGCCGTAGCTGCTATCGCTGAACTCCGCTTCGAACGCCGGACTTAGCACTTGTTGCAGCGCTTGCTGGATCACGCGGTCTTGTACGTTCGGAATGCCCAATCGCCGCTCGCCTCCTTGCGGCTTGGGGATACTCACCCCCCCGGATCGCTCCAGGACGGTACTCTCCGCCCCGTAGCTTCGCTTCGATGCCGGGCCAGTGTCTGGCCGCGTGTTCCGCGTAGTCGACTACGTTCATCCCATCCACGCCCGGTGCCCCTCCGTTGGCTTTCACCCGTCCATAGGCCGCCTTGATGTTGTCCGCTTCCAGTACGCGGTCCATCCAATCTTCATTCAGCACCTTCTCTCTTCTCCTCCGCTCGTGGCTCGACTCGTCTTCCGGGGATTTGCTACAAACCGGAATCCACCGGCTACCATGCGCTTCCCCTGCCCGGATGGCTGCCGCTGTTGCCGCGTCCGAACATTTCAGAACACTGCTCGCCAAGCCACAAAGATGGTTAAAAATGGTCTGTTTCTTGGTCCTTCGGCCCTTCGCTCTGCGCGGTTTCCCGCACGTCTTCACTACTACGGCCTCTGCTGACTTCTCCCAAGCTCTCACTCGGGAGATCTCCCCGGGTAAGGCGCCAAAACTTTCGGCCCGCATTGCCAGACTCTACCGCATACGTCTTTCGGTGACGGTTGGATTTCGCGTTCCCTAGCACGCTTATCGCCCGTATACGGCCTCGCTGTCTGTTCGTGTTCCTGCAATCGTGCCTTTGATACCCGCTTCTTTCAGGCTGGCCTCACGACTTCCCCCTTGCGGTTCTCTACGGTTCTTGTCACTCTTTCCGGTAACCTCTTCCAGATTACAAGTTTTGGCCCATGCCGGGCACACTAGGCTGGGCACCGCCCACCACAGCCTTGCCATGCGGCCAGCCTTGGTGGGATGCGCGGGCTCTTGGTGGGCGATGCCCACCCTACCGGGAATGCAAACCGGGAAGTTGTTTTTGACCAAATCCTTACCTGGACGTGCGCGTCAAAGACGAGCAGGGGCGTTATTACATTATCGAAATGCATGATAAATCCAGTATGTGATTATTGAGTGTTTTATGTGTAGCCAAATAATTTGTCCAATAAATCAAAAGGTTCTGTGTATCTTGATGAGTTCCGGCACCTATTTGGTATACGGATTCCGATGGCTGTCATACCCCCTGATTAGGGGGTACAATCCTGTAAAATATAAGGCTATGCTTCGCCTCCAAAATAACTGGAAAGCGAACGGCCATGAACCCCACCTACCGCCTGACCTTGCATGCTGCAGTCAAGAACAGCCTTCCAGCTGCTGAATTCGCCCTGCAACGCAGCCGTCGTACGACACTGGCGCAGGCGATAGCTCTGGCGCTTTCCAGTTCAACGGCTTTCGCCGCACCCGCCCTCACGGAACTGCCCAGCGGCGGCCAGATCACATCCGGACGGGCCGGCATCGCCGTCGACGGCTCCCATATGGACGTGAACCAAACCAGCCAAAACGCCAGCCTCAACTGGCAGACTTTCAATGTAGGCCGCAACGCCGAAGTCGAGTTTCACCAGCCCAACGCTTCGTCGGTCGCAGTCAACCGCATCGCCGATCCCGACGGCAGCCAGATCATGGGCCGCGTCGACGCCAATGGGCAGGTGTACCTCATCAACCCCAACGGCGTATTGTTCGGCAAGGACGCCCAAGTGAACGTCGGCGGCCTGGTGGCCTCCACCCTGGACATCGCCGACGCCGACGCGGCTTCCGGCAAGCGCACCTTCTCCTCATCCCCTCTCCCCGCAGAAGAAGGGCCGGGGGTGAGGGCGAACGGTGATGAGGCATCCGTCATCAACCAAGGCACGATCACAACCAGCGACGGCGGCTACGCCGCCCTGCTGGGCGGGCGGGTGAGCAACCAGGGGACCATTGCCGCCCGCCTCGGCACGGTGGCGCTGGCGGCGGGCGATCAGGTCACGCTGGATTTCGCCGGCGACAAGCTGCTCGGCGTGCAGGTGGATAAAGGCGCGCTGCAAGCGCTGGCGGAAAATAAACAACTGATTCAGGCCGAGGGCGGCACGGTGCTGCTGACGGCCAGGGCCGCCGATAGCCTGATTCAGGCGGTGGTCAACAACAC
>SCQD01000315.1 GCA_004299145.1 Methylococcaceae bacterium | reverse complement strand
CAAAATACTCGATCTCCTGGCCAATTCGTAGTGTTCGTCGGATGGCTAAAATCCGCTTGGGATCGTCGAGCATGCGCAAAATCGCCACGTTTAAACGATACAGATCAAACGTCGATGCGGTATCGAGCATTTTTACGACTTCGCTGTAGTTTATCGACATGGTTGCGTACTCGATGATTTGATGACGTTATGTTTCATGTGGATGATTCCTGGGTGAAAAAGGGGGCTTATGTGCAGTGAGTTCATGGGTGCTCGCTGGAATCGCTGGGGGGGGCGGGGCATTCTGCCGGCGCAGCAGGCGGTTTTGCAGTTCCCAACGGTCTTGTTCGGGAATTTCGACCAGGAAGCGCACTTCTTTGCCGGCCAATACGGCCACCGGCACGCCGCCTTGCAGCAGGAAGCGGTTGCCGGGCAGGGCGGGCAGCTTGGTCCCGCCCAATAGCGTGCCGCCCAACAGGTTCAAGGGGTCGACGGCGCTGAGCGCCAGCAGGACGCCGTCGTCCACGTCCCTGGCTTTGCGCAACAGCTCCACCGCTTCCGGCAGGGCGAATTGCTCGCCGTACTGGTTGGCGACGAAGCGGCCGCCGCGTATGTCGCCGCGCGCTTCCAGACGCCGGTAAACGGTCAGCAAGTCTTGCCAGGGCGGTATGGCGCTTTCCCGCGCCAACAGGGCTTTGAATATCACGCCGTAGCGGCGCAGCAGGGTGCGGGCGATGTGTTCGCAGCCGGCTTCGGCCGGCGCCGCCTCGTTCTGTACCAGCGTCCAGCGCCCGGCGTCTTCCAGGCCGAATAAAGGGGGGCGCAAACGGCGTTTTTTGTCCTCCGGCACCAGCAGGGCGCGCAGGCCGATGAAGCTGTCGCAGCGCACCTGGCCTTGCGCCACCAGTTCCGCCAGGGCGTCTTCCACCTGGGTCTTGAGCAGGCCAGAGCTTTCCCACAGTTCTTCGAAAAACTGCGCGCCGCCCTGCCGTAGCGCATGCATCAGGGTGCGGGCGTTGCCGGACAGGGCCGGCTCGCTTTCACTCGGGCGTTGCCAAAGAGCGACGAGTTTGCGCGGCAGGAAAGCCAGCGGCGAGGTCTTGACCGGCGTCTGGCCGCCGCTGGGCGAAAGGCGCGTCCAGACGAAGCGGCCCGCTTGGCACAGCCCGTCCAGCCAGGACGGGTCGTAGTCCGCCAGCCGCGCCGCCAGGATGCTGCTCTCCCAGGCCACGGCGGCGGCTTCAAAGCCTTCCAGTTGTTCCAGCACGGCGGCGAGGGCGTTTCTGCCTTGCAGCCTGTGCTCGGGGTGCACGTGCTGCCAGCGCAGCAGAAAGTCCATGAAGCGGACGCCCGTCACCGGCTCGATTTCCCGCCGCAAGCGGTTGATGGTGTAGCGGTGGATGCGCGCCAGCAGGGAGCGTTCGCACCATTCCAGCGCCGGGCCGGACGGGGTTTGAACCCCGTCCGGCCTGTTGCCTTGTTCGGTAAATTGCCCCCGCAACACAAAGCCTTCGCTTTCCAAACGCAGCAGTGCGGCTTCCACCTGGGTTTCCGCCAGCGTCAAGGTCGCGGCGATGTCGCCGGCGCTCAGCGGGCCGCGGCAGCACAGCCGGGCGCGGACGATTTCCGTCAGCGCGGCTTCGCTGTCCCAGGCTTTTTGTTCCAGTTCGGGCGGCAAGTGCAACGGCGGCAGCGTGGTCCAGGCCGGGTTTACCGCGCGGAACCAGGGCCAGCGTTCGGCGGCTATCCATAATTCAGGCTTCTTGAGAAGGTGGGGATGAGGGGAGTAAATGGCCGTGGCCTTTTTTATCTCCCCCTCACCCCAACCCTCTCCCGTAGGAAGAGGGAGCCGAAAGGCGGTAGCCATTGGTTCCTGTATCCCATCTGTCATGGCTGGTGCGAGTGGGTTACAGCCCGGAACGAGGATAGTTGCGCGCCCTTGTCGGATGAGGTTTTGCAGCAGCGCATGCCAAGTGGAATCAGCTTCGGCGGCACGGATATAGCCGGCCTGCAACAACGCATCGTGCAATTCGTCGGCGTCGCGGGCGCTGGGCCAGGCTTCGCCGCGCACGGCGGCGATGGCCTCCGGGTCCAGCCGGCCCAGGTCGGCGGCGCTGGCCGGGTCCAGCCAGCGGCGGCTGGCGACGGCGCGGGTGCGGCGTTCCTCAAGGGGAGCGCCGTCCAAAAAGGCATAGGGCTTGGCGTTGAGGATGGCCGCCGCCAACGGCGAGGGCTCCACCAGGTCTTTGGCTACTACCCGAATGCTGCCGTCGTTCAACCTGCGGATGACCCACAAAAAGCGCTCGAAATCCATGGCCTCAAACAGGCAGTCGTGCACGGTCTGCTCGACCAGCGGATGGTCCGGCACTTGGCGGTCGCCCTGGATGTTTTCGAAACAGGCCAGTTGGTCCGGGAATACGGCGGTCACCAGGTCTTCCGCCTGCATGCGCAGCAGGTGGGGCGGCGTTTTGCGGCCGTTCTGGAAACGCCGGATGGCCAGGGCGCAGGCGGCGTTCCAGCGCCAGCGCACGGTGAACATGGGCGCGGCCAGCAGCGCCTGTACCAGGATGTCGCGCACCGTGTTGGGATGGAGAAAGCGCGCCACGTCTTCCAGCGGAAAGCTTTGGCCGACCCCCAGCGACAGGATGACGGCGTCTTCGGTGGCGGCGGCTTGCAGCTCAAAGTTGAAAGTGCGGCAGAAGCGCTTGCGCAAGGCCAGGCCCCAGGCGCGGTTCACCCGGCTGCCGTAGGGCGCGTGGATGATGAACTGCATGCCGCCGGCTTCGTCGAAAAAGCGCTCGAAAATCACGGTGTCCAGGGTGGGCACCACGCCCAGCGTGGTCTGGGCTGCGGCCATGTAGTCGGCGGCCTGGCGCGCGGCGCTGCCGGTGACGCCGCGTTGTGCCAGCCAGGCCAGGGCGTCGCCGCCGGCCAAAGCCTGGCGCACCCGCGCCACCGCCGTGCTCAGTTCCCAACTGCGGCCCGGCGCTTCGCCGAACCAGAACGGGATGTTGGGCGGAATGCCGTGGGCGTCTTCCACCCTGAGCGTGCTGGTTTCGAGGCGCAGCACCCGCCAACTGGCGTTGCCCAGCTGGAAAATGTCGCCGCCCAGGCTTTCGATGGCGAAATCTTCGTCCACCGTGCCGACGAATTCGCCGGAAGGCTCGACTATCACCCGGTATTCGGCGTTGTCGGGAATGGCGCCGCCGCAGGTGAGGGCGGTGAGGCGCGCGCCGCGCCGCGCTTTCAGGCGTCGGTTGATGGCGTCCCTATGCAGCCAGGCGCCGCGCGTGCCGCGGCGGGTGGTATAGCCTTCCGCCAGCATTTTTACCACGGCGTCGAACGTGTCTGGTTCCAGATTACGGTAAGGCCAGGCGCGGCGCAGCGTGGCGCACAAGTCAGCTTCGTCCCAATCTTCGCAGGCGGCCATGGCGACGATCTGCTGGGCCAGCACGTCCAGCGGCTGTTCCGGGATGTGCAGCAAGTCCAGCTCGCCTTGTTGCACCGCGTCCAACAAGGCGATGCCCTGGATCAGTTCGTCGCGGCTCGCCGGAAACAAGCGGCCTTTGGGCAGGCCGCCCAGCTGGTGGCCGGCGCGGCCGACCCGTTGCAAAAACGTGGCGATGGAACCGACCGTGCCCAGTTGGCACACCAGGTCCACCTCGCCCACGTCGATGCCCAGCTCCAGCGAAGCGGTGGCCACCAGCGCTTGCAGCTCGCCGGCCTTGAGCCGCGCTTCCGCCGCCAGGCGCTGTTCCTTGGCCAGGCTGCCGTGGTGGGCGGCTACTTTGTCCTCGCCCAGCCGCTCGATCAAGGCCCGGCTCACCCGCTCCGCCAGGCGGCGCGTGTTGACGAATACCAGGGTGGTGCGATGGGCGCGGATCAGCTCCGCCATGCGCTCGTAGATCTGGCCGGCGGCTTCGTGGGACAGCACGGCCTCCAGCGGCGATTCCGGCAGTTCCATGCCCAGGTCCAGCCGGCGCTGGTGGCCGGTGTCGATGATGGTGCAGGGGCGTCCGCCGCTGAGAAAATCCGCCACGGTGGCTATGGGGTTCTGGGTGGCGGACAGGCCGATGCGAATCAATCTGGAGCTTGCGGCAACCTGATCTCCCTCTCCCTGATGGAGAGGGATGGGGTGAGGGGCGCCGCCCACCAGCCTGTCCAGCCGTTCCAAGGTCAGCGCCAGGTGCGAGCCGCGCTTGCTGCCCGCCACGGCGTGGATTTCATCGACGATGACGGTGCGCACGGTTTTCAGCAGGCGTCGTCCGCCGTCGCTGGTGAGCAGTACATAGGCGGATTCCGGCGTGGTCACCAGGATATGGGGTGGAAACTTGCCCATGGCGCTGCGCACGGCTTGCGGCGTGTCGCCGGTGCGCACCTGGCTGCGGATGGGGGCTCCAGCATAGCCCAGCTCGAACAGCTTGCGGTCAATGCCCACCAGGGGTTCTTCCAGATTTTTGCACACGTCGTTGCTGAGGGCTTTCAGCGGCGAGATGTAAAGGATGCGGGTTGCTTCCCGCAGTTCACCGGTCTGGGCCAGGTGGGCCAGATCGTCGATGGCGGCGAGAAAGGCGGCCAGGGTCTTGCCGGAACCGGTGGGGGCGGCGATCAGCGTGTGCCGGCCTTGCTTGACGGCTTGCCAGGCACGCACCTGGCATGGGGTGGGGGCGGTAAAGGTTTCCTGGAACCAGGCGGCGACGGCGGGGTGGAATGCAGACCAGTCCATGCAAGATGCCTCATTCCGCTACGCGGCGGCATTCAAGATGCCTTAGTTATTCCGCTACGCGGCGGCATTCAAGATGCCCGCCGGAACCGGTTTCCAGGCCGAGCCTGGAAACCGGCTGATTACAGCAAAACGGAAGGCGGATGATGCGGGAAAAACGGCTTATTTTTTCTTGCCGTCCAACTGCAGGTGTCTTCTGATGGCGTCGGTTTTTCGCTTGATGTCGACCAGCTTTTTGTTGATCTCGGTCAGCGTGCGCTGCGTTTCCGTATAGATGGTTCTGATATCGCTCTTGACGGACGATTTGTTTTCTTCAAAGCTCGTTTCCAGCGTTTTTACGTTGGAATTAATGGTCGTTATATTGTTTTCAACGGCGGCCATTCTGTCTTCCAGGGCATGCACTCTCTCGCGAGAGGCGCAGCCGGAGAGCAAAACCAGGCAGATCAGCAGTGATAATCTAAACATATGTTGGTCCTTATGTTGGTGTAGGGGGATGGATGCTGGTTAAGGGATATTTATGGGTTATTTATTGCAGTTCCGGTGGTCAGGGCGGTTTTTGGATAAGCAAAACTTCTTATTGTTCTCCAGGTAGCAAATTTAAGCGATTGTAGAGGGCTGCTTCCGCATCCGTCAATCCAACTGGTTCACAACTTGCCGGAATCCTTAGTCATTCCGCTGCGCGGCGGCTGTCGAGCAGCCTCCTGATCTGGTGGTGGTCCACACTTTCCAGTACATTTGCTTGACCGATGTAACTGTCCGTATCATTTCGGCCCGCAAAGCGGAGCGGGATGAAATCAACGACTATCTAACTGTGCCGCGCTAGCGCGGGCAAATCCAGAGGGCGATGCCGTGAAAGAGAAATATGGAATTTCACTACCTGGCTTGTGAGTTGAAGGGGTTGGCGGCGCAAGATTATTGCGACAGCGACAATACCTCAATCTGCCGAACATGCGTTATGCCGATGCCGGTGCGCCACGAAGGCGCACAAGAGGGCGGAAGCCCTCTGTGCAGCCATGCTGCACAAGAGATGAGGGAAGGCCCCTCGAAGCCGGCGTGCAGGCGCAGGCTTCAAACCACCTGCTGCGGC
>SCQD01000314.1 GCA_004299145.1 Methylococcaceae bacterium | reverse complement strand
ACCTTACACCTTTCATGACAACCCCCTTAAAAGTAAGCTAAAATGAAATTTGGTGGCTTATGCATAAATTATAGCGGATTAGATTGTAGGACTATAAGATAAGGAACTGATCGCGCTGTAACGACGGGTTAAGCGCCGACTAACAGCCGCCACGAACCCTGGGGCCATGCTGTTGAATGCCCAGCCAATCGGGGGTGATTTCCTGCTGCAGGGATGTCTCGCTGCACAGGAGCAGATCCCCAGATGTCCTCGTTACCGGGAAATAGCGCTGAATTCGACGGCATGGCTGCCGGGCTGAGCGGATAAAGGCCAAGGCCATAATTCAAGGGGACAGATATGAAAAAGGCCCAGCCTTACGACGCCGGCCCATCACCGGCGGCAACACCAAGTATCGCAGCAACGCTGATCGCCAAGCTGAATCTCGCCGCCTATCAAAACGCGGTGCCGCTGCTGCGCGAACTCAGCATCACCAACGAGACGGCGGCAGCCATCACTGGACTGGAGCTGAGCGTCGCATCCGTTCCCGCGTTCCTCAAGCCCAAAACCTGGCGCATTGATGAAATCGCCGGCGGCAGCCGTTACCACATCACCGACCTGGACCTGCAACTCGACGGCGCATTGCTGGCCCGGCTGACCGAAGCCGAATACGCCACGGTTGCTTTTGTTCTGCGCCGTAGCGGGGATACATCGGAGGCGCTGGCGCACCTGGACTGCACGGTAGAACTGCTGCCGCGCCATCAGTGGGGCGGCTTGTCGCACCTGCCGGATTTGGTCGCCGCTTTTGTGCAGCCGAACGAAGCCGCCGTGGAACGTTTGCTCAAGCAGACCGCCGAGACACTGCGCAAGCACGGCAAGTCCCCGGTGCTGGACGGATACAACGGCGGCGCCAAGCGCGTTTGGGAGTTGGTGTCCGGCATCTGGAGCGCGGTTGCCGCGCTGGGGCTGGATTACGCGCTGCCGCCCGCCAGTTTCGAACACGCCGGCCAGAAAGTGCGTGGCCCCGCCCACATCGTCGAATCCGGTTTGGCAACCTGTTTCGATACCGCGCTGCTGTTCTGCGCCGCCATGGAACAGGCGGGGTTGAATCCGCTGCTGGTGTTCACCAAAGGCCACGCCTTTGCCGGCGTGTGGCTCAAGCCGGAAGAATTTTCGACCACGGTGGTCGACGACGTCACGGCGCTACGCAAGCGGGTCAAGCTCAAAGAACTGGTGCTGTTCGAAACCACGCTGGTTACCCAACGTCCGGCGCCGCTGTTTTCCTATGCCGCCCAGCTTGGCGCGCAGCAGATTGCCGAAGAAAAAGACGAGTCGTTCGAGTTGGCGGTGGACATTCGCCGCGCGCGCTTGCAGCGCATCAAACCCCTGACCAGCACCGAAGCGCCCACGCCGACGGTACCGCTCGAAACCGCGCCGCTGCTCGAACTGCCGATAGAGGAGGCGCCGGACCTGCCGGATGATGATGTCAGCGCCGAATCCGATCCGGCCACGCTCAACCCGCAAGGCAGGCTGGCGCGCTGGCAGCGCAAACTGCTCGATTTGTCGCTACGCAATAACCTGCTGAACTTCCGGCCCGGAAAAAAAGCGCTCAAACTCGAAGCACCGGACCCAGGCACGCTGGAAGACCTGTTATCCGATGGGCGTCCCATCAAACTGCTGCCCAAGCCCGACCTCATGGAAGGCGCCGACCCGCGCAATCAGGCCATTTACGAGAGCCGTGAGCGCGAAGACTTGCGGCGCGAACACGCGCTGGATGCCTTGCTGCGCCGCGAAGTATTCGTCGCCGCTGCCGAGCAAGAGTTGGAAACGCGACTGGTGGAACTCTACCGCATGGCGCGCAATGCGTTGCAAGAAGGCGGCGCCAATACGCTGTTTCTCGCGATAGGTTTTCTTTGCTGGACGCGGGATGACAAGACCGGCCAACGCTATCGCGCCCCGCTGATACTGGTGCCGGTGGCGTTGAACCGCAAAAGCATGCGCTCGGGTTTTACCTTGACCTTGCACGACGACGAGCCCCGTTTCAATCCAACGCTCATCGAAATGCTGCACCAGGACTTCAAACTCAACCTCCAGATTGCCGATGGCGAACTGCCCAAGGACGATGCCGGCTTGGACGTGGCTGCCATCTGGAAAGAGGTATCCCTGGCGGTCAAGGACATCAAAGGCTGGGAAGTGACGGAAGACGTGGTGCTGGCGTCGTTCTCCTTCGCCAAGCATCTGATGTGGAAAGACCTGACCGAGCGCACCGAGCAACTGCGTGAAAACGCGGTGGTACGCCACCTGATCGATACGCCGCGTGAACCCTATCCCGCCGGAATCGCCTTCCCGAACCCTGCCGGGCTG
>SCQD01000353.1 GCA_004299145.1 Methylococcaceae bacterium | reverse complement strand
GTGCCTGTCATCAGGAATATCCAGAGCATGATCCAGACAAACCCTTGGAACTGATCAAGCCCCGTGGGCGTAAGATATCCGCCGAATACCAGCGCCAGACAACCGCCGATCTGCCCCAGCGTCGTCCAGTGCATACCCTTGCTGCCGCCGATCTTGTCAAAGATCGGGCCGGTGAGAACACGGACGAGTCCGCCGATTAGCGGGCCAAGGTAGGCGTATGCCAATGGATCCGGCGCGCCGTCAAAACCGCCATAGATGGTCTTGATCATCATCGGGAATGCGGCTGCATAACCGGCGAACGAACCGAACGAACACATGTAGGTTACGCTGCAATTCCATGTATGCGTTCTCGCCCTGTTCTTGCTGCTCAGGATTTCAAACTGCCCCTTGAACCCTCTCGCCGGGATAGTCACACTTCTCAGGAACAGCGCGCAGAGGATAAAGGCCAGAATAAGGGGCGGGACATACCAGAATGCGGCATTCTGCAACCAGATATCCTTCTTGACCACCTTCTTGACCACCACATCGGTAATCAAGCCTGCGTCGTTCTTCTTGAGCTCTACCTTCATACCCTTGGTAGTTTCCGTCTCATTGATCACCACGTCCTTGATCACGTCGCCATCTCTGGTAATCACCGTGGCGGCGGCCAGGTCGGGCCTTTTGGCTACCACGTCGGTAACGATACCGCTGGCATTTTTGGTAACCGCAATATCCTTGAGGACATCAGCCTTTACGAAAGGCTGCGGCCCGCCGACTATGGCCCCGAGAGCAGCAAAACCAATGATCCACGGCGTTACAAACTGGACAATGCTCACCCCGAAATTGCCCAAGCCTGCCTGAATGCCCATTGCGACGCCCTGCAGCCTCTTGGGGAAAAAGATGCTCGTGGAAGGCATGAATGAGGAAAAATCCCCTCCTCCCATGCCGGTGAGGAATCCGATGACCATGAACGTGCCCCACGTCGTGCTCGTGTCCTGAATCGCGAAACCCAGCCAGACCATGGGGATTAATTTGATAATGGTTGCTATGCTGACGACTGGCC
>SCQD01000030.1 GCA_004299145.1 Methylococcaceae bacterium | reverse complement strand
GCGCCGTCAACCATGAATACGCCAAGCCGGACACCCCCGTGCGGGATGGCGACGAAGTGGCGTTTTTTCCGCCGGTCACCGGGGGCTGACATGACCATTGATCTGCAGCACGCGCCGTTCGACCCCTGGGAAGCCCTGCGCAGTCACCAGGCCGGCCAGACCAGCCTGGCCGCCAAATACGGCGCCACCGCCAGCTTTGTCGGCAGCCTGCGTGATTTCAACGACGACGCTTCCGTCAACGGCATGTTTCTGGAACATTATCCCGGCATGACCGAAAAACAATTGCAAATCATCGCCCGTGAAACCGCCGAACGCTGGCCGGTGCTGGACAGCCTGATCGTCCATCGGGTGGGACAAATCCAGCTCGGCGAGGCCATCGTACTGGTCGCGGTGTGGACCTCGCACCGGGGTGATGCCTTCGATGCCTGCCGTTATCTCATGGAAGCGCTGAAAAACCGCGCGCCGTTCTGGAAAAAAGAAAGCCTGGCCCAAGGGCAGCGCTGGGTGGAATGCAACAGCAACGGCTATGCCGACCCAGCGTCAAACAACGCCTTGGTGTAAGATGGCGGCCAGGATATCAACGAGTTTTTCACCATGAATACCCCGCGCCGCGCCTTATTGTCCGCCGTTTTGCTGGCGGGTTTTGTCTCCCCGTTGCACGCGGCGCCGCCGACCGGCGCCCCGCAGCCCCCCGAACTGAGCGTCGGCGACGTGGACGTCGGCGAAGTGATCCCGCCTGAAAACCTGCAACCCATCGACGACGGCGCGCCGGTGTTGCAGCCGGAAGCGGTGCCGGAACTGCCGGATTTACCCGCCCAGCAGCAAAGCGGCGAAAACATCGAGCCGGACATCACCATCATCAAGCGCGGCGAAGAGACCATCCAGGAATACCGCGTCAACGGCAAGCTCTACATGACCAAAATCATCCCGGCGGCGGGACCGCCGTACTACCTGCTGGATACCGACGGTGACGGCAACATGGACGTGCGCCGCAGCGACCTGGAACACGGCATGAAAACCCCGCAATGGGTGCTGTTCAGCTGGTAAGCGCGTGTCGGCCTATACCGCGCTGCCCCGTGATGCGCTGGCGATTTTTCTGGACGGTTACGCGATCGGCACGGCGCTGCGCTGGCAAGCCATTCGCGACGGCATAGAAAACAGCAACTACTTTCTGCATACCGGACAGGGCGAGTACGTACTCACCCTGTTCGAAAACCTCGCGGCCGGTCAGCTCCCCCCTTATTTGGCGCTCATGCGAGGCTTGGCCCGGCACGGCCTGTCCTGTCCGCAGCCGCTGCCGAATCGCGCCGGCCTGCTGTTGGGGGAGTTGTGCGGCAAACCGGCGCTGCTGACCCCCCGCTTGCCCGGCGCCAGCCTGCGCACGCCAGGCACGGCCCATTGCCGTGCCATCGGCGCCGCCCTGGCCACCGTCCACGCAAACAGCCCGCAATTACCCGCCATGCCGGCCAACGCTTATGGACTGGCCTGGCAATACCGCACGGCGGAATTATTGCAACCACGCCTGGACAGGGACTCCGCCCGCTTGCTGGCCGATGAGCTGGCTTTTCAGCAGGGCCTGGATTACACGCCACTGCCGCGCGGCCTGATACACGGCGATTTATTCCGCGACAACGCGCTGTTTGCCGCAGACCGATTGAGCGGCGTGCTGGATTGGTACGAAGCCGGCAGCGATGCCTGGCTGTACGACGTGGCGGTCACCGCCAACGACTGGTGCGGCGCCGATGCGGCGCTTATGCATGCGCTGCTGGCGGGTTATGCCGGCGTGCGATCCTTGACGGCAGCCGAACTGGCCGCCCTGCCCGCCATGCTGCGCACCGCCGCGCTGCGTTTCTGGCTGTCCCGCCTGCTTGCCCGTTTGACGCCGCGCAACGGGCATCTGGTGCACAGCAAAGACCCGGATGAATTCAAGCAATTATTGTTGTTGCGGCGGGAGACCTTGCCCTTATCCCGTTAAGCAAGCAAGCCGTTCACTGCAATGCCTTTCAGGGGCTTCAAGACAGTATCTACGAACTCAAGGCATCGACTTCTTGAACGGTCAACTTTGTTATTTCAGCGATAACGTCGACTGCAAAGCCTTTAGCCAACATCGCTCTTGCTACTTCAATGGCTTTTGCCGTTTCTCCCTCAATTTTGCCTTCAAGTTTGCCCTCAATCCTGCCTTCAAGCTTGCCATCGTAAAAAGCCGTATCCAACGCAGCCTTGGCTTCGTTGTACTCCAAAATGCTCTTTAAATACGCATCATATTCGTCGCTACTCATTATTGTAAAAAACCTCCCCATCCTGGTCTTTCAAACAGACGTCGCGCCGGAATTTGCGCTCATCCTCTTGTTCGTCGTATTTAAAATCCAAAATCGCAATAAAATACACGGGCAACAAATAAAAATCCCAAACGCCTTTCTTACCCTGCTCCCGAATTGGGAAAGTCGAATAGAATAATGAGCGGTCTTTGAAAAACTGCATTTTTGCTTTTTGCATTTCCACAATAAAACGCTCGCCCGTCTTACTTTGGCAGTATATATCGAAAATGCATTTCCGCTCGTCGCCGGTGTCCGCCATATTCTCTGGATTTTTAAAGCTCAATTCAGCGACTTGATGTTGCGACGGCAACAGTTGATTCAAAAAATCGATCAGCAAATCCTTGCTCCCCTCTTCGCCAAACAGTTTCTTAAAACCAAAATCCGTATACGGATTGAAGTATTTGCTAATCATGATTTTTTCACCTTAAACCATTAAATCTGCACGATACGAAAAGGGAGGAGTAAAGGCGGAACCGCTGTCGCGTTCCGCCCTACGCGCCATGCGCTTGCGGTAATGACCGGCAAGGCTGTAAAGATCACAACACGTCGAACCCGTGCCATGACACGGCGACATTAGCGGCTACCGTTCTCACTGCGTCCTTTCAACACGCTGTACACCACCGGAATAACGAACATGGTCAGCAGCGTTCCCAGCAACAAACCGCCGACGATGACCCAGCCGATTTGCCGGCGGCCTTCCGCGCCGGCGCCGCCGGCCAGCGCCAACGGCACCGCGCCCAGGATCATGGTCAGCGTGGTCATGATGATGGGCCTCAGCC
>SCQD01000313.1 GCA_004299145.1 Methylococcaceae bacterium | reverse complement strand
CCTCCTGGTACAGCATGGCCAGATTGTAGCGCACGTCGACAAAATCAGGACTGACCGCCAGGGCCGAGCGGTAAAAGGATTCCGCCTCGTCGTAGCGCTTTTGCTCCTGCAGCATCACTCCGAGATTATTGATGGCCGATTTGTGGCGCGGATCGGCGGCGATGGCTTTGCGATAATTGGCTTCCGAGTCGCTGATACGCTGCATCTGAATATAGAGAATACCCAGATTGAAATAGGCGTCCGCATACTGAGGATGCAATTCGGCCAAGCATTTCCAGCGCTCTTCGGCCTGCTGATACATGCCGGCATTGAATGCGCAAGTCGCCGCCGCATTCAACATCACCAGGTTGTGCGGCTCATAGGCGAGCGCTTTTCCGGCCAGATCATAGCCGTCCTGAAAACGGCCCTGCGAGTAGCAAGCGACAACTTCTTCATAAGTCGGCTTCGACGAGCCGGGTAGCGGCACTTTTACAGGGGTGTTTTTCATTTTTTTACGCATATATTTTGTTTAGCTGATTTAACCAGAAACCTCTTCCAGTACCACGGCATTAGTGTTCGGACCAAACAATCCCACCACCAGCGCCACGCCGACCATGGCCGCGCCCATGAATACAAAGACCGCCACCACGCCTTGATTCAGCAGCACGGCAATGATCAAAGTGGAAAACATCGCGCTGAGACGGCTCCAACTGTAGGTAAAACCTACCCCGGTAGCGCGAGCGCGGGTAGGAAACAGCTCCGCCTGATAAGCATGCAGCAGCGCGGAAAACCAATAACTGAATATCGTCAATAAAGCACCGGTCGCGACGATCATCGCCCCGGACTGGGAAAAAGGAAACAGCATGCCGCTGGCCGCCATCAGCAATGCCAAAATCACGATCGCCTTGCGGCGCTGAAAGTATTCGGTGGACCACACAGCCAATAGCGGCCCCACCGGGCTGACCAGCGCAATCCAAAAGCCGTATTCCAGCGATTGCCCCAGTCCATTGCCCTGCGCCAGTAAAAACGTCGGCGCCCAATTGGCAAAACCGTAGATGCCGATGGTTTGCAACAAGTGAAACACCATCAACATCAGGGTCCGGCCACGATAGAGCGGTTGCCAAAGTTCGCGCCAGACCATGGCCTTGGCGGTTTCGACCTTTAAATACGCCGGTTCCGGCAAGGACTGTCCTGTCGCTTTGACCACGCGCTCCTCAATGCCGCGCATCACCTGTTCCGCTTCCGCATGGCGGCCGACCACCTCCAACCAGCGCGGCGACTCCGGCAGATTGCGCCTTAAATACCAAACCAGCAGAGCGCCTACCGAACCGATCACCATCACCCAGCGCCAGCCGTCCATCAGCCAATGCGTCGGCACCAGTTGCTTGGATAAATAAGCCACCACCGGTATCGCGGTAAATCCCACCACCTGGGTAATGGCGACGTAGCGTCCCCTGGCACCGCTGGGCACCATTTCGGTGACGTAGGTATCGATCACCACCAGTTCGGCGCCGATGCCCACGCCGGCCAGGGCGCGCAACACAATCAAACTCCAGGCATTTTGCGCAAACGCCCCCAGCAAGGTAAATCCGGAATAAATCAGCAGCATCCACAAAAAAGCGGTACGCCGGCCGAAGCGGTCGCTGCCCATGCCGAAAATGACGGTACCGATAAACATGCCGAGAAAACCCGCCGCGATGACCCAGCCAAACTCGTCACGGCTGATAAACCCCGAATGCTGCATGGCCGCGCCGATATAGGCCATCATGAATATGTCGTAAAAATCGAACCAGCCACCCAAGGCAATCAGACCGACAAAACGTCGATGAAACGTCGACAAAGGCAGGCGCTCGATGCGCGCCGCCATGGAGGCTAGAGACATGCTTGCAGACCCTGCACGGTAAAAAAGCCGTTCACTGTAGTGGTTGATGCCCAGGAAAACAACCGCGCGTCCAGTCTGTTGCTTATCGGAAACTCGCGCCAAACCTTAAATTTGCCAGCCATAAAGCGATGTGCAACAGTAGCCGTGCTTGCATTACGCAATGCCATAACTTCAATCCACACAAAGGAGCGACACCATGAACCATCCATATAAACAACACGGCGCTTTCAGCTGGTGCGAACTGATGACCAGCGACGTGGAAGCCGCCAAACACTTTTACGGCAGCCTGTTCGGCTGGGAGCTGGAGCAGGCCGACGTCACCTGCATGCCCTATACCCTGATCAAGGCCGGAGGAACGCCTATCGGCGGCATCATGGCGACTCCGCCGCAAGCGGAGGGCGTGCCGCCCCACTGGGGCAGCTACGTCACGGTGGACGACGTGGATGCCACGGCAAAACAGGCGGAAGCGCTGGGCGCCCAGATGTGCATGCCGCCGACCGACATTCCCGGCGTGGGCCGCTTCTGCGTTTTTCGCGACCCGCAAGGCGCAACCATCGCGGCCATTACCTATGCCAGCACCTGTGGCACCAGTGACTGAACCGAGCCATGCCGGCACAATTCAAACCACTGCACCGCTATACCTTTGAGGATTACCAACGCTGGCCGGAAGACCAGCGTTGGGAAATCATCGGCGGGGTTGCCTTCAACATGTGTCCGGCGCCGTCGACACGGCATCAGACGGTGACGGGGAATTTTTTCAGTCATTTGCGCGTAAAGCTGTCCGGCCGGCGTTGCCGGGTTTTTATCGCGCCCACCGACGTAAAATTTTCCGACACCGACGTGGTGCAACCCGACGTGCTGGTGGTTTGCGATCCGGCCAAAATCACGCCCAGCCACGTCGAAGGAGCCCCGGATTTGGTCGTGGAAGTACTTTCGCCTTCCACTTCAGCCAAGGATTTACGCGAGAAAAAAGCGCTGTATCAGCGCTACGGGGTACGGGAATACCTGGTGATCGATCCGCTGGAAAACTTCGTGCAGCGCTTCCTGCTTGGCGACGACGGCGGTTATGCCGGCGCGGAAATTTTTGCGCCGCAAGACACGGTGCGGCTGGTAACGCCGGCCGGCCTCGAAATCGCTTTATGGGAGATTTTTGAACTGCCGGCTCCCGGTACGACGCCTCCCGCCGTGGGGCCAACAGAATTTTGTGGTTAATCTACACGCCGCGTATTTGGATCAAATCCTAAGCCCTGCCGTGCAATCTTCTCTCTTGCTGCGTAATAAACCGCGACAAAATCGCCTCCTCATTCGCCTTCAGCCCGACAAACCGGCAACCTATACTGGTGACTTTTGCTCCGATTCGGTTTGTGGTCTGTTTGATGCTGCAAACCTCCAAAGTACACTCAAGTTTGCCAAAATCCCCCAGATCAAGCCGGCAATTTTTAATAGCCTGACGAATAGTAAACGAATCTTGATCTTTGCTTGTAAACAAGCTTAAACCGCCGACACTCAGCTCGTCGACGGATAATTTCAAGCTTTTCCAGAACGACGGAGATACCGAGCAGTAAGTATTGGAAGGAGCTTTGACGCGGAAGCTGGTTCTGGTCTGATGATATTGTATGGAGGTCGGTAGATTGATCGACAGCGCGGGAGCGCCTTCGTATACGCCAATCTTGGAGTGCGCAGCGGTAAAAGAGATTTTGACGCCATCCAGGTAGCCGTTGAAAGTGACTTTGACGCTATCGCGTATGCTCTGGTTGACGGCATCTTCGAAACCATCGAATACCATGCGGTTTTCTTCGGGGTATACGTTCAGCAGCATGGTGGATAACCGGCTTTTGCCATTATTAAAAGAAACACCAAGTATTTCCTTGTTTTTTAGTAATTGGCGGAGCATATGAACAATATCAAGCTTTGATTTGATCTCTGTGTACCGGTTCACTGCGCCTCCTTATTCCGCTCGATCACCTTGCTTCCACCGGCACGCCGGCCTGTTGCAATAAGCTGGCCCGCATGCCGGCAGCGGCGACATCATGAGGTTGTTTTTCCACCAGTTTTTGCGCCGCCTGGATGGCGTCGTACCAATAGCCTGCTTCAGCATAGAGGTACACCTTTTCCTTTTCCGTGGCGCGCGCCGCCTTGGCGGCCAGTTCTTGGGACGGCGCGGCCAGCAGGATGCCGCCACCGGTGAGGATGTCCTTGCTACGCTGATCCGGATCGGCCACCAGCGCAACCGACCATTGATATTCCACGTCGGGTTGCAGGGTGACGCCGTAATCGGCCAACTGCACCGCCTGCACGCCGCCGTGGGAAACGTTGTCGAATGCGGTTTCCAGCAATGGCTGGCCCGATTTTTCATCGGCCACGGTCAACTCCACCCGGCCTTGAAACGGCGCGGAAAGGTACCAGTACAGTACCGGCCGTGCCTGGCTGGTAAGCCCCGTGTGCTCGGGGACCATGGCATGGACCGACAGGTCCACGAACTTCAGGTCGCGAGTTCCACCGCCCACGCGGAGTGCCGGCGCACCGCGCGATGGCGGTTTGTAGACCGGCGGCGCGGATGGGGAACTATTGCCATCCACTGCCATGACTGCCCCGATCCGGGTTAACGCCAGCAAGCAGACTATCCAGGTAAACCGTCGACTATTTATTCGCACTTTAAAATACTCCGCCATTGCTGAAAACATTGAGCTCCTGGGGTTGCCATGAAAATCGCAGCGACCTTATTCTCCCTCTGGGAGAGACCCCAGCGCGTTGCCCGCGCCGAATGGAGCCCAGGAACCTGCCGGGGGCACAAAGCCCCCGGCCCCTCGCTTCGCTCTCCCCTCGGGAGAGGGCTGGGGTGAGGGCATCAAAACGCTCCCCCGGCCTTGGTGATTACGCCGGATCAGCCAACAAGCTGTCGTAAGGAATACGCAAGCCTTTGTGCAGCCGTTTCACCATCTTCAAGCTCAACGGCCGTTTACGGTTCAATACCTCGGATACCCGCCCGCTGCCGCCGATATAAGTTTCCAGGTCGCGAGGCGTCAATCCCTGCTGTTCCATCCTGAACTTGATAGCCTCGATGGGGTCGGGCGGCGCGATAGCGTAGTGCTTATTTTCATAAGCTTCGATCAAAGTCACCCACACTTCCATTTCATCCGCTGCCGGCGTACCTTCCTCCGCCTGAAAAATGCTTTCCAGACGCTGAAAAGCCGCTTGCAAGTCGGCATCGTTACGGATTGGCTTAATATTCATGCACGTTCTCCACGTCGATCTTATCGTACCGCTCATGGGTACCGATAAACTTCACCCAGGCAATACCGGCTCGGTATTGCATTTCCACTACCAGACGGTATTTGTTGCCGCCGATATTGAATACCACGCGATTGTTGCCGCAGATACCGGCATTGCGGAATTGCGCTTTCACCGCTTGCGGTGACGTCCAATGCGCTTTCAGCACCTCATCGCACCAGCTTTCGAGTGGGCCGCGCGCATCGCCATGGGCAGGCTGTTCCCAAAACTTTCTCAATGTGCTTTTCGCGATGACCCGCATGGTATTTTACTCCCATTTTGGGAGGAAGCTTAGTTGAAACCAGCGCATTGAGCAAGAAAAAACGGGGGAACATCCTCACAACCAATTCCCCACCAAAATAAACGGCGACCAGTAAAAAGGATGCTGCAAACCCTCCTGCTGTAGCAGACTCAGCTGTGCCTGGCGCAGCGCTTCCACTTTGCTCATATCGGCGCGGGCGAGGTTTTGGTAAAACGCCGTCATCAAGCGTTGCGCCGCCTGGTCGGAAATCGGCCACAGCGTGCCCAGCGCGCCGCGCGCCCTGGCGCGCAACGCCACGCCGCTGAATCCCAACGGCGCCCTGTCGTCGCCTTCCGCCGTCTGGCAGGCGCTCAAGGTAATCAGCTCCAGCGGGTGTTGGCGGAATTTTTCCGATTTCAACAAGCCTTCCAGTTGGTCCAGGGTGAGCAGATCGTCGTAGGTCATGATGAAACTGCTGTCGGCATTGTGTTCGAACACGCCGTGCGTAGCGATGTGCACCACGGGATAGGATGCCTCGGCCAGCAGCGCATTGAAACGGGCCAGCGTGAAATCCTGATTGAGCAACACCGTGGTATCACCTTGCTGGTGCAGTTGGGCAACTTCCTGCTCCACGCCGGGCAGGCTCAGCAGCTTGCGCAGCTGGCCTTGAAACGCCGCGTCGCCGCGCAAGCGTTCAGCTTCCGCCAGAGCGCGGGTAGTATCCGGCGGTAAAGCCCGCGTGCTCGGCGGCAATGCCCGCGAGCCACCCGGTTTAATGTCGAGTTGCCGCGCCGCTTGCGCCATCGAGTTGAGCAGCAACGGCGGCAGCTTACCGGTCACGGGGCCGGGCTCGCTCAGTCCCGCCAGCAAAATTTTGAGTTGCCGCTCGGATGGCGCCGCGCTGTCGAACAGCGTCAACCCCGGCGAGGTGGCGATGGCATAACGCTCGATGGCGTAGTGCCGGCCGTCGTGCAGCGCGGCAAAAGGCAGGGCGCGCAACACGCCGTCCGGCACCACCACCAGCGTGTCGATCCGTTGCCGTTCCAGGGTGTCCCGTAGCGGGGCCAGCAGCCAGCCGTGCAGGCGTTGGGCCAAGCCGAGCTGGCTGAACAGTTTGCCGCGCAAGCGCTGGGTGAACAGCTGGGCGTCGTTGCGCAGGACCGCTGCCTGCACCGGCACCGTGTATTGCTCGATGCGGTCGGCCAGGCCCAGCAGCAATTCCAGGCGATCCGGCAACAGAATGGGATAGAGCAGCGCGGTGTGGGCGTCGATGCGCTCGCTGGCCGGGCGGCGCACGCTCTGGATCAGGCAGCGCTCGCCCAGATAATCCTCCATTTCGGTTTGCTTGATCAGCTCGACCGTGTCGCGCGCTTGGCGCAACAGGCGTTGCCGTTCCTCGGCACCGGCCTGGCGGGCTTGTTGCAGCAGCAAATCCGCCAACCCCAGATACACCGGCTCCAGCGTGGCGCGAAACGAGGAGCGGCCGTCCTGATACTCGACCGGAATGTCCTGGCGTACCGCTTCGATGTGCTGCACCGCCCGCTGGTAAGCATCGCGCGCGGCGATCCCTTGCCGCTGTTCCTTCAGCAAGCGGCCCTGCCGCCATTCCAGCTCGATAGCCAGGTCGTGCGCTTCGGCGTTTTGCAACGCGGCGATGGCCGACCGGGTCAGCGCCAAGGCTTCGGTCGGGCGCTGCTGCGCTTCGTACAACCCCGCCAAAGCGTTCAGCGCTTCCGCCCGCAGACGCGGCGATGCGGCGGTTTCGCTCTGCGCGCGCGCTTGTTCAAAAGCCGCATAAGCCAGCGGCAAAGCGGTGGCGCCGAGTGAGCGCGCCTGCTCGCCGAGGTTCAGATAAAGGTGCGCGCCCTCCTGGCCGTCGCCGATCCGGCCCAATTGCGGCCAGATCTGTTGCAAGGCAGCGAGACGGGAACCCGCCTCCAGCAAACGCGCCCGGTTGAGCGCCACGCTCAGCGCCAGTTTGGCATCGTCACCCGCCAGCCGTTCGGCCTCGGCGTAATAGGAGCGGGCCGTTTCGGGCTGGCGGCTATCCGCGGCCAAACTGCCGAGCAGGTTGGCATAGTAAGCCCGCGCGACGCCCTGGTTTTGCTGGAAAGCCTGTTGCAGCAAGGGTTCCGCCTGGGTATGGCGGTGCATCAGGTAATAGGCCTGGCCGAGTGCGCCCGCCGCCTGGGTTTGCTGCTGCGGGGTTTGCGCCAGTTGCTGTGCTTGACGCAGGCTGTCGAGGGCAAGGTGGTAAAGGCCTTGTTGGCGATAGCTCAGCCCGGCTTGCAGCAGGCTGTCGAAATCGGCGGCATACAGGACGGGGGCGCAGGCCAGGGCGAGCAATGGCAACAAGCGGCGGAATAACATGGAAGTTATTACCACGACCGGGGATGAAATGCCGGACTATTGACGATAGTCGCCGAATCACCGGTCGCGCGGATACTGAACAACCCCCGGCTTTCCGCCATTTCTTCAGCACCGGCGGCGGCAGTCAACCACGCCACTCCACCGTAGACGATATTGTTGGCATAACGAGGCACCCATTGCTTGATATGGTTGAGTTTCTCGATGAACTTCTTCACGTCTTGCGGACGCAGGGTAGTCTTGACTTCAATGACCACCATGGCTTGACCATTGTGGTC
>SCQD01000312.1 GCA_004299145.1 Methylococcaceae bacterium | reverse complement strand
ACTGTCGCCGCCGGATGGCGACAGCCTGCGCCCCACGCTGTTTGCCGAAGCCCAATTTCAACCGGACGAAAATTTTTACCCGCGTTTTTTCTCTGAAATTTTTCTCCGCCTGCGCCAACAGGTTTCTCCACATCCCTGGTACGCCGTGGTCATCTACCCGAATCGCGCCGCCGAACGCCCGCCGCCAGCGGCGTTTGCTTCCTTGCTGAACCTGCCCGAAGTCCGGCGCGTCTACCTGGAAGACTTTCCACGCCGGTCGACCGGCATGCTGGGTCTGGTCAGCCTGATTATCTGTCCGCCGGCACAAGCCGCCGACCTGAGCCGGAGTTTGGCGGCGGACGACACGCCGCCGCTGCCGACTCACGAATGGCTGGATTTAATCGAAACTATACTGATCTACAAAGCCGCCGCGTCCTCGCGGAATCGCTAAGGCTTCCGGAAACTGCCCCAACTGACCCGCGAGGAGATCAAGCACATGTTAGGCATACAAGACGTCGAACTTAAACAAACCCGGTTTTACCAGGATGTGTTCAGTGAAGGAGAATTGGAAGGTGAGCGCAAAGGTAAGCTGGAAGGCCGCATGGCCGAAGCACAGACACTGCTGTTGCGCCAATTGAACAAGCGTTTCGGCCCACTGGGCGATGCAGTCAACCGGCGCATCGAACTGGCCACGCTAGAGCAGTTGGAACACTGGGCCGACAATATTTTGGATGCCAAAACACTGAGTGCGGTTTTCAGGAAGCCTTAGCGATTCCGCGAGGACGCGGCGGCTTTCGACGGACATTGATTGAGGGTTTTCTTTTTGCTGGGAAACGGAAAAACCTTATTTCAACGACGCTGATACTCCCCATCAGCGTTGTGTTCATGCAACCGCCGATGCCTGCGCTTTACCGTTGCGCTTGTTGACATACATGGCGGTGTCGGCCTGGTGCAGCAGTTCCGCAACGCTGCCGCCCTGCTCAGGATAACAGGCAATGCCGATGCTGACGCTGGTGGTCAGCATGTCGCCGCGATAGCGAAAGTTGCTGGATTCCAGGGTGGTTTTGATGCGTTCGGCGACCACTTTGGCGGCTTCCAGCGGTGTGTCCGGCAGCAGTACGGTAAATTCGTCGCCGCCATAGCGCGCGGCGTAGTCGCTGCCGCGCAAACAATGGCGAAAGCTGTCGGCGATGGTTTGCAGCAGCAGGTTGCCGGCTTCGTGGCCATACTTGTCGTTGACCACTTTCAGGTTGTCGCAATCGGCCAGCAGCAGGCTGAAGGTATGGCCGCCGCGCAGGGCTTGCTGCAATTGCTTTTCCAGCAACTCCAAAAAAGCCTGGCGGTTGTACAGCTTGGTCAGTTCGTCGGTTTGCGCCGTGGTTTTGAGGCGGCTGAAAGCGTGGTAGATGTCGTTGGCCAGCATGGTGGTGATATAACCCACCAGCAGCATGGGAAACAGCCATGCCAGCAAGTTGCCGCCCTGGTGCAGCGAGAATAGCTCGGTATTGCTTTGCCCCAGGTATATGTAGCAGGTGCCGATCAGGATCACTTCCAGCAGGGTGGTCAATTTGCCCAGCGCCAGGGCGCTGGTGATGATGGGGAGGAAGTACAGATTGAGCAGTATGCTGTCCTGACGTCCGGTCAGCCAGACGCTCCAGGTGACCAGCAGTATCATGACCCAGGTTTCCAGCGCCAGTTTCCAGACGCTGGCTTTGGCGAAAAAATTCAGGTAGTGAAACGCCATCACAAAAACGGCAAAGGCGCACAAACCCGCCAGAATCTGTGGTTTGACCTCTTCACTCGCCCCTCCCACCACCAGATAAAACAGCAGCAGTACCAGCAACAGCCATTCGATTTCCGCGACGGTGCGCGAAAATCCGCTTAAAGCATCGGGTTCTTGGTTGAGGCGGAAAAAAGGCTCCTTGGCGTTTTTAGCGGTCATGGCTTGCCTCCGGGCAACAAGGCCGCCAGCTTGGCCCAGACTTTCTCGAACATCAGTGGTTGGGCGGTTTCGTTGGGATGAACGCCGTCGGCCTGGAACCAGGCCGGGTCGGCAGCAAACTCCTCCATCAGAAAAGGCACAAAGGACGACCCTGTTTTTTCCGCCAGGCGCGGATACACCGCCGCGTAGGATTCGTAATAGCGGGCGCCGTAGTTGGGCGGCAGGCGCATGCCCAGCAGCAAGACCCGGGCGCCGGCCGCGCGGCAACGTTGAATCATGCTCGCCAGATTGGCTTCCAGTTGTGCCGGCGGCATACCGCGCAGGCCGTCGTTGGCGCCCAGCTCCAAAATGACCACGGCGGGATGGTGCAGGGCCAATTCCTGATCCAGGCGCGCCGAACCGCCGGCGCTGGTCTCGCCGCTGATGCTGGCGTTGGCCAGCGTATAATTCGCGTTCATTTGGCCCAGCTTTTCCCGCAACAGGTTTTCCCAGCCGCGCCCCGCCGGCAGGCCGTAGCCGGCGCTGATGCTGTCGCCCATGAGCAGCACGGTATCGGCCCTGACCGGTAAGCAGGCCAGTCCTACTAGCATTAGCAAAATGAGTTTCCCCATGGCAGATCGTCGCAAGGTCGAGGTAATGAAGTCGTCCGCCATTATAACGGTGGAAAACCTTAACAAGTGGGTGTCCGTCACATACGGCGTGCTCAACATCCTGTATGACGTCAGTTTTTCGATTGCGCGGGGCGAGAGCGTGGCGATCATGGGCGCTTCCGGCTCGGGCAAGTCGACCTTGCTGGGCTTGATGGCAGGTTTGGATGAGGCGAGTTCCGGCACGGTTTCGCTGGACGGCACGCTGTTGAGCGATTTGGACGAAGACGGCAGGGCCAGGCTGCGCGCCCGTTTGCTGGGTTTTGTGTTTCAGTCGTTTCAATTGCTGGCGAGCCTTACCGCCTGGGAAAACGTCATGCTGCCTTTGGAGTTGGCCGGTGCCAGGAACGCGGCGCAGCGGGCGGCGGCGTTATTGGAGCAGGTCGGCCTGGCGCAACGGCTGCACCATTATCCGCGCCAGTTATCCGGCGGCGAGCAGCAGCGCGTGGCCTTGGCGCGGGCTTTCATTACCCGGCCGCCGTTGCTGTTTGCCGATGAGCCGACCGGTAATCTGGACGTTACCACCGGCCTGGGGGTGATGGATTTGCTGTTCGAGCTGAACCGGCAACAGCAGACCACGCTGGTGCTGGTTACCCATGAAGCGCCATTGGCCGAGCGCTGTCAGCGCGTGCTGCGGTTGGACGCGGGGCGTTTGGTGGCGGATTAGTGATGCCATCTCCAGCGTACAGTTTGCCGAATGCGTCCAGCGCCATTATCGACATAGCCAAGTTGCGGGATTATTGCCTGAACCCGCTGCATCCAGAAGGCCGACATAAAGCCAGGGTATTTGCGACGGCATTGGGAATTGTGCGAAAAGATGCCGAATGGTTGCGCACGGCAATTCTTGTTGCCATTCAGAAGGCTATGGTGATCTACTCGGAAAATACGCCATTTGGCTGCCGTTATACGGTCGATATTGAATTGAAGCGTGAAAATACCATGGTCATGGTGCGAACCGCGTGGATCATTCGAATTGGAGAAGACGTGCCCCGTTTGGTCACTTGTTTTGTTTTATGAGAGGTAGCTGATGAAAATTCTGGATACCGTTGCCTTGCGTTGTGATCTACCAGAGCAAGGTCTTCCGACAGGGTTGGTCGGAGTCATCGTGGAAGAATGGCAACCGGGAATATTCGAGGTCGAATTTGCCGATTTGAACGGACACACCTATGCATTTGCAGCAGTTGCCGCCAAAGATTTGCTGCCTTTACATCATTCACTGGGCAAAGCGGCATAACCGCGCAATGCCAGCCTATAAAAATCACTTAATATCCTTCTCCCTGGGTTTCAAACTGTTACGCCGCGACTGGCGGGCCGGCGAACTCACCGTGCTGGTATTCGCCCTGATGCTGGCGGTGGCCGCCGGCACGGCGGTGGGCCTGTTGGCCGAGCGCCTGCAGCGCACCCTGCAGGAACGGGCGGCGGAGTTGCTGGGAGCGGATTTATCGGTGGAAAGCCACCAGCCGCCGCCCCGGTGGCGCGAGCAGGCGCAGGCTTTGGGGTTGCAGCAAACCCAGGTGCTGGAGTTTCCCAGCATGGCGGCGGTCGGCGAACAATTTTTGCTGGTCAGCGTCAAGGCGGTGGAGCCGGGCTATCCCTTGCGCGGCATTTTGCGCACCACGCGGGATATATCTGGAGAGGATCAGCCGGCTGACGGCATTCCGCCGCCCGGCGCAGCCTGGGTGGATGCGCGCTTGCTGAGCGAACTGGGCGTGGCCCTGAACGGTGCCGTGGAACTGGGCCTGATCCGCTTGAAAATCACCCGCGTGCTGACCCACGAACCGGACAAACGAGCGGATTTTTACAGCCTGTCGCCGCGCTTGTTGATGAATGCCGCCGATCTGCCGGCTGCCGGTTTGATCCAGCCCGGCAGCCGCGTGCACTACCACGCCCTGTTTGCCGGCCCCCACGATAATCTTGCTGCATTCAAAGACTGGCTCAAACCCCGGCTATCCGTTGACCAGCGTTTGCTGGACGTGGACGAAGAGCGCCCCGAACTGGGCAATACCCTGGCCAAAGCCGAGCGCTATCTGGGATTGGCTGCGCTGGTGGCGGCTTTGCTGAGCGGAGTGGCGGTGGCTTGCGCCAGTCGGCGTTATGCCCGGCGCCATTACGATACCGTCGCCATGCTGCGCTGTCTGGGGGCTACGCGGCGCTACGTGCGCTGGATCATCACCAGCCAATGGCTGGCGGTGGGCTGCCTGGCGGTCGTGCTGGGAGCGGCTTTGGGTTGGCTGGCGCAGGAAGGGTTGCTGCATCTGCTGCGGCCGTTACTGCCCATGGCGCCGTCCGCTACGGCGTGGAGCCCGATGCTGCTCAGTGCCGGCAGCGGTCTGCTGGTGCTGGCGTGCTTTGCCTGGCCGGCGTTGCAGCGCCTGGAAAAGCTCACGCCATTGCGGGTGCTGCGGCGCGATCTGGAACCGCCGTCGCCGTCGGTTTGGTTGACGGGGCTGGGCGCCATGTCGATAGCGGCTTTGCTGTTGTGGCGTTATGCGGCGGATGGCGCAACTGCCGCCTTGCTGCTGGCGGGCATGGGCTTGTTGGCGCTGTTGGTGACGGGGTTGGCCTGGGCCGCCATGAAAGTCGCAGCAGCCTTTTTCTCCTTTTCTCCCCGGGAAAGCAATACCGTTGCAATAAAAACACCTTCGGGTGCCAACTTCGTAGGGTATGCACAGCGTACCCTTCTACATGTTTCCCCACGCACGAAGCGTCATTCAACGGCATTGGGGGCGAGGGGAGTGCTCAGCCGACTTTTCCAGCCAACTGACCTGGCCTGGCGCTTTGCGCTACGCAGTCTCCAGCGCCATCCCGGCCAAAGCCTTACGCAAATCACGGCATTTGCCGTTACTCTGGCGGCCATCGCCATCAGCTTGATCGTGCGCAACGACTTGCTCGAAGACTGGCGTAGCCGCCTGGACGCCAAAGCCCCCAACTACTTCGTTATCAACCTGTTCGAAGCCGAGCGGCAGCGTTTTGAGCAGCGCCTGGCGAGTACAGGCGCCGCCGGCAGCTGGTTGTATCCGGTGGTGCGCGGCCGCTTGACGTTGATCAACGGCCAGCCGGCGGCGCAGTTTGCCGAACCCGACTCCCAAGGCGAGCGGGCGCTGAACCGCGAATTAAACCTGACCTGGACCGACGCCTTGCCCGAGGCCAACCGCATCGTGGAAGGCGCCTGGTGGGACGGCGGCGGCGCGCCGGGCGTATCGTTCGAGCAAAAACTGGCGGAAAGCCTGCACCTGCACCTCGGCGACCGGTTGACCTTCTCCATCGCCGGCCGGCCGTTGCAAGTGACGCTGACCAGCTTGCGCGCTTTGCGCTGGGATACCATGACGCCGAATTTTTATGCGATTTTTGCGCCCGGTCTGTTGGACGGCCTGCCTTACAGCTATCTCACCAGCTTTTACCTGCCCAGCGAGCAGCGCCCGCAACTGGCGGGATTGAGCCGCGAGTTCCCCAGCCTGACGGTGTTGGACGTGGATCAGTTGTTGCGCCGGATGCAAACGGTGCTGCAACAGGTGACCCTGGCGGTAAACGGGGTGTTGGGGATCGATCTGGCGTGCGGCGTGGTGGTGCTGTGGGCCAGTATTCTGCTGCAACTGGATGCACGGCGGCAGGAAGATGCGCTGTTGCGCGTACTGGGCGCCGAGCGGCGTTTGCTGCGGCGGGCGCGCGGCTTTGAGTTCGCCTTGCTGGGCGGTCTGGCCGGCGGTGTGGCGGTGTTGATCGCCGAAGCCACGCTCTGGGCTTTATACCGTCAGGTGTTGCACATTCCGTTCACGCTGCACGGCTGGTATTGGCTGGGATTGCCGCTGGGCGGCGGCATGTTGGTGATGGTCTTTGGCTTGGCCTTGACGCGCCGGGCGGTGACGGTCAGCCCGGCGACGGTGTTGCGGGAGAATTAAAAACATTCACGGCATAGGCGAGCTACATTTGCAGCATAGTTGTCAGAACAGTTCCACGTCGCCGGCGATGGGCTTGGACTTGACGGTGTTGATGTAGCTGGTTTCCTGTTCGACGATGGCGTTGTTGTGCAAGGAGCGCAGGCGTTTGACGCGCACGCGCCCCGTTGCGGGAAAATAAACGACGATGCGCGGATAAGGGCTGCCGACGTCTTCGGAAACCACCTGTAGCCCTTCGGTTTTCAGATATTCACGCACAAACGCGATGTTGCTCTGTCCGACGTCGGACATGTTCTGCAAAATGCAGCCGCCGCCGAAAATCTTGACTTCCAGGCGTTCGCGCGCGCCGCCGTTGCTGAGAATGACGTTGATCAGGTGTTCCATGGCGAAATTGCCGTAGCGCGTGGCGGCCGAGCCCCAGGCATGGCTGTCCGACATTTCCTTGATGGACGGCAACATGAAATGATTCATGCCGCCTATGCCGAGCAATGGATCGCGGATGCAGGCGGAGATGCACGATCCCAGCGTGGTATAGATGCCTTCGTCGCGCCGGGTCACGTAAAACTCGCCAGGCAAGATGCGCGCCGCATAAGCTTCGTATTTAGCGTTCCATGAGCGCTTGACGTGCTCAAACCCGGGCAGCGGCAACGGCGGAGGGGGCGGTTTTTTGATGGACGGGGTTAGCATGCGTGGCGGTACTTAAAATAACTGTTCTATTTCGACGATTTCAGTTTGGACGGCGCGGACAGCGGGCTCGACCACGCTAAGGTCCAACCCGGTTTTTTCCCATGCGGCAGGGTCGATGGGTTCTACGTCGTCCAGTTCCAGGGTATCCACTTCAGCCATCAGCGCGATGACGTTGGCGAGGTGCACCAATGCGGTTTCCCTTGGGTGCTGCATGGCGCCCGCCAGGTTGTGATGATAGGCGATGCACTCGGTCAGCACCGGCGGAAGGTGCCATCGAACCGCCAGCGCACCGCCCACGTCGGCGTGATCGAAGCCGATGACCGCCAGTTCGGCTTCATTGACCGCCATCTCATCCTGGCTGTCCAGCACCATCTCCAAGGCTTGTTTGGCCTGTTCCGGCATTCGATTGAAAATAATCAGCTCGCCGATGTCGTGCAGCAGGCCGGCTGTGAATAAGGTGTCAGGGTCGCACCGGCGCGCCGTTTTTGCCAGCAGGCGTGCCGCCAGCGCGCACAGCAGGCTGTGCCGCCAGAAATTTTCCATGGACACCAGCTCATTGGGCAGGCCGGCAAAACACTTGGAGACCGACATGGACAGCGCCAGGCTGCGAATCTGGGTGACGCCGATGATGGATATCGCCTTGGGCACGCTGTCGATGGTGGACGACACTTTATATAAAGGGCTGTTGGCGACGCGCAACAGCCTCGCCGTAAAGGAAGGGTCCTGGCTGACCGCTTTGGCGATGTCGGTTGTGGAGGATTTGGGATCGTTTACCAGACGGTCGATTTTGAGATAGACGTCCGGCAGGGTAATCAAACCGCCGATGTCGCTGACCAGCTCACTCGCCGTTTTTGCCATGGTTTTCCTCGTTTTTTATAGGGTGAATATACAGCGAACCGGGTTACGTTGACAGCTTGGCGTGGTTTTTCAGCGCCAGAGTTCGTTTCGCGTCCTGCAAGGTATAGAATCGGTTTTCCGACCAACCATAATATTCGACAAACAAAATAGAGGAGGAAGCCATGCGCATTATTGGGGGCATCATCGCCATACTGATCGCCGTCTGGTTCTATCGTACCGCTGAATCCAAGGGGGCCGAACCTTTCCCCTGGGCTTTTGCCGGAGCAATTTTTTACTACATACCGATGGGGCTGTGGACCTGGCTCATCAACCCCATGCTCAAAAATCCCCACATGACCAGCAGCGGGCCGTCGATGCTGGCCGGTCTTGGCCCCACCATGGCCGGAATAGTCATCGTGGTGTTGGTGCATCAATTCGTATTGTTGAAAATCAAGCCGCCCCAGAATCCGGGCGCCGGCGAATAATAGCGCCGCTTATAAAAAAAGCGCTGTCCGTCGGTGCGGACAGCGCTTTTTTAGTCGCCGGTGATCATGACGGCGCTGCCATGATGCCTGGTTTTACAGGCTGGCGGCGTTCTTGGCCAGATAGTCCGCCACGCCTGCCGGGTCGGCTTTCATGCCGGCCTTGCCTTTGGTCCAGCCGGCGGGACATACCTCACCGTTGGCTTCAAAGAATTGCAGCGCATCCACCATGCGGATCAGCTCATCCATGTTGCGGCCCAGCGGCAGGTCGTTGACCACCTGATGGCGCACGATGCCGGCTTTGTCGATCAGGAAAGTGCCGCGATAGGCTACGGCCGCACCGGCCACTTCCACGTCGTAAGCCTGGCAAATGGCGTGGGATACGTCGGCGACCAGCGTGTATTTCAAGGGGCCGATGCCGCCCTGGTTGATCGGGGTGTTGCGCCAGGCGTTGTGGGTGAACTGCGAGTCCACGGATACGCCGATCACTTCCACGCCGCGCTGCTTCAGCTCGTCGACGCGATGATCGAGCGCAATCAGCTCGGACGGACATACAAAGGTGAAATCCAGCGGGTAGAACACCACGGCGGCATATTTGCCCTGGGTTTCTTTGCGGAACCAGTAGTCGCCTACGATGCTGCCACAGGGCAGTACGGCGGCGGCACGGAAATCGGGGGCGGCTTTGCCAACGAGTACGCTCATCAGAACCTCCAAAAAAGTATTGCAGTGAAAAAAAACGGATCGGGCGATGCGAAATCGCTCATCGAGTGCCCTGACAATTGTACACAAAAGCAGTCAGAAATACCGTCGGCTTCAGGGATGGGTTTTATCGCTACAATGAGAGCCGGTGCACGCAATCAGAGGTAGGTATCATGAGTAAACGCAACCCCCCTAAATCCCCGGCCCGCGCAGCCCGGATTGCCGAACTGAAGCGCCGAGTCGGCAAATTGGCGGACCGGGTGATCATCGCCCAGGAACCGGACGAATGCCCGCTGGAAATGCAGGAGTTTTTTTGGCAGCAGATTCAGGACATGGAACAAGCCCCCTGGGCCTCGCCATTCGACGTACTGGTCGAGGGCGGGCTGGAACTGCCGGCACCGGAAGCCATGGACGATGGCCGGCTTTCGGAAAAGTTGTGGCAACTCATTCAGGGGCTGGCCATGCTGCGGATATTTCTGTACCACACCGACCACCTCAGCGATCGCGAGTTGTACCGTAGCCTATGGCACGACGATTTGCGCGAACCGCTGCCTTTGATGCCGAACGACCCCGATTCCGCCTGCCATCTGGACATGCTCGGCAGCGGCGGCGAGGAGGAAGAACGGCTTTACCTGACCTATTACGCCGACGAAGAAGAACGGCGTCTTTGGGCCGAGGACTCGGCGGGCGGCAAGCTGCCGGCTTCCGCGCCCCGTCCGTACGACCGCGACCGGCTGTTGCCGATGCGGCACGGGCTGTTTGATACGGCGCAAAGCCGGCCTTGCTAAACCTTCCCCAAGATCTCGTCCAGCCAGCGAAACGGCAATATCCGCCGCAGCAAGGCGAACAAGTGGGTGGGGAAGGTCACGTAATAGCGAAGTTTGGGGCGCTTGCTTTCCAGCGCGTGCAGCACGGCGTGCAACACGGCTTCCGGTCCCTGGGTGAACGGCACGGCCGGCCCCGGCTTTTGCAAACGCGCCTCCATGGATAAATAAGCGAAGCGATGGGGGCTGTGGCAGGGCTGAATATGGCGCTGGTACTGCTGATAAGCATTGTCGCGAAACCGGCTGAGGATGGGGCCGGGTTCCACCAGCACTATGTGAATGCCGGACCCCTTGAGCTCCAGTCGCAACGTGTCGCTCAGTCCTTCCAGCGCATACTTGCTGGCGTTGTAGGCACCCCGGTATTTCATGGCGACAAAGCCCAGCACCGAACTGTTTTGGATGATGCGCCCATAGCCCTGGCGGCGCATGACGGGTATCACCAGCGTGGTCAGCTCGTGCCAGCCGAACAGATTGGTTTCGAACTGCTCCCGCAACGCTTCGCGCGGCAAATCCTCCACCGCGCCGGGTTGACCGTAAGCGCCGTTGTTGAACAAGGCGTACAGCGTGCCGCCGGTTTTCTCCAGTACCCAATCCAGCGCCAGCCGGATGGAGGCAGAATCGGTGAGGTCCAGCCGGCAGCTTTCCAGCCCCTCCCTTTGCAATTGCGCCACGTCTTCGGGCTTGCGCGCCGTGGCGAACACCCGATAGCCGCGCGCCTGCAAGCCTTTGGCGACGCAATAGCCGATGCCGCTGGAGCAGCCGGTGATGAGCACGGATTTTTCTGAAAGCAAAGGGATCGCAGCAGATTCTGACATAAACGTAATACCGGGGCTGAGTAGGGAGGGAGCTTAGGCTAGCTGGTCTGCAGAAAGGCGGCAAGCCGGTCCCTAGCGAAATACCTGGCGCCAGGTTTTACTGGCGGCCAGGCGCGCAAAGCGCTGCTGAAAACCGGCACGGGCCGCATCGGTTTGCTGGTTCCAGTGTTGCAACAGCGCGCCCATGGCCAGCAACGCGCCGGGGGGCAGGGGCGCGGCAGCAGGTGCTGTTTCAGCGGCAGCAGCGCCTAATGCAAGGATGCCTGCCTCGTCGGCCAGTTGCAGCACGGCGGCGATTTGTACCTGGCAATCCTGGTACGTGCCCAGTTGTTCCTGCACCCGCTTGAGCAAGGCGACCAACTGCCGGTGCCGGCGGGCGGGGTAAAGGCTGTGAAACAATTCCAGCAGATAGCGCAGGTTTTTGCAGGTTTTACGCAAGGCGTGCCAAGCCTCGGGCGGGGATTGTCCATTGAGGGCATGGCTTTCATCCAGCGCGCGCCGGTACAGCTTGGCGATGCGCTGGTCGACCCGCTGTTGTATCGGCTGCGCGGCGCGTGGCGGTGCCTGGCTCGGGTCAGGCTTTGCATGGATAAATGCCTGCCAGTCCTGGAGCAGGCGCTGGTGTTCGGCCGAAAGCAGGTGCGTTTTCAGCGATTCCTTGGCTGCGGCGTAGCGCTGCATGTAGAGGAATTGCACGGCGGGCAGGGCAAGCCGCAACGGCTGGCGCAAAGCGGTGCCGTGATCGCCGGCCTGATCGGCGAGCAATTGCAGGCCCACCTCCCAGTCGCGGGTGGCGCTGCTCAATTTGCCGAGTGCGGCAAAATCGGCGAGAAAGCGCCGGGTGGGCGCGTCCGGGAAAACGCCTTTGATCTGGCGCAAGGCGCAACGGGTGCGGCGCAGCGCCACGCGAAAATCGTGCAAATAATCGCCGGCGGCGTCGCGCAAAAACTCGGCCTGATTGAATTCCAAATCGACCAGCAAAGCGCGCAGCACGCGTCTGGTGGCGACGGCGGCGTGTTCCTCCGGGGCTAGCGCCGGAAACCGTTTGCTGCTGGTGGAGCTTGCCATGGTTGAGCCTCCCGGGAAGAATTCAGCTGAAAACATGCCTGCCCATCGGCGGTTTTTAATTTGTCCTGAAGCATTATTGGGCAACGTTATGCCTGTTTGACAGTAACGGAAGTAGTCATTACCGGTCTGCTTCGTGCACTGGGAGCTGCGTCCATTTGCTCAATATTTCAGCCAACGCCTGTCTGCTGACCGGCTTGGCGAGGTGGTCGTTCATGCCGCCGGCGAGGTAGCGCTTCCGTTCTTCCTGCATGGCGTGCGCGGTCATGGCGATGATGGGCAGCAGGCTCAGGCCCAGTTCGTTGCGTATGGCGGCAGTGGCTTCCAGGCCGTCCATTTCCGGCATTTGTATGTCCATCAAGACCAGATCATAGGCCTCCGGCGCCTGCCGCAGCAGGGTCACCGCCTCAAGGCCATTGCTTGCGCAGGTGACGGTAGCGGCGAGTTTGTGCAAAATCGCCCGGGCTACCATCTGGTTGACGGCGTTGTCTTCCACCAGCAATACCCGCAGTCCCGTAAAGTTGTCCCGCCTTGCGGCAGGGGCGGCGCTCTGCGGGGTGCCGGCCTCTTCCTCGGCCCTGTCGAAGCCGATTTCAAAATAAAACGTGGCGCCCTCGCCCACTGTGCTGTGCAGGTAGATGTCGCCGCCCATGGCCTGCGCCAGTTGCCGGCTGATGACCAGTCCCAGGCCTGTGCCGCCGTAGCGGCGGGTGGTGGATGAATCGACCTGGCTGAACGGCGCAAACAGCTTGGCCGCCTGCTCCGCCGTAATGCCGATGCCGGTGTCTTTGACTTCGCCGCGCAGCAGTATCCTGGCATTTGTCAATGGACCAGGGCCGTTAATCCCCCTCTCCAGAAGCCTTGGTGATACCGCTTCGCGGCGGCTTTCCCGGGGGGAGAGCGAAGCGAGGGGTCGGGAGCCGGAAGCCGTACCTATGTCAGGCGCCATGCATGCGCCGCCGTTGCTACAACTCAGCCGTACGTCCACCCCACCCCTGTCCGTGAATTTGATGGCATTGTTGATCAGGTTGGTCAAAATCTGGCGCAGGCGCAGCGCGTCTCCCATCAGGCGGCGCGGTACGTCGGCATCTATGCCGAAGCGCAGGTACAGTCCTTTGCTTTCCGCTTTCAGCTGCATGATGTGCCCTACGTCGGCCAGTATGTGCTCCAGGTCGAAAGGCGCGTATTCCAAAACCAGCTTTCCCGCGTCGATTTTGGAAAAATCCAAAATGTCGTCGATGATGCCCAGCAGGTTTTCGGCGGCATGATGGATTTTTGCCAGGTAGTCTTTGATGACCGCCGCCGAGGTTTCTTCGCCGCCCAGTTCGCTGAAGCCCAATATCGCATTCATGGGCGTGCGGATTTCATGCGACATGTTGGCGAGAAAAATCGCCTTGGCCTGGGCGGCCTGCTCGGCTGCCTTTTCGGCGTCGCGCGCGGCGGTCAGCGCCTGTTCCTTGCGCTGCAACTGGCATTCCCGGGCTTTCAATTCCTGTTCGTGGAGGTACAGGCGTTGATACAGGCGCACCCGATTCAGCAGCAGATTGTCGTCCAGCGGCTTGGTCAGGTAATCCACCGCGCCGACGGCGTAACCGCGCTGGACGAAGGCTTCCGATTTGAACACCGCCGTGACGAATACGATGGGAATGTTGCGGGTACGCCCGGTCATCTGCAAATGGCGCGCTGTTTCGTAGCCGTCCATGCCGGGCATTTGTACGTCCAGCAAAATCAGGTGGATATCGCGTTCCACGGTGAGGGTCAGGGCCAGCTCGCCGGATTCCGCTTCCACGACTTCGCAATCGGGCAACCGTTCCAGCAAGACGCGCAGGGTGTAGCGGTTGTTGGCGTTGTCGTCCACGACCAGGATGGTGAATTTTTCAAGCATGTTTCATGTTTACCGGAGTTTCTTCTTCACGCGCCATTCCCCGCGTCGGCTGCCTGGCGAATTTGATCGAAGCGGAATTCGCGCGCCCAGTGGCTCAACTCGGCTGCTTCGGCGGGATGGGTTGGGCGCAGCTGTTCCAACAGGCCGGCGAAGGCGCCGATGTCCAATTCTTCGGCCGCCTGCCTGATGGCGGCGCGCAGGCTTGCATCCACGTGGCTCAAATCGAGGTTGTTTTGCGGCGGCGCGGCGGCGCAGCCGGTTTCCTCGTAGCGGTATTGCAGGTCGAGCAGATCGCCCATGATGTGGAACAGGCGTTCTTCTTCAAAAGGCTTGCTCAGCACGTCGTCGCAGCCGGCAGCCAGTATGTCGCTCTGATATTCCTGGAACGCGCCGGCGGTGAGCGCCGCGATCTTTACCGAATCGCCGCCGGGCAGAGCGCGGATTTGCCGCGTGGCTTCATGGCCGTCCATGCCCGGCATGCGGATGTCCATCCAGATAAAGTGCGGCCGCCAGGTTTTGAAACTTTCCAGCGCTTGCAGGCCGTTTTCCGCCGTGCGCACTTCGAAGCCCACGCCGCTCAACAGCCGTACGATCAATTCCCGGCTGTCGGCTTTGTCTTCGGCCACCAGCACGCGCACCGGCCGATGCCCCGCTTGCAGTCCCAGCACCCGTTTGCGCGATAGCACTCCGCCGGTTGCCGCCGTTTTCGGCAGCGGCAAGGTGAAGGCAAACGTGCTGCCTTGCCCCGGTTGGCTGTCCACGCTGATGTCGCCGCCCATCAGCCTGACGAACTCACGGCTGATGGTGAGACCCAGTCCAGCGCCTTCGCCTTGCGCCGCGCCGGCTTCGGTCTGGTAAAACGCCTGAAAAATGCGCTGCTGCTCGCCGGCATCGATGCCGGGCCCGGTGTCGGTCACTTCGAAGCGGATATGGCCGTCGATCGCCGTCAAGCGCAGGCAGATTCGGCCTTGTTCGGTGTATTTGACGGCATTGCCCAATAGATTGATCAGCACCTGCCGCAGATGATGCATGTCGCCCAGCACGCAAAAAGGCAGGTGGCCGTTTTGTTCGATGCTGAAATCCAGCCCTTTGGCGTCGGTGCGCAGGCGGATCATTTCTTCGACGGTGCGCAACAGATCGGCCAGATCGAAAGGCTTGATCTGGACGGTGACACGGCCGGATTCGATGCGGGCGATTTCCAGCACGTCGTTGATGAGCGCCAGCAGGTGGCGCCCGCTGCGATTGATGATTTGCAGCTCGTTGCGCTGGCGTTCATTCAGCGCTTCGTCCCGTTCCATCAGCTGGGCGAAGCCGAGGATGGCGTTGAGCGGCGTGCGCAGTTCGTGGCTCATATTGGCCAGGAACGCGGTTTTGGCCCGATTGGCGGCTTCGGCGGTTTCCTTGGCCTGGGCCAATTCGGCGGTGCGCTGGGCGACCAGTTCTTCCAGGTGCAGCCGGTATTCGGCCAGTTCTTGCTCCAGCTTGGCCCTATGCAGGGTATAAAGCACGGTTCTGGCCAAGCCGTCGTAGCCGAAATCGCCTTTCACCAGATAATCGGCGGCGCCGGATTTCAGCGTGCTCAGGCCGAATTCGATGTCGTTCTGCCCGGTCAGCACCACGATGGGCGTGGCCCCGGCGGCGGCATGGATGCGCTCCAGCGTTTGGAGGCCGGAGGAGTCGGGCAGGCTCAAGTCGAGCAGGACGATGGCGTAAAACGCCGTTGCCAGCCTGGGCAAGGCATCGGCCAGCGTTTGCACCCAGGTCACTTCGAAGCGGGCATCGCGAAAACCACGCAGGGCGATCTGCGCGAGTCCCGCATCGCCCGGTTCGTCCTCGACCAGTAATACCTGGATCGGCTGGGGCTCCGTTTCGGTCATGGCTGGTTTTCGCGGGGCAGGCGTGTCAAGACGAACCAGTAGTCGGTCAGTTGGGCGATGGCGGCCACGAACTGCTCGATTTCCACCGGTTTGGTGATGTAGCCCGCCGCGCCGCTTTTATAGCTGGCGATGACGTCGCGTTCGACTTCGGAGGTGGTCAGCACGATCACGGGGATGTTGCTCAGGCTGTCGTCGGCTTTGACGGCGGCGAGAAATTCGAGCCCGTTCATTCTCGGCATGTTGAGGTCGAGCAGGATCAAATCGGGGCGCAGCTCCGTCTGATAGGGGGGCTGGCGGCGCAGGAAGTCCAGGCCTTCACGGCCGTCGAGCACGTGGTGCAGCCGGCAGTGGACGCGGGCTTCCTTGAGCGAAACGCGCACCAGGTGGGCGTCGGCCGGTTCGTCTTCCAGCAACAGGATTTCAAAGGGTTTGATGGGCGTGGTCATGGCTATGTCGCGGTGTAATTATAGGTTCCGGCGTTGATGAAGTTATACAGAGTGTTTTTTGTACCTTATGCAATGCAACCCTTATTCCGAGCGCCCTGGATGCTAGAAGCCTTGGTTTTTCCGCTGCCGGGGCCGGAACGCTCAACCCCCGTCAGGCAGCTCGAATACCACGGCGGTGCCGCCCAGCGCCGAGGGCTCCAGCCAGATGCGGCCGTTCCGGCTTTCTACAATGCGCCGCGCGATCGCCAGACCGATACCGGTTCCCGCCAGCGGGTTCGGCGCCAGCCGCTCGAATACGCCGAACACGCGCTCGCGGTATTCCTCGGGAATGCCGGGGCCGTTGTCTTCCAGGCGCATGCGCACGGCGGATGGTAACCTGGCTCCTGAAATTCGGACGATGGGCGTGACGCCGGTGTTGACGTGGATCAGCGCGTTGTCCAGCAGGACTTCGAACAGGTCGATCAGGCGTGGCCGGTCCAGGCACACGGCATCCAGCGCTGTTGTTTCTATTTGCGCGCCGCTGTCCAGGATGCGCGCCGCCAGCCTTTGTTCGACCTCGGCCAGCGCAAGGCCGGGGTCGGATGGCTGCACGGCGGCGCGCGGCATACCAGCAGCGAGATAGCGCTCGATGTCGCGAATCAAATCACGCAGGCGCACCGCGCCTTGCTCGATGTATTCCAGCGATAAGCGCGTGTCCTCGTCCTGCACCCGTGGCTCCAGCCGCCGGCGTAATCTTTGTGCGAACGACAGCAGCCGGCGCGACGGTTCCATCAGGTGATGGGCCGAAATATTGGCGAAATGCGTCAATTCGGCATTGGCGCGCTCGACGGCGAGGTGTTGCCGCCGCTGCTGGGCGGCGAATTCGGTTTTTTCCCGCAGCCGGCGGCGCCCCAGCCGGGTCAACCCCAGAATGCCGCACAGGCCCACCAGCCAGATGGCGCCGAAAGCCAGGCATTTTTGCCGGATGCTCTCGTTCAACTCGTCCAGATAAGCCCGCATCGGCACCGATACGCCGACGCCGCCGCGTACTTCGCCGACCTTATAGCCCTGGAAACCATGGCATTTGAGACAGCCCTGCTGCACCGGCATGGCGCTCATCAGCCGCAAATAAGGTTCGCCGTCGATGTCGGTGAATTCGAACACTTCTTTGACGCCCAGATCGAACTGGTGCATGGCTTCGGCTTCCCAGGCGTCGGGCGCATTATTGGGATTCATCAGCTTGAAGCTGGTGATCTTGCCCCTGATGCCGTACAGCTCGCCGAACTCATCCATCATTTGCCGCAGCATGTAGGCAGGATTCATCAGCGTCAGTTTTTTGCCGGAAGGCGTCTGAATATCGCGCTCGGCAATATGGGCCAGCGCCGGATTGGGCGGCGTTTGCGCGTCTATGGGCACGTAGACGCCGCCGTGCCGGGTAGCCCACAAGCGAAACGCCTGGTCTTTGTTGAAGTTGGCGCGCGCTTCCTTGCGCGCCAGTTCCTCTACGTGCTTGTGCGCCAGATTCGCGTCGTAATACAAAAAACCGCCCAGCAAGCCGCTCCACAGCAAAAATGCCGCCAAGCTTTGCCAGCAAAGCATGCGCCAATCGTTCATGGGTTATGCCTCCTCGTTTTCCGGCATGCCGGCGTGCAAAGGCAGTTCGAACCAGAATGTACTGCCTTGGCCCTCCCCGGCGGATTCCACGCCGATGCGTCCGCCGTGGTGTTCGACGATCTTGCGGCTCAGCGCCAGGCCCACGCCGACGCCGTCGAAGCGGCTGCGTGCCTGCAAGCGCGAGAAAACCTGAAACAACCTGCCGGCCTGCGCCGGATCGATGCCTACGCCCTGATCGCGCACTTCACAGCGCCAGGTTTTGGGCAGCAATCTGCCATGAATGCCGACCTGGGGCGGTTGGCCGGCTTCGTGGTATTTGAGCGCGTTGCCCACCAGGTTTTGCAACAGCCGCACGATTTCATCGCGGCTGGCGCGCAACCGCGGCCAATCGCCGGATATTTCGAGGTGTCCCTGCTGGGCGGCGCGCTCGGGTCCCAAAAACGCCAGCGCCTCGTCCAGCGCCGTGCGGGTTTCCAGCTGCGCCATCGGTTCGGTCTTGCGGCCCACGCGCGAAAAGTCCAGCAAGGCCAGAATCATGCCGTCCATGCGGAGCGCGCCTTCCAGCGCGAATGCCAGGTATTGGCGGGTGTCGGCATCGAGCTGATTGCGCAAGGCTTTGTCCAGCAGTTGCAGATAGCTGCTGATCATGCGCAGCGGTTGGCGCATGTCGTGCGACACGGCGTAGGCGAATTGCTCCAGTTCGGCATTGGAGCGCTGGAGTTCGGCTTCGACCCGCTTGCGTTCGGTAATGTCCTCGTACACGCCCAACAGCCCGAAAATCGCGCCGTCCGGGTCTTGCAGCGGCAGTTTGCTGGTGCGCACCCAGGCGATTTCACCATCGGGCCGGGTGATCTGCTCTTCGTAGCCGGCCTTGGCTAGTCCCGACTCCAGCACTAGCCGGTCATCGGCGCGATAGAGTTCGGCGGATTCCCGCCACGCCAGCTCGCCGTCGTGCTTGCCGATGAGCGCGTCCGGCGTCGCCAGGCCGCTGTCTTTGAGGAAAGTCCGGTTGCCGCCCAGGTAGCTGAGGTCGCTCGCTTTCCAAAACACGCCTTGCGGGATGGTGTCCAGCACCAGTTGCAGCATTTGCCGGGAATGGAACAATTCGCGGGTGCGTTCCTGCACGCGCTGTTCCAGCTGTTCCTGCATCGCCTGGTTGCGTTTTTGCGCCAGGCTGGTATTGACCACCCAATGCGCAAAGCCGGTCAGAAAGCGCAGGATGGCCGGCAGTTTGTCTTCGGCGATGACCGGCACTTCCGCCAGCGCGTCGAGATAGTGCGCTTCATCGAAGCCGAACTCGGCCGCCTGGCGCTTGAAGCCGTCGATGTCGGGCGGGGTCAGCAGGAATTGGCCGATAAACAGATTGGCGATGTGCCGCCCTTCGATGACGATGGGCGCGGCACAGTCGGTAAGGCCGTTGCGGCAGCGGTAGATGGCGTATTCGCGGCCTTGCCGCATGGCGTTGGCCAGGGAAATGTCGCTTTCTATGCAACGCGCGCAGGTGGCTGCATTGACGCGGTGGAACTCCATGCACAAGCGCTGCCAGCGGCTGGACGCCAGCACGTGGGCGTTAAGGTCGAGCAGCGCCACCGGCAGGCCGACCACCGCCAGAAAGTCTTCGAACACCTGGTTCAACTGGCCGAAATCGATCAGCTGCGCCAGTTCGGTATCATCCTGCGGCAAGGCGGCGTTCCAATCGCTGCCTATCGGGTCGCTCATGCGCTGTAGGTGCGGCGGGCTGACGAACAACGGATGGTGGTTGCCGGGCGGGTTCGATTTAGACATGGCTTTATTCCCCTGCGGCGGGACTTGCGTCCTGGCTGCCGCAACCACTTTCGCACAGCTGCGCCAAGGTGTCGAAGCGGTAGGCGTCCATCAGCGCGGCGATGGCTGCCGCCAATTCGGGATGTTCGGGGCGCAGGCGTTCGGCGATGGCTTGCGTGGCCTCGGTATCCAGCCGTTCCACCGCTTGCGCCAGTTCGGCGCGCACGTTTGCATCCAGATTTTGCAGCAGGCGGCACAGCCGTTCCTTGTCATCGACGCCGCCTTCGGCTGCCCAGGCCCGCGCCGGTTCCGCAGCCGGCGCTGGTCCGCCGCTGCATTCCTGCGGGGCCGCAATTTCCGGCAGCGGCACGGTAAATGTAAACACGCTGCCTTGGCCCGGCGTGCTGTTCACGCGCAGTTCGCCGCCCATCAGGCGGACGAGTTCGTGGCTGATGGTCAGCCCCAGGCCCGTGCCTTCGCCTTTGGCGATGCCTGCCGGGGTTTGGTAGAACGCCTGGAAGATAAGCTGTTGTTCGTCTTCAGCGATGCCTGCGCCCGTGTCGGCGACTTCAAACCGCACGGTGCCGCCTCCGCCGCACAGCCGTAAGGCCACTTCGCCGCGTTCGGTGTATTTGACGGCATTGTCCAGCAGATTGATCAGCACTTGCTGCAAGCGCGGCGCGTCGCCGTGCGCACAGTGCGGCAGCGTGCCGGCATGCTGGCAGACAAAGCGCAAGCTTTTGGCTGCCGCGCGCCGGCGCAGCGCGGTTTCGACCGCACTCATCAATTCGCCGAAATTGAATGCCGCCTGCTGCAGCTGGGTGCGGCCGGCTTCGATGCGGGAGATTTCCAGCACGTCGTTGATGAGCGACAGCAGGTGGCGGCCGGAGTGGATGATGGTCTGCAACTCGCGGCGGCGTGGTTCGGCCAGGGCCGGGTCGTGTTCCATGAGTTGCGCAAAGCCCAGGATGGCGTTCAGCGGAGTGCGCAATTCGTGCGACATATTGGCCAGGAACACGCTCTTGGCGCGGTTGGCCGATTCAGCCTGATCCTTGGCTTTTTCCAGTTCGGCGGTGCGCACGGTCACCAGTTCTTCCAGATGGCGCCGGTATGATTCCAGTTCGGCTTCAGCGTGAATGGAGCGGGCGCATTTCAGCAAGGCGGTTTGCAGTACGTCGACGTTCACCGGCTTGGCGACGTATTTGTCGATGCCGATGTCGATGGCTTGCTGGAAGTAGCGCGGTTCCTCGAATGCCGTGGTAACCACGATGGGCGTTTTCGGGCTGGCGGCGCGCATGGCCGCGCCCATGGTCAGCCCATCCATGACCGGCATGAGAATGTCGGTGACGACGATGTCCGGCTGGTGCCGCTGGAAAGCCTCCAGGCCCTGCTTGCCGTCGGCGGCGGTATAAACGGCCGCGCAACGCCGGGCCAGGAATTGCGCCATTTGCCGGCGTATGCCGTCGTCATCCTCGACGTAAAGGATGGACAGGGTTTTCAGGTATTCGAGGTCGCCGCTGTCGTTCATGGTGGACTACTCCTCGTTGCGGGATTGGCGTGGGGCCGGAACGTCTAGCGGTCCAGATTCAGGCCGACTTTGGGCAGCGTATAGCCCCTCTCGTCAAACAAACGCAGGCAGGCGGCACTCACTTCGGCATCGTATATGCCGGCGCCTGCGCCGCGGCGAATTTCCGCCAAGCCTTGCTCCAGTCCCAAGGCGGGCCGGTAAGGGCGGTGCGACGCCATGGCTTCCAGCACGTCCGCCACGGCGATGACGCGTGCTTCCAGCAAAATGTCGTCTCCTTTCAATCCCAGGGGATAGCCGCTGCCGTCCATGCGCTCGTGGTGCTGCAAAATCATGTCCGCCACCGGCCAGGGGAAATGGACTGGCTGCATGATGTCGGCACCGACTTGGGCGTGGGTTTTGATCAGCGCGAATTCGATGTCGGACAAGCGCCCCGGACGGGTGAGAATATCGACCGGCACATAAATTTTGCCGATGTCGTGCACCATGGCGCCCAAACGCAAGCCTTCGATGCACGTGGGGGCAATGTCCATTTCACGCGCGATTTCCACGGCCATGAGCGATACCCGCCATTGGTGTCCGGCGGTATAAGGATCGCGCTTCTCGATGGTCATGGAAATGGCCTGGATGGTCTCTTCCAAAACGCTGGAATACCTTTGCTGGCTTTCGCGCAAAGATTCCAGCGTTGCCCGCAATGCTTGCGTGCGTTCATCGACGATGACTTGCAAATCGCGTTGCAGACGGTAAAGCCGCAAGTGGGCCTGTACCCTGGCCAGTACTTCTTCCATTTGAAACGGCTTGGACACGTAGTCGACGCCGCCCGCTTGAAACGCCGCCAATTTATCTTCCATGTCCTGCAAGGCGCTGATAAAAATCACCGGGATTTCCCGGGTTTGCTCGTTGCTTTTGAGTTGCCGGCAGACCTCGTAGCCGTCGACGCCCGGCATGCGGATATCCAGCAGGATCAGGTCGGGCGGGGTGGATTTGATCGATTTCAAAGCGATTTCCCCATCCAGCGCCGGGCGCACTTTGTATCCCGCCTGCTGCAATATGCCGCTCAGCACGCGCAGGTTATTGGGCTGGTCATCCACAATCACGATATTGCCGAGAGTGTCTGTTTGAGTATTCATGCTGCATTCCTGTACACAATGACGGTTGGCCCTGCTTGGCTTAGCCTAGCTGGTCCCGGAGAAAATTCCCAATCCGGGCGCGGTGGTTTTTGCGGGTCGCGCCGGCGACGTAATCGTTCACGCCCCCTGCTTTTATGCCCTCACCCCGGCCCTCTCCAGAAGCCTTAGTGATACCGCTTCGCGGCGGCTTTCCCTCAGGGAGAGGGGGATAAAGGTGGGGGGGCGTGAACGATTACCCGGCGACAGACTCTTTGCCGGACGATGGCTGTTTAAAATGCGCGTCAATTTAGCGGTATATATGAAGGGGGGCTATGTGGCGGGCAGTGCTACGCCAGGCGTTGACAAAGCGATATTTGAATGGATTTCACCCGAAGCTTACCGGCAGGCTTCGGGTGGTGGATGGCGTTTACCCTTCGCTTACGCGGCAAGCGCTGTGGGGGATCGCACAGGCGTAGCGTTTGTTGTTCCGCCGGGAGCCGGAACAGCTCGTCCATCCTCGATATGCGCGGCCATCCAGCATTTCACAGGTGCAACAACAGCCGGGCAGGATCTTCCAGCAATTCTTTGATGGTAAATAAAAACTGTACGGCTTCACGGCCATCCACCAGGCGGTGGTCGTATGACAGGGCCAGATACATCATGGGGCGGATGACCACGGCACCGTTTTCGGCGATGGGCCGCTCTTTGATGGCGTGCATTCCCAAAATGGTGCTTTGCGGCGGATTGAGTATGGGCGTGGATAGCAGTGAACCGAAAATGCCGCCATTGGTGATGGTGAACGTGCCGCCTTTGAGGTCGTCCATGGTCAAACGTCCTTCACGCGCTTTTTTGGCGTAATCGGAGATGTTTTTTTCGATGGTGGCGAAAATCATGCGGTCGGCATCGCGCAGGATGGGTACCACCAACCCCCGGTCGGTCGATACCGCGATGCCGATGTCGTAGTAATTGTGGTAAACGATGTCGTCGCCCTGGATGGAGGCGTTGGCGCTGGGGAAGCGTTTCAACGCTTCGACGGCCGCCTTGACGAAAAACGACATGATGCCCAGCTTGATGCCGTGCTCTTTTTCGAAGCGGGTGTTGTATTGGGCGCGCAAATCCATGATGCGGCGCAGGTCCACTTCGTTGAAGGTGGTCAAGGTGGCGGTGCTGCGCTGGGCTTCCATCAGCCGTTCGGCGATGCGGGCGCGCAAACGGGTCATCGGCACGCGCTGTTCCGTGCGGTTGTTGTTGCCGGGATGTGCGGCGGTGGACACAGGCTCTGCCGGGAAATTGTCTTCCAGCGGCGGCGCTTCGGTCAGTTCGGCGGTTTCTTTTTCCAGATAACCCAGCACGTCTTCTTTGGTCACACGCCCCTCTTTGCCGGTGCCGGATACCTTGGCGGCATCCAGGTTGTGCTCCGCCAACAGTTTGCGCACCGCAGGGCTGGTAGTGGCCGTGGCGCAGGATGGTCCGGCGGTTGCGGGGATGGGGGCGGTAACGCCGGCAGCCGGCTGAATCAATGCCAGCACTTCGCCGCTTTTTACGCGCTGGCCCACTTTGCCGCGGATTTCGCCCAGCACGCCGTCGGCGGGCGCGGGGACTTCCAGGACGACTTTGTCTGTTTCCAAATCCAGCAGGTTTTCGTTTTTTTTCACCACGTCACCGGCTTGTTTGTGCCAGGCGGCGACGGTGGCGTCACTGACGGATTCCGGCAGGTTGGGTACGAGGACTTCAAAGGATGGCTCAGACATGGGTTCGACTCGTCCGGATTTAAGGCGTGGTTGCCATTATATGTTATTCGGTCCGCCGTCACCCGGCAGGTATTGCCAAGCGCGCAGCAATGCCGCCTGTCCGAGATAACGCTGGTCGGCGGGGTCCAGTAAATTCCATACGCGCGCGTTGGCGATGCTGAAGCGTTTGCCGGTGCGGGAGATGCGCACGCCGTGGTAGTTGTCGATATAACCCTGGCGGCTGACTTTTGCCAGCAATTGCTCCCGCTCTTCCTGCTTGATGGGTTCCGCCGAGGCGCGCGACGGCGTGGCGAGCAGTTGCGCCCAGTCCATTTCGAACAAGGCCAGGCCGGCGCGGTTGGCGTAGTTGAACCTGGGGTCTGGGGCGTCATCGTGGGAGAGCACGGCAAAGTCGGCTTCGAACAATCGCCGCGCCGTTTCCGCCGCCGTGGCGCAGGGCGCGATCAAGTCTTCGTTGAACCAGCGGCGGTAGGTTTCCAAAATCAGCAAAGCGTGGGCGCTCTGGTAGTCGTTGTCGGGGCTGGGGCAGGCAATGGTCATGGTCGGCAGGGTCAGAAAGTTGTGCGCAAGCTAGTTTAGCGCATAGTCTTATAGCTTTTGGTGATTTCCATAGAACTCTTTATGCATTAAGTCAGGGCAGGCAAATCTGTTAACCTTGCACGCTTTTCCGGGCATTCATTATGCAAATTGAGTACATTGTTTCCGGCTTGGCGGTGGGTTTTCTCGTGGGGCTGACCGGCGTCGGCGGTGGATCGCTCATGACGCCTTTGTTGGTGTTTCTGTTTGGTTTTTCGCCTTCCACCGCCGTGGGCACCGATTTGCTGTTCGCCGCCATCACCAAAAGCGGCGGGGTGCTGGTGCACCATTACAATCACCGTTCGGTGGAATGGAAAGTCGTGGGTTTGCTGGGGCTGGGCAGCATTCCTTCGGCCATCGGCGTGCTTTATATACTGTCCCAGATAGGTTCGCAAAAAGAAATCGCCACCCTGATTACGCATACGCTGGGAGTGGCTTTGCTGTTTACCGCGGTGGCGCTGATGTTCCGCAACCGTTTGGTCAAAGCCAGCCTGGAGCTGGATTGCCACGATACCAAAGGCCGTTTTGCCCGCTGGACCAATCCCATGACCATTGTTACCGGCATCGTGTTGGGCGTGTTGGTGACTTTATCTTCCGTGGGCGCCGGGGCTTTGGGTACGGTGGCGCTGTTCTTTCTTTATCCGCGTTTGCCGACGGTAAAAATTGTCGGTACCGATTTGGCGCACGCCATTCCGCTGACCGCAGTGGCCGGCTTTGGTCACTGGCTGATGGGCAATGTCGATTTTGAATTACTGTTCAGCCTGCTGGGCGGTTCCTTGCCGGGCATTTATCTGGGCAGCCACCTCAGCGCGCGCATTCCCGAGTATATCTTGCGGCCGATTCTGGCTACCTTGCTGCTGGTGATCGGCGTCAAATTCGTCTTGTAGGTTTAGAACCAGGTCAAAGGATAACGGCGGCTGCGCGGCAGATTATTGACCAGCAGGGCAACCGCCAGCATGACCAGGGTTCCCAACGCCACCGGCGACAAGACGTACCAGTAGCCCATGGCGTGGATATGCTCGTCACTCAGCACGGCGGCCAAGGCAGTGCCGCCGCCGGGTGGGTGCAGCGTTCGCGTGAGCTGCATCACGGCGATGGAAGCCGTGACCGCCAGCACCGCCGTCGACCACAGCGGCAGAGGGAGTGCCGCCTGGTAGGCGGTGACTCCGACAAAAGCGGAAAAAATTTGTCCGCCCAAAACGTTGCGGGGCTGCGAATAAGGAACGCTGGGGGCGCAGTACAGGAGTACGGCCGAGGCGCCGAAAGAAGCGATCAGGAACGCCATGTCGAAGCCTTGCAGCGCCAGCCACTCCCCCAAATACCCCACACCCCCCAAGCCCAGCAAGCTGCCCAGCCAGCTTAATCCCGCCAGTAACCAGTGAAAGGGTTCGTGTTTGCCGCGCCGGCTCATGCATGCAGCTCCGGCAAAACCCTCTCGACAGCGGCTGGCGCTGCTCCGCTGGTTTTATCCGTCAACAGTGCATCGGCCACCGTGTAACCGTCCAATACCGCTAAAAACTGGTCGGCGGCCAGATTGAAAGCGCTTTTCAACCCGCAGGTGGGCAAGGCTGCGCAGTGGGCGCGTTTGTAATTGAAGCACTCCACCATGTTGAAATTCGGCTCCATGCAGCGCACCACTTCGCCTACGCGGATTTGTGCGGCCGGACGCGCCAGTTTGACGCCGCCGTTTTTGCCGCGCGTGGTGATCACGAAGCCTTTGCGGCTGAGTGAATTCACCACTTTTACCAGATGGTTGCGGGAAATCTGGTAGTAATCGGCCATCTGGCTGATGGTGGCCTCCTCCTGGGTGACCAGATAAATCAGGACGCGTATCGCGTAGTCGGTGTGTTTGGTCAATTGCACGGTGTAGAACCTTGGTTTGATTTTTGAGCCCCTTGGGTGCCGTCATTTGACAAGGCGGGAGCAGGCTTTGTAGACTTTCTTCAAGATGTATTTTGCATGCATCTTAAATCGGCTGTACCCTTTTGAACAATCCCTTAATCCACCAGGAGCATAAGATGACTCAATCCATATACGAACAATTGGGCGGTGAAGCCGCTGTAGACGCCGCGGTCGGCATTTTTTACGGCAAGGTGATAGCCGATCCCTCTCTCCAGCCTTTCTTCGAAGGCGTGGATATAGAGAAGCAGGCCGCCAAGCAAAAAGCTTTTTTGACTATGGCGTTCGGTGGCCCCAATAATTATACCGGCAAGGATTTGACGACCGCTCACGCGCCTTTGGTGGCGCGCGGCTTGAACGACAGCCACGTCACCGCCGTGTTGAACCATTTGCAAAAAACCTTGCAAGAGCTGAGAGTTCCCGGCTATCTCATCGTCGAAGTGATGAAAATCGCCGAAACCACCCGCAACCCCGTGCTGGGTCGCTGATATTTGATCGAAAGAGAGACGCACATGCCGCAAATTCACCACGAAGGCGATAGTTATGTTACCGAAGGGGACGAGAGCGTCCTGGATTGTCTGCTTCGTCACGGCGTGTCCGTCTCATACGGATGCAAGGCGGGGGCGTGCCAGAGCTGCCTGATGCAGGCAGGCGAAGGCGCGCTGCCTCCCGAATCGCAAAAAGGACTGAAAGACACGCAAAAATACGACAAGCAATTTCTTGCCTGCATGTGCCGCCCCCAGGCGGACCTTGAAGTCGCCAAGCTGCGCACGGTCGCCAAGACTTATACCAGCCAGGTCATAGAAATCGAACACCTGAGCGCCGAAATCGTGCGCATTCGCCTGGCTCAACCGGACGGTTTCAGTTACCGCGCCGGCCAGTTCATCAACATCGTCACGCCCAACAACGTTTCGCGCAGTTATTCCCTGGCCAGCGTGCCGGAGCTGGACGACTACCTGGAACTGCACGTCCGGCGCATCCCTTCCGGCCTGGTCAGCACCTGGTTGTGCGATCACTTGAAAGTCAACGCCCACCTGACCATCAGTGAAGCCATGGGACAGTGCTTTTACGTACCCACCCGCCACGAGCAGCCCTTGCTGCTGATCGGCACGGGTTCAGGTTTGGCGCCGTTGTATGGCATCGCCCGCGATGCGCTGCGCCAAGGCCACAGCGGTCCCATCCATCTTTACCATGGCAGTTCTCACCAGGACGGTATTTATTACGTCGAAGAAATGAGCGCGCTGGCTGATCAGCATCCGCATTTCAATTACACGCCCACGCTGTCGCGGCCCCATGAACTGCCGAAAATCCAGCTGGGCCGGGCGCACGAAATGGCCTTGAAATCCGTCAACCGGCTCAGCGGCTGGCGCCTTTATTTGTGCGGCCACCCGGAAATGGTGCAAGGCACCAAGCAAAAAGCCTTCATTGCCGGTGCTTCCTTGCAGGATATTTACACCGATCCTTTCACTTTCACGCAACATCCGCCCAAAGCCGTGTGATCATGCATCGGCGCATCGTCTTTCCGGCGGCATTGCTGGTCAGTGCCGTTGCCGGCGCCCAAGAGGTTTATCTGTGTGACAAGGACGGCAAGCCTTATTACAGCGAAAAACCGCTGAACGAGGCGTGCCGCCGGCTGGATATACCGGTCAGCGAGCCCAGCGCCGAGGAGTTGCAGCGGATATACCAGGAACAGCAGCGTAAGGAAGCTTTGCGCCAAGCGGAGCAGGCACGGGAAATGGAGGAGCGTAAAGTCCGCGCCGAGGAAGACGCCGCGCGCGCGGCGGAACGCCAGGCCCGCGCCGCCGAAGCCGGTGCGCGTTATCAGCGTGACTTGCTCAAAGCCCAGGCAGCGGAAAACTTGAATCACAGTGCCGACGTACCGGCGGTGATCGTTATCACGCCCGCCATACCGCAAAACCGGCGGCCACCGGCAGGATTCGGCATTCATCCTTACCCCGGCAAAGATTCCCGCAATCATCCCGGTCCCGGCGACCAGCCCGTGCCGCAACCCGGCGTCAATCCTCAACCGCAACCGCAACCATCCACGCCTGCGCTCAATCTCCCCGCACGGTTACCTTAAAACCGATAGTCGACGCCCGCGTTGGCGCCAAAGCCTTGGTAGAAAGCGCCGGCTTCGCCGTCCAGGGCGAAATACTGGCCGGATAGCGTCAGTTGCCAATCAGGGGCAAACATCCATAAGCTGCCCACGGTCAGTTGCTGGTTGACTCCGTCCAAAAGATAGCTGTAGACCACGGTGTTCGCTTCGGCTTCCAGCGCTTTGTCGCGCCAGCGCGCGTCGTAGGAAGGCATGGCTCCGCCGGGGCGCGGTGACGGCCAGGCTGCGGGTGACCAGGTTGTGGGCGACCAGGTCGCGCTGGCGTTGAATTTTCCTACGCCCATCTGGTAGTCGAGGAACAGCTTCCATTGCTGGGTTAATTCGTATTCCATCCCCGCCAGCAAGGTATGGGTTTCGCTATTCCAGACGCCCCACTGGGAGCCTCGGCTCAAACTGTATTGATAGCCCAGGCTGGCGCTCACGCGATCCGTCAAACGCGCCCCCGACAAAGCGCGCCCGCTCCATCCCCAGCGGTCCCGCAAGGCACTGTCTTTGTGGCCGATCAGTTCGGCTTCCGATTCCAAAGCCAGCCAAGGCGCTCCATAAGTCTCGAACGGTTTGAACAATGCGCGCGTCAACAGGGCGCCGCGTAAAGAGGAGAGCCGCTCGAACCGCTGGAACTGGTTGCCGTCCACCTGCAGCTCCAGGGCCAGGCCGCTACGCTCGCTCATGCGCCAGTTTGTTCCCACGGCGCCGCCCACCCGGTAAGTAAAATCGCCGCGCCGAAAACTGTCGTCGGCACCGCGCGTTACGTTATCGTTATAGCCAAGTCCGCTGTTTATGTGGCCGTAATAATCCTCGGCCCAGGCGCACATCGCCGAGCCGGCCATGATCCAGGCACACGCTACACGCTGTATAGTCATTGTTAACCCTTTATAATTCGTGAGGCCGGGCGAGTCTAACAACGAAACGGGAGACAGGGCAATGCCACAAATAAACGCTTTTGAGTCACAGCGGCGCCTGCTGTTGCGCTGCTTGGGGGCGGGTTGTTTCATGCTGGGGGCGGCGCCGGTTTTGCGCGCCGAGCCGCTGGGCAAAACGCCGGGACCGTTGCCGCCGGGACGCTCCATTTATCGCATCGAAGGCGAAGTATCGGTGAACGGCCTGGCTGCTGACGCACAGACGCTGATTAGCGCCAATGACCAGGTGCAGACCGGGCCGAATGGCCAGGTGATTTTTGCGGTGGGGCAGGACGCTTTCATCCTGCGTCCCCGCTCGGAATTGCACCTGACCGGCCGCGACGGCCTCATCGTCCATGGCTTGCGCTTGCTGACCGGTGGCTTGTTGTCCGTATTCGGCAAGCGCGAGCACGCCATACAAACCGCCCACGCCACTATCGGCATACGCGGCACCGGGGTCTACGTGGAATCACAACCGGAACAGAGCTACGTGTGCACTTGCTATGGGCTGACGCAAATCACCGCCCTGGGCGCGCCGGAGCAAAGCGAGAGCATTTACTCCCAACATCACGACGCGCCGCGCTATATCGCCGGCACGGGCGCCAACCGCATCCAGCCTGCTCCGGTCGTAGACCATACGGATGCGGAGCTGGCTTTGGTCGAAGCCTTGGTGGGCCGGGTGCCGCCCTTCTCATTTACCATGCCGGGACGGGTAGGCAGCGCTGGGCATTATTGATGAAGAGGGCGGCAGCGATCAGCCGCATGCATCAAGGCTGGATTTGGTAGGTGGTGACCATGCCCGCGTCGATATGATCCGCCACGTGGCAGTGGAATAGCCATTCACCGACGTTGGATGCGCGCATGTCGGCGGTGACCATGGAGGCGGGGAGCAACTCCACTACGTCGGTGCGGCGCGGCGGCGTGCCGATGGTCAGCGTTTCGCCGTGCCAATGCGGCGTGTGCAAATCGACCTCGTTGCCCATGCCCAGCAAGTGCCAGCGCACTTTATCGCCTTTTTTCATGATCAATCCTTTCAGGTTGCCGAAGATATAGCCGTTGATGCTGTGCATCAGGCCGGATTCTTCGCCGTCCCGCTCGTTGAAAATAAAAAACGCGGCGATAAATTCCTTGTCCACGTCGATGGGCGAGCCATCGGCTTTGGCCATGCCCTTGCGCGTGACGATGAGCGGACCCAGCAGGCCGCTGTTGGTTTCGTCGGATTCGTCCATATGCGAGTGGTACCACCAGACTTTGGAACTGACGTCGCCTTCCGCGGGACCGCTGGACTTGTCGGCGTGCCAGATATACTCAAAACAGTCTCCCGGCCTCACGCTGGCGCCGCGTCCCGGCGGCATGCCGCTGTTGACGCCCATGTAGTGAGCGCCTTCGCTGTCTTTGTCGTAACGCACGCCGTGCGAATGCATGCTGTAACTGCCGCTCGCCGATTTGTTGCAAAAATGCACGTGCAGCGTATCGCCGACCTCGGCGCGCAGCACCGGTCCTAATATACCCAGCCACTCTGGCTGCGGTTTTGGCGTGCTGAATCCGGCGTCCAGGTATTCCACGTAGCGGACTTTGGCGTACACATGATTGGTGCGCCACGGATAAGGCAGCGCGCAGGGCATGCTGTCGCCATGGCAATGGACCAGGTTGAAATTGCTGGGGGCATAATCCCAGCGTGCGTCCTCCGCCGCCACGTAATAATGGCGATCAGCGGCGTGTGCGTAAACAGAGAGCAGCAACAGCAGTAGCAACAGCATTCCCTGTCGACGTGAGCGCTGCGAGAGGAACGGGGCGGTAGGGTTCATGGGGATGTCTGTGTCGTTAATGAGAACGAATATTATTCGTCGGGCATTGTAGAGCAATCTGCTCGGCATTGGCAATGCCATCTCCAAGCGGTGGAGGCGTTGCCGCTTGGAGGGGTGATTGCGCATAGTTTGTGTATCAAAGTGAAAACTATCAATTTCTTAAACTATGCATTATTGGCGCGTACTCGAATGTTTCGAGTAACGGCCGTGGGGCGAAAATGCGGCATTTGCCTCGTTGCTGCGGTATTTGCCGCATTCTTTTCAAATTATGAAACTGCGACAATTTGCCACATTTATTCAGAGGGATTTATCGGATAATCTATCGCCAAGTTTGAAGGTTACCTCCAGTTTCCTGACGACTCTTTGATGCTTTTACGAGCTCTCTTCCTCTCGAAACTACTTGGGCAGGCCGTTTGACAATGACGGCCTGCTTTTTTTTTTGTCCGCGCTCCGGTGGCGTCATCCAAAGTGTTAGCACTCTATTTCGGTGAGTGCTAAACTAGTTCCATCCTTGATTTCGGAAGGAATGAATCAATATGAACACTGCTTTGGCTTTGCCTGTCGATCTCGGCGTCGACTCCATTGATGCCTATGTGTCCGCCATCAACCGGGTACCGCGTTTGGATGCGGGCGAGGAGCAGCAATTGGCTCGCCGCTATCGCGATGAAGGCGATTTGGATGCCGCGCGCCATCTGGTAGTGTCCAATCTGCGCTTCGTGGCGCACATCGCCCGGGGTTACAGCGGTTATGGCCTGCCGTTCAGCGATTTGGTGCAAGAAGGCAATATCGGCCTGATGAAAGCCGTCAAGCGCTTTGACCCTGAAATGGGCGTGCGTCTGGTTTCTTTCGCCGTGCACTGGATTCGCGCCGAAATTCACGAATACATCATCCAGAACTGGCGTATCGTCAAAATCGCCACCACCAAAGCCCAGCGCAAACTGTTTTTCAACTTGCGCAAGGCCAAAAAACACCTGGGCTGGCTGACGCGCGACGAGGCGCAAGCCGTGGCCGACGATCTCGGCGTCAAGGTGGAAACCGTATACGAAATGGAAAGTCGCCTGGAAAACTACGACGTGGCTTTGGATGGCCAGTCCGAGGACGGCGAAACCGATTACAGTTCGCCCATCCACTACTTGCAGCACGATAACGCCGATCCGGCCGACGCGCTGGAAGCCGGTGAATGGGACCAACGCCAGGAGCTGTTGCTGCACCAGGCGCTGGAGCAACTGGACGAGCGCAGCCGCGAAATCGTCACCAGCCGCTGGCTGGGCGACGAGAAAGCCACGCTGCACCAACTGGCCGATCGTTACAACGTATCGGCCGAAAGAATCCGGCAGTTGGAAAAAAATGCGATGGATAAGCTTAAAAGTCGGTTATTGGTGGCTATGTAAGCCAAAGCAAGCGGCCTCCGGGCCGCTTTCGCTTTTTAAGGAGGGATCTTGCCGGTTTGTATACCCTTTCATCCGCTCAAAAAACCGAACGATTCAATGTCGTTAAACTAAACAGTTGATGGTGAATATTTAAAACACAATATAATAATAGGTAATAAAAAATTTATGTTTATTGTTCGCTTTCTGCCGCTCCCCGGCATCATCTTTTTCAGTTCTTTGGCTTTAAGTGATGACACGCCCCAGTTGCCCTCGGTTGATGTTTACGATACGCAGGCGAATATGCCCCTGACGGCCGAAATAGGCCAGGCTACCAGTCTTGAACGAGCCGATCTGGAGGACGGGGGGAAAGCCGATCTCAACGGCGCGCTGCGCTATCTCGGCGGTCTGACGCTTAACCAAACCGGCCAAGGCACGACCACCGGCATAACCTTTCGCGGCGCCAGTGGCGGTCTGGGTCTGGTCAGCCTGGACGGCGTGCCTTTGTTCAATTCCTTTGCCGGCTTTTTTCCGCTCAGCCATTTTCCGCTGGACTTGTTTGACCGCGTCAGCCTGGTGCGCGGACCGGGCGGTGAGCGCCTCGGCAGCCGCACTTTGGGCGGCACCATCCAATTGCAAAGCCGCCGCCTGCAGGACAATGAAGCTTTTTTGCACCTGGAAGGCGGCAGTTACGGCACTTTGCGCACCAACCTGGGCGCCGGCCAGCAGAACGCGCTGGGTGATTGGACCTTCGCCGCCGGCCGCGGCGATATTTTCGAGGGGATCAGCCAGGCCGGACCGGAACGCGGCGGGCGCGAGCGCGACGGCTTTCAGATGACCAATGGTTTGCTGCGCTGGGACAAGGATTTTGAGCGCGGCAGCCTCGACAGCTCTTTCTATTTTGTGCGCACCCGCGAGCAAATGGACGGCCCCGGTATTTTGTCCAATGGTACGGTCGGGTGGAAAGACGATCCCAGAGGGGTGAGCGTCACCGAAACCTGGGTGGCGCAAACGCGGGGCCGCTACGCCGTTACGGCGGATTGGGACAGTCTGTTGCAGATCGGCTTCACCAAAGACCGGGTAACCGGCACGGTTGGACAAATCGGCCCTCAACGTTTTCCGCTGGATTTGACCAGCCAGCTCTGGTTGGGGCGCTGGGAAAACACCCACCGTTTTGCCTTGAACAGCGGGCCGAAAGACGTCGCGCGCGTGGTGTGGGGCGTGAACGCCCAGCAGCAGCACGCCGACAGCCTGTTCAACAACGTCCTTTCCACCACTACCGTCGTCAGCCCACTGGTCCGCGCCGAGACCGAAATCGGCGACTGGCTGGCCAACGCCGAAGCGCGCTTCGATCACCACGATCCCTACGGTAACCATACTGTTTTCACCCTGGGTGGAGGAAGACGCCTGAGCCGGGACATGCTGCTTTGGGTCAAAGGCGGCACCGGCTACCGGCAGCCGGCCGTCAATGAGCGCCTGCACCCCATATTCGGCAACCCCCTGTTAAAACCGGAGCGCAGTGTCGGCGGGGAAGCGGGTTGGCGCTGGCAGATTGCCGACAAAAGCGAGATCAGCTTCAGCGGTTACTACCAGCGCTACCATAACTTGATTATTTTGCAGGCCGACCCGCGCACCGGCGCCAGCAACGCAGCCAACGTAGCCGATGCGAACGTCTGGGGAGCGGAAGCTCAGGCCCGCCACGCCTGGAACGACATCTGGAGCAGTGGCTTGAACTATACCTTTCTGGACGCGCGCAATGCCGTAACGGATTTAAAAGTGCCGGTGCGTCCCTCCCACCAGGGGCAGTTCTGGAATGAATTCCGCATTACCCAGCCGATATCGGTGCGCGTCGAGTTGACCTTCCGCGATGCGTACTGGTTCGATATGGCCAATACCTTGCAAGCTGAGGCGGCGCCCCGATTGAACGCGCAACTCAATTATCAGTTGACGCCACAATGGAAACTCTACGTGCGCGGCGAAAACCTGAATAGCGAGCGCAGCCCGGAATTGAATGGGTTTGGTTTTCCCGGTGCCGCAGTCTATGCCGGTGTTTATGCCTCACTGTGATGGCGTGGCATGGACTGCTTAATTCAACCGCATTGACCTTGCAGCATGGCATCAAATTCCAGCGCGGGCATGGGTTTGGCAAATA
>SCQD01000311.1 GCA_004299145.1 Methylococcaceae bacterium | reverse complement strand
GGACTGCTTGCGCGCCATGGGCGCCGAACTGGCGTTTTTTTCACCGCTGACCGACGCGGAATTACCAAGCGCCGATGCCGTCTACCTGCCGGGCGGCTATCCCGAACTACACCTCGACGCTTTGGCCGGCAATCTCGCCATGCACCAGGCACTACGCCGCCACGCCGCTGCCGGCAAGCCCATCTACGCCGAATGCGGCGGCATGCTGTATTTGCTGGAATCATTGAGCGACGCCGCGGGACAGACGGCCAAAATGGTGGGCCTGCTGCCCGGCCAAGCCCGCTTGGGCAAGAAACTGGCGGCGCTGGGCTATCAGGCACTGACGTTGGAACAAGGCACGCTGCGCGGCCACACTTTCCACTACTCCAGCCTGACCACGCCGCTTGAGCCGGCGGCTTACGCCCAGCCATTGCGTACCGGCAGCGAGGGCGAAGCGTTTTACCGGCAAGGCGCGGTGCGCGCCGGTTATGTGCACCTGTATTTTCCCTCCGCGCCACGAGCGGCGGCGGCGTTGTTTTTGCCTGCCAATTCAGGCGCACCGCCTCTGCCTGCCGACGCGATACCATAAGCCATGGAAACCATCACGCCCGAACAACGCCAGCTCATCGGCCTGAGCAATCTGTTGCTGCTGCAACGCAAAGCCCGCCAGGCCGAGGACGTCGACGCCCTCGGCTTCGTCATCGTCAACGAAACCCGCCAGTTGCTGGAATACCGCCAAGCCGCTTTGTGGCTGCGCAGGCCGGTATCGCGCATCATCGCCGTATCCGGCGTGGCGGTGCTGGAGGCCAACGCGCCTTACGTGGCCTGGCTGCGGCAGGTGGCTGAACACCTGGACCAGACCCCCGACGCCGCGCCTTTGCGCCTGATCGCAGCCGCCGACCTGCCGGAGCACCTGGCGCTGGACTGGGGGCACTGGCTGCCGTCGTTCGGTTTGTGGGTGCGCCTGGGCGGCGGCATCGGCGACAACCAGGGCGGTTTGCTGCTGTGCCGCGATACGCCCTGGACCGAAGGTGAAGGCCATTTGCTGAGCGAGTTGGCCGCCGCATACGGCCATGCCTGGAATGCGCTGGCGCCGCCGCCGCCCTGGTGGCGCCGGTTGACGCCGGATCGCGACCAGCGCTGGCTGTTGCTGGCCATCGTGCTGGTGTTTGGTTTTCCGGTGCGCCAGTCGGTGCTGGCGCCGGCGGAAGTGGCGGCGGTCGATCCTACCGTGGTGCGCTCACCCATGGAAGGCGTGGTGGACCGCTTTCACGTGGACCCCAACGATGCGGTGAGCAACGAACAATTGCTCATCACCCTGGACGACACCGACCTGTCCAACCGGCTGGAAGTCAGCCGCAAAGCGCTGGCCGTGGCCGAAGCCGAATACCGCCGCGCCGCCCAGCAGGCGGTGTTCGACGCCAAGAGCAAAGCCGAACTGACCATTCTGAAAAGCCGCATGGACCAGCACGCCGCCGAAGTAGCCTACATGGAAGACCTGATGGCGCGTTCGCAAGTGAAAGCGCCGCACGCCGGCATCGCCATTTTCAGCGACCCGCACGACTGGATGGGCAAGCCGGTGACGGTGGGCGAACGCCTGCTCATGGTGGCCGATCCCCGGCAAGTGCAGCTGACCGTGCACTTGCCGGTGGCGGATTTCATCGACCTGCAACCCGGCGCCGAAGTGGTCATTTTCCTCAACGTAGACCCGCAAAATCCGCTGACCGCCCGGCTGTACTACGCCAGCTATCAGGCCGAGGTGACGCCGGACGAAGTGCTGGCTTATCTGGTCAAAGCGCGCTTCGACGCTGGGCAGAATCCGCCGCGCATCGGGCTGAAAGGCACGGCCAAGCTGTATGGCCGGCCGGTGACCCTGTTCTACTACCTGTTCCGCAGACCGCTGGGCGCGGTGCGGCAGTGGTTGGGGTGGTAGTCCGTGTTTGATATCGACACCCGTGGCTCGTTCCCAAGCTCCGCTTGGGAATACGGTCCGGGAAGCTCCGGCTTTAGCTCGTTCCCAAGCTCTGCTTGGGAATGCAGTCCGGGAAGCTCCGGCTTCCCGTTTCTATTCGGGAAGCAAGAGCTTCCACGGCTGGTTCCCAACCTGGAGGTTGGGAACCAGCCGAAGTACTTCACGGCATTCTGATGGAGAGAAACAATGGCGCAACAAAAAAGCTTGCTGAAATCACGCAAGGCGGCGTGATGAACCGACTCACTCCATGATCGGTATCGACGCCCCCGCCGCCACGCTGCCGCCGCTACGGGAAGAACTGCACTGCCTGGCCGGCCCGCGGGGCGACGACGGCCACCCCACCTGGACCTTGCACGACCCGGCCAACAACCGCTTTTTCCGCATCGGCTGGAGCGAGTACGAAATGCTGTCGCGCTGGGCGCTGGCATCGCCCGCCGCCATTGCGCAGGCCATCACCGAATCGACCACCCTCAACGTCGACGCCGAACAAGTGGGGGCCTTGGCGAATTTTTTGATGCAGCACAACCTGCTGCGCCTGGACAGCCCCGCCGGCCTGGAACGACTGCGCGGACAATTGCAGCGTACCCGCCACCACTGGGCCGTCTGGCTGATACACAACTACCTGTTTTTCAAAATTCCGCTGCTGCGGCCTGATCGCCTGCTGACGCGCTTTTATCCTTACGTGGCATGGATGTACAGCCCGCGCTTCGCGCTGGTGGTGATCAGCGTCGGCCTGCTGGGGCTGTACCTGGTGTCGCGCCAATGGGAGCGCTTTCTCGGCACTTTCCTGCACTTTTTCAACTGGCAGGGCATGGTCTATTACGGTCTGGCGCTGACGGTGAGCAAAGTCGCCCACGAACTGGGCCACGCTTTCACCGCCCATCGCCACGGCTGCCGCGTGCCCACCATGGGCGTGGCGTTGCTGGTGATGTTTCCCGTGCTGTACACCGACGCCAGTGAAACCTGGAAAATCACCGAGCGCCGCAGCCGCCTGGCCATCGCCGCCGCCGGGGCCATCGTCGAACTGGGTTTGGCCGCCTTCGCCACCCTGGCCTGGAGCTTTTTGCCGGACGGGCCTTTGCGCAGCAGCGTGTTTCTGCTGGCCGCTTCCACCTGGATCATAACGCTGATGATCAACCTCAATCCTTTCATGCGCATGGATGGCTATTACCTGCTGGCTGACTGGATGCGCGCGGAAAACCTGCAACCGCGCGCTTTTGCCCACAACCGCTGGCAATTACGCCGCTGGTTGTTCGGCATTGATGCGCCGCCGCCCGAATCCCTGGCGCCGCAAACCCGGCGCTTTTTTGTGCTGTATGCCTGGTGCACCTGGATCTACCGCTTCACCCTGTTCATGGGCATCGCCCTACTGGTGTACCACTTCGCTTTCAAAGTGCTGGGGCTGGTGCTGATGGCGGTGGAAGTGGGCTGGTTCATCGTGCGGCCCACCGCCGCTGAAGTTTACGCCTGGACGCAACTGCCCGGCGCCGCTTTTGCGCACCGGCGCACCCGTTTGACGGTGATGATACTGGCCGTGTTGACCGCCCTGTTGCTGTTGCCCTGGCAAAAGCGCGTGGCGGCGCCGGCGCTGCTCAAGGCCGCATCGTACGCCGAAATTTTCGTGCCGTTCGGCGCGCGCCTGGACAGCCTGCCGGTCAGTTCCGGCAGCCCGGTCAAAGCGGGCCAGCCATTGGCGGACCTGTCCTCCGCCGATTTACAGTTCAAAGCCGGGCAGGCCGCCATAGACGTCTCTCTGCTGCAATGGCAATTGGCCTACTTCGGCTTGCAGCAAGCCTTGATCGGCGGCCACCAGGTGCAACTGAAAGAACTGGAAAGCGCCGGCGCCAAGCTGGCCGGCTACCGTCGCCAGCAAGAACAATTGGCGGTGCGGGCGGAATTCGACGGCATCGCGCTGGACGTCAATCCCGACGTCAAGCCCGGCCAGTGGCTGGGCGAAGGCGAAAAGCTGATGGTGGTGATAGACCCGGCGGGCCTGCAATTGGAAGCCTACCTGGCCGAAGACGATTTACTGCAAGCCCAGGCCGGCGCTATGGCGCGTTTCTATCCCGACGACGCCACGCTGTCGCCCATGGACTGCCGGGTGATCCGCGTCGATCACGCCGGTGCGGCTACGTTGCAGCCGGCGTTTGCTTCGGTGTATGGCGGCGACGTGCCGGCGCGCAAAAGCGCCAATCGCACGCTGACGCCGGACACGGCGGTTTATCGGGTCTTGCTGCAACCGGATCTGTCCAGCCTGCCCACCCGCTTGCCGCACGTGCTGCGCGGCACGGTCTACATCGAAGCGGAAGGCCGCAGCCCGCTGCTGCGCTTGTGGCGGCAAGCGGTGGCGGTGTTGATACGCGAGTCGGGGTTTTGAGGCGGTTTGCATTCCAAGTACCCCCGTTTTACTATCCGGCTGTTTTTGCCGCTTTTAATTTCGGAGTCAAGCCATGGGAATGCCGGTATGCATAGACGACACTTTATACGATCAAGCGCGGGTACAGGCCCAAACCGAGCACCGCACGATTGCCGGGCAGATAGAATTTTGGGCTTTGCTGGGCAGAACCGCTTTGGACAACCCCGATTTACCCATTGATTTTATTCGCGATTTGCTGATCGCCCGCGCGGAAGGATCGACGCTTGCCACGCCCTTTGAGCCGGAAAGTAGACATAACCCGTGAGCGGTAGCGTCACAGTTTTGCAAAGCCCGGCGTTCCAACGGGCATACAAACGCCTACATCCAAATCAAAAAAAGGAAGTGGATTCGGAAAATACCGATGCCTGAACCGTAAATCTTCCCGTCCTCTGAACACGGGCATATCCCACCTACCCTCCCCCACTCAGGAACTCCCCATGGCCGCCTCATCCCCCTTGCTCGTCCTGGTAGACGGCTCGTCGTTTTTGTACCGCGCTTTTCACGGCATGCCGCCGCTGACCAATTCGCGCGGCGAGCCGACCGGCGCGGTGTACGGCGTGGCGAACATGTTGACCAAGCTGATCAAGCAATACGACACCCACCACTTTGCCGTGGTGTTCGACGCCCCGGGTGGGAGTTTTCGCAACGACGCCTACGCGCACTACAAAGCCAACCGCCCGCCCATGCCGGATGAGCTGAAAGCGCAGATCGAGCCTTTGCACCGGCTGGTCAAGGCCATGGGCCTGCCTTTGCTCATGGAAAGCGGCGTGGAGGCGGACGACGTGATCGGCACCCTGGCGGTGCGCGCGGAGGCAGCGGGCTATCGCGTGATCGTATCCACCGGCGACAAGGACATGGCCCAGCTGGTCAACGAGGCCATCAGCCTGGAAAACTCCATGACCAACAGCCGCCTGGACCGCCAGGGCGTGATCGACAAATTCGGCGTGGCGCCCGAACAGATCGTCGACTACCTGACCCTGGTGGGCGACAGCTCGGACAACATCCCCGGCGTGCCCAAAGTCGGGCCGAAAACCGCCGCCAAGTGGCTGCAGGAATACGGCACGCTGGACAATCTCATCGGCCACGCCGGAGAGATCGGCGGTAAAGTGGGCGAAAACCTGCGGGCGTCGCTGGAGCAAATCCCGCTGTCGCGCCACCTGGCGACCATCCACTGCGACGTACCGCTGCCGTTGCGCCCGGATGAACTGATGCGCACCGCCGAGGACGAGGCAACACTGCGCGAATTGCTGAAACACCTGGAGTTTTTTTCCTGGCTAAAGCAACTGGACGGCGCTGCACTATTGAAAACCAGCCAGGCCGGCGGCGAAACCGGCACATCAGCACCAGCAAACGTTCAGCCACCAGCGAAAACTCAAGCCGGCGACTACGAAACCATACTGACCTCGGCGCAACTGGACGAGTGGCTTACCCGGCTGGCACAGGCCGATTTATTCGCCTTCGACACCGAAACCACCAGCCTGGACTACATCGACGCCAACATCGTCGGCGTATCGTTCGCCGTGACGCCGGGCGTGGCGGCTTATCTGCCGTTGGCGCATGAGGAGGCGGACGCGCCGCGACAGTTGGATCGAGACGCCGTGCTGGCCCGGCTCAAACCCTTGCTGGAAGATGAAACCCGCGCCAAAGTCGGCCAGCACCTGAAATACGACAGCCACGTGCTGGCCAATCACGGCATCGCACTGCGCGGCATCCGCCACGACACCATGCTGGAATCCTACGTGCTGGACAGCACCGCCACCCGCCACGACATGGATTCACTGGCGCGCCACTATTTGGGCCTGCAAACCATCCACTACGAAGACGTGGCCGGCAAAGGCGCCAAGCAGATTCCTTTCGCGCAAGTACCCATAGCCACGGCCACCGCCTATGCCGCCGAAGACGCCGACGTCACCCTGCGGCTGCATCAGGCGCTGTGGCCCCGGCTGCAAGCCGTGCCCGCGCTGCGCGCCATTTACGAAGATATCGAGATTCCCCTGGTGCCGGTGTTGGCGCGCATGGAGTATTTGGGCGTGCTCATCGACAGCGGCAAGCTGGCCCGGCAAAGCCGGGAATTAGCGGAGCGTTTGTCTCAAATTGAAGAAGAGGCTTATCAGGTGGCGGGCGAGCGCTTCAATCTGGGCTCGCCCAAGCAAATCCAGGCGATTTTGTACGACAAGCTACAAATTCCCGTCAGCAAAAAAACGCCCAAAGGCCAGCCATCCACCGCCGAAGAAGTGTTGCAGGAGCTGGCATATTTTCACGAACTGCCGCGTTTGCTGCTGGAACACCGCTCGCTGGCCAAGCTCAAATCCACTTATACCGACAACCTGCCCAAGGAAATCAACGCCAAAACCGGCCGGGTGCACACTTCATACCACCAGGCGGTGACGGCCACCGGGCGCTTGTCTTCTTCCAACCCCAATCTGCAAAACATCCCGGTGCGCACCGACGAGGGACGCAAAATCCGCCAGGCTTTCATCGCCCCACCGGGATACCGGGTGCTGGCCGCCGATTATTCGCAGATCGAGCTGCGCATCATGGCGCATTTATCCGGCGACGCCGGATTGTGCAATGCGTTTGCCGCCGGCGCGGACATTCACCGCGCCACCGCAGCGGAAGTCTTCGGCGTATCGCCCGACGCGGTGAGCGCCGACCAGCGCCGTTCCGCCAAAGCCATCAATTTCGGCCTGATCTACGGCATGTCCGCGTTCGGCCTGGCCAAGCAACTGGGCGTGGGCCAGAAAGACGCCCAGCGCTATATCGAGCTGTATTTTGCCCGTTATCCCGGCGTCAGAGCGTTTATGGACAGCACCCGGCAGGCCGCCAAACAAACCGGCTATGTGGAAACCGTATTCGGCCGGCGGCTGTACGTGCCCGACATCAACAGCCGCGACGGCCAGCGCCGCCAGTACGCCGAACGCACCGCCATCAACGCCCCCATGCAAGGCACGGCGGCGGACATCATCAAGCGCGCCATGCTGGCGGTGGATGGCTGGATACAAAGCAGCGGCGCGCCGCTACGCATGCTCATGCAGGTGCACGACGAACTGGTGTTCGAAGTAGAGGAAGGTTATATCGAGCCGGCAAAAGCGCAGATCGCCGGGCTGATGCAACACGCGGCGGAATTGGCCGTGCCGTTATTGGTGGACGTCGGGGTGGGCGGGAATTGGGATGAGGCGCATTGAGGTAGAATGCGGGGCATGAAACCCACCTCGACCATCCCCGCGCTACGCCAGGCCGGCAGAAACCTGACCGCGCCATTCCGCTTGCAACTCGGCTCGCTCACGCTGCCGCAACCCCTGGAAATTCAAACCATCCACCGCCTGTTGCCGGGCAAGCGCCTCACCGCCAAAGCGCTGTGGTGTGGACGTAGCGTGCTGATAAAACTGTTTTTCGACCGCTTTGGCTACCGCCGCCACTGGCATCGGGAAGCCAGGGGCTTGACGGCTTTGCGCGACGCCGGCATCGCCACGCCGCGCATTCTGGCCCAGGCGGAAAATCGCTCGGCGCATGCGGCCGTGCTGATCACCGAGTATTTGGCGGATGCGCACACGCTGGCCGAGCTACAGCACACGCCTAAGGCCCATGCCGCGGCCATCAGCGCCACCCTGGCCATGCTGGGCCGCATGCACGCCGCCGGCCTGGAACAGCGCGACATCCATCCGGGCAATTTTTTGTGGGCTCAAGAACGGATTTACAGCATCGACGGCGACGCCATCACCCCCCACCCTGCCCCGCTGAGCGAGGCTGCCGCCACCGCGAACCTGGCTTTGTTTCTGGCGCAGTTCCCCCCTACGCAAAGCGAGGCGCTGCTGGCTCAGCTTGGCGCCGAGTCGGCGATAAATAGCGATGCATTGATGCAGCAGCTCCGCCGGCAACGCGATGCCCGCTGGTGCGCTTACCGCCGCAAATTGTTGCGCGATTGCACGGAAATTCGCTGTGAAACCGACTGGCAAAGATTTCTGGCGGTGCGGCGCGACGCCGACGACGTGCCACTGAGGGAGTTGCTGGCCGACCCGGATCGCTACATCGCCGCGGGCAGCCTGCTCAAAGACGGCCAGTCGAGCACGGTGGCACTGGTGCAGTTGCCGGGGCGCAGCGTGGTGGTCAAGCGCTACAACCTGAAAAACCGGCGCCATCGCCTGGCGCGCTGTCTGCGTCCTTCCCGCGCGCGGCACTCCTGGCTGAACGCCCACCACTTGGCTTTGCTCGGCATCGCCACGCCGCAACCGCTGGCATTTTTCGAACGGCGCTTCGGGCCATTGCGCGGCACGGCTTATTACGTCGCCGAGTACGTCGCCGGCGAGGCTTTGCTGCACAAGCTGAAAAATAAAGTAATGAAGGCCGTCATGCAGCCGGTAGTCCGCCTGTTTACCGAGCTATGGCGTGGCGGGTTGTCGCACGGCGACATGAAAGCCAGCAATCTGCTGGTCCATGAGGATACGCTCTATTTGCTCGACCTGGACGCCATGCGCCGGCATACCGATGCGCAACGTTTGTCCAAGGCTTATCAGAAGGACAGGCGGCGTTTTTTGCAAAACTGGCCGGATAAAAGCCCGATTCGCCGCTGGTTCGATGCCAACCTGCCGCGGATGTAACCGTTCAATCCCCTGGGAGCGCGGGCGTTTCGCCCGAATAGTTTTCTGCGGATTTCCAAGCTCCGGGCTCGGGAACCCGGTCTACGAAGCTCTGCTTCGCGTATCGCCAGAACGCGCCTCATCGCCAATACCACCACTCGGGAAGCTGGAGCTTCCCCCGCCGGGTTCCCAAACTGGAGTTTGGGAACCCGCGCAAACGGTCATTTGGATTTCTCTTCCAATTGCCGCAACCGTTGGCTCCAGTCTTCCATTTGCCGGCGTAAACGCGGTTCCAGGTCTTTTTCCGCGCTTTTGCCGGTTTGCTCGATTTGCTCCATCAGGCGTTGCCATTCATCCGCCAGCTTTTTTGCCTCTTCGGAATCGGGCAGTTGTTCCATCCCTTGCCGGAGCTGTTGCACCTGCCCGCCGAATTGGCGCAAGCCTGCGCCCATGTCCCGAAAAAACTCATCGAAAGGCAACAAGCCGTTGCCCGCCCCCCGCATCGTGCCGTCGACCATCGCGCCATCCGCCAGCGGTTGCCCGCCACCGGCGTGTTCCAATTCGATGCGCTTGCCGCCCGGCTGCTCAGGATTACCGGCCAGATAAAAACGTGTGGCGGTAGTGGCGGCCTCGCGATAAGCCGTGTCGATATGGATTTGCGCCAGAAACACGCCGGAAGGGTTATAGGCTATGGCGTCCACCTGGCCCACGGTTTGTCCGCGCAACACCACGGCATCTCCCGCTTTAAGGCCATCCAGCCGCTCGAAGCGGATGTTCAGCGGCAACGTTTGCGCCAAACAGCCGGCCAGGGTAATCGAGGCCGCGCCCAGTAACATCAGTAAAAATTTAAACATGCAAGACCACCCTGCTCATGGATTAATGTTCAGCGGCCAAGCGGCTGATGCCCCGCACCAGCCGCTGCACGCCTTCCGCCGCCGTTTCCGGCTGTAAAGCGCCATAAGACAGGCGCAAATAGCAGCCGTCGCGCAAGCCGAATGCATTGCCGGGTATGGCCGCCACGCCGTATTCACGCACCAGCCGTTCCGCCAGCGTCATGGCGTCCATGCGCGTATCCACCTTCAGCAGCAGATAAAAAGCGCCGTCGGTAACGGGGATGCGGCAACAGCCTTGCAGTGCTTGCAAAGCATCCAACACTTGGCTGCGCACTTGTTGCAGGGTGGGCAAATGCCGGCGGCAGTACTCCGACCCCACTTGCAAGGCGCCGACGGCGGCTTCCTGGGCGATGCGGGTGGCGCAGATCAGGTTGGTGTCCTGCACTTTCAGCAGCGCCGGGTACAAGTGCTGGGGAACCACCATGTAGCCGATGCGCCAGGAAGCAAAGCCGTAGGCTTTGGATAATGAATATAAAGACAGGGTATGGCCTTGAGTATCCGCCAGACTGCCCGGGGAGTAGTGGCTGGCCTGACCATAGACAAAGTTTTCATAAGCTTCGTCACAAAGGTGATAAATGCCGTGCTGCCGGCACAGCGCGTTCACGGCGGCCAAGTCTTCGGGACGGTAAACCGCTCCGCTGGGATTGTTGGGCGATACGGTGACGATGGCGCGGGTGCGCGGCGTAATGGCGGCCTGGATGGATGGCAAGGCCAATTGATATTCGCCGTCGGTGGGCACCAGCACCGGGCTACAGCCGACCATGCGCACCGCCATTTCCTGATTGAAGTAATACGGCAGCGGCAGGATGATTTCATCGCCCGGATCGGCGATGGCGAACAGTGCATTGAGAAACGCCATATTGGCGCCGGCGGTTACCAATACTTCCCTGCCCCGCAGGTCCATGGCGTTTTCCGCAACCAGCTTGGCGCGCAGCAATTCCAACAGCGCCGGCTGGCCTTGCACCGGCCCGTATTTGTGCACGTCCGGCGGCTCACCGAACAACCGCGCGCGCTGCAGCGCCTGCTGGGGCGGCCCGTAAAACGCCACGCCCTGGCCCAGCGAAATCGCCCCTGGACATTGATTCAGCCACTGGCCTACGACGGGGATGATGGGCGCCTGGATGTTTGCCATGCGCTGACTGACGGGAGGAAAAACGGCTGTCATGAACGCGGCCTTGCTGTGCGGAAAAGGGCTTATTGTGAATCAAATGCCTCCAGTTCAGGCGATAAAATTTTCTCCCAATCGCCTAAAAACGATAGACTCGCCACGCCCAGCGGATCACCAAACACAACGTCAGGAAACCCAAACCATGGCCGCAATTACTGAACTGTCACAGCTGGATTTAAACCAAACCTACAGCTATGCCGATTACCTGACTTGGCAATTGCAAGAAAGGCTGGAGTTAATCAAAGGCAAGATCATGGTGATGTCGCCTGCGCCGAATGTGGGGCATCAATCCATTGCCGGTAACTTATACGGCATTTTTTACCAATTTTTTCGTCATAAAAACTGCCGGTTTTTCCCCGCTCCCTTTGATGTTCGCTTGTATGACCGCAAAAAATCCCTGCTCAATAGCAAGGATATTTACACTGTCGTGCAACCCGATTTGTGCGTGGTTTGCAATCCCGATATTTTGGATAAACGGGGTTGCAACGGCGCGCCCGATTGGGTGGTTGAGATTGTCTCCAGAAGCACTGCTAAACGGGATATGCATACCAAATATGCTTTATATGCCGAGAGTGGCGTACAGGAATATTGGATCGTTTACCCAAACGATCAAGTTATTCATCAATTTATTTTGGGTGACAACGGCGGTTATCAATTGTTAAACATGTACACCGAAAATGGATGTTGCCACTTCGCATTTATTTCCAGAGCTTGCCATTGAATTAACGGAGATTTTTACGGCATGGCAAGAGCAGTAAGGCATGACCATGCAGTACCCCCTCTTCGAGATTACGCACGATGATTTGAGACATAAGATAGGTTCTTTGGGATCTTGCATGGTACTGCGTTCAAACGTCGTTCCGCCAGGGATTGGCGGAACGACGGTGTAAGCGCCATGGTTTTATCCAAAAAAGTCATGGGAGAGTATCCTTACGCCAGCAGCAACCCTTTTTCCCACATATTTATGGATGATGGCTAAATAATCTCTTCCACCCTGCGCCCTTCTATCGGCCACAAATCGTATTGCACTCAAGATCTTGACAATCTCTTCTTCAGGAACATGACGTAAATCCATATCTATCGTTGCTTTTACCTGAGCAAATCCTTGTTCTATAAAATTATCAGAAAATTCGGTGGTTTCTTCCTTAAAATGATATTTATCAAGCAATAGCTCTAAAATTTTAATCGCCGACTCATCCTTCATTTTATTTCCCGTCTCGCTATCAAAAGCACACAAACTCCCTTCAATCGCATTTGAATAATCTTGCAAGCCGAAATCGCCATCCATCTCTTGTGGAGTATATCGGGGGATTCCACTGTATTTTTTTCTCGGGTCCGCCTCTTTGTAGAAAACACACCCTTCGCACTCCACCTTGTTCCTTTTCTGTCCACAACACAGGCTACAAATCATGCCTTGCACAAGGTGACATTTTCTTTTTTCTTGTCTTAAATTGCATAGTCGGCATTTTGCCATGACGATATTTCCTCGCTTAAATATTAATCCGGTTGCGCCAGCGCAATAATGGCGTCGAAAGCACCGCGCCGGTACAGTTTGAGGAACGCCTCCACGACGTCGGGATCGAATTGGCTGCCGGCATTGTGGGCAATCGCAGCCACGGCGTCCTGCAGCGACCAGGGTTCTTTGTAGGGACGACGGCTGATCAGCGCGTCGAATACGTCGACCACGGAAACGATGCGCGTCACCAGCGGCAGTTCGCTGGCCAAGCGGCCTTCAGGATAGCCTTTGCCGTCCCAGCGCTCGTGGTGGTACAGCGCTACATCTCTGGCCAGCCCTAAAAAATGGTCGTGACTCAATATGGATGCGCCGATGCGCGTGTGTTGCTTGACGATTTCAAACTCCGCCGCGCTCAGGCGACCCGTTTTGTTCAGCAGTTCGTCGGCGATGCCGATTTTGCCCACGTCGTGCAAGCGGCTGGCTTTGCCGTACAGTTCGGCTTCCTGGGGACTGACGCCCATTTCCAGCGCGACCAGCCGGGTATAGCTGTCGATGCGGCAAATATGGCGGCCGGTGGTTTTGTCTTTGAATTCGGCGATTTCCGCCAGCATGTCGACGGCGTGATCGTAAGACGTTTGCAAATCGAAGTGCAAACGCAGATTTTCCAGCGCGCTGGAGCACTGGTTGGCGACCATTTGGATCAGATCGCCATCGGCGCACGAGAGTTTGTCGGTGGGCTCCACGTAAATAAAGCCGGCGATGCCTTGCCGCACGCGCAAAGGAAACACCAGGGCGTGGTTGCGCAAAGGCAAGGACGCGGCGCCATTTTCCAGAGCCTTGAGACACAACGCGCGCACGGTCTGGAAACGCTGTTCGCTGCGAAAAGCCTCGGAGCGCGCCTGGATGGTGAGTTCCTGGCCGTCGACGGTGACGATGACGCCTTCGATGGTGCTGATGAAGCTGCTTTCATCCAGGCGGCACAGGCCGATGATCTGGGTCAGCACGCCTTGGAAAAAATCGCTCAACGAGGCGGTGGTAATGCGGTAGATATCCGGCGTCACTTCCAGCACGCGCGACAGGCCGCGCCGGTTCAACTCGATGGTCTTGAGGTCGCGGTAGGCTTTGATCGCCGTGCGCACCGTGGTGTAGAGGCGTTGTGCGGTGAGTTCGGTCTTGTCTTTGTAATCGTCGATGTCGTAGTGATCGATCACGTAGCGTTCCGGCGCCACGCCGGGCTGGCCGGTACGGATGATGATGCGCAGCAGGGTATTGCCCAATTCGTTGCGGATGTATTCCACCAGCTTAAGGCCGGCGTCGTCGCTTTCCATGACCACGTCGATCAAGGCCACGGCGACGTCGCGGTGCCGGGTCAACAGTTCGCGCGCCTGCGCGGCGGAATCGGCTTCCAGAATTTCCAGTTCGCGGCTGGCGAAGTGGAAGTTTTTCAGATTAAGCCGGGTCAGGCTGCGGATATCGGGCTCGTCGTCCACGACCAGTACTTTCCAGACATAACGGGGCGCATGCTCGACCGTGTCTTGGTCAGGCTGGCTGGATGATGCCGTGCGAACGAGTTTCATAGGGAACGTTGTCAGCGGATATGTTGTGTGGGTAATTCACCGCAGTGCAGATTTGCGCACATGGATACCTCAACAGCGCTCGACCGGCACGACGATATGAAAGCGGGTGCCTTGCTCCACCTCGCTGCTGCATTGAATCGTGCCGCCCAGCTTGCTGGTGATAATGTTGTAACACAGATAGAGCCCCAGGCCGGTGCCGCCTCGGGCGCGGCGGGTGGTGTAGAAGGGTTCGAACAGGTGTGCCGCGATTTCCTGACTCATGCCGGCACCATCGTCCGAGATGTCCAGGCACAGCCGTCCATCGGCATCAAAAGACACGGCGATCTGCAAATGCCCGGCCCGCGTGCCTTCGGCAAACGCGTGCTGCACGCTGTTGAGCACCAGATTGGTTAACACCTGGTCGTATAAGCCGGGCACACCGCGTATTTGCAGGCCTTCCGGACAATCCAGGCGTACCTCGACCGGCGTGTGTTTGAGCAGGCCGTGCAAGGCCAGCAAAACGTCCTGAATCAGCTCGCGCAGATCGAACTCGCGCGTTTGCTCGGTCATCTGATCGATGGCGGTGCGCTTGAAGCTGCGCACCAAATCGGCGGCGCGGCGCAGATTGGACAGCGCCAGACTGGAAGATTGGCGCACCGTTTCCAAACCCGCGCGCAGGTCTTCTTCGCGCACTTCTTCTGCCTGCAGCAGCGCATCGATTTCCCGCAGCACTTCTTCACCCTGCGACACGGCGCCCACCGCCACCCCCACCGGCGTATTGATTTCATGGGCAAAGCCCGCCACCATGCGCCCCAGCCCCGCCAGGGTTTCGCTCTGCACCAGTTCGCTGCGCGCCCGGCGCAATTCGATGACCTTGCTTTCCAACTCCAGCCAGCGGCGCCGCAATTGCTCCAGCGCCCACCAACCCAGCCCCGCCACCAGCAAGAACACGCTCAGGTGCTGCATGATGGCTTTGTGCCGGCTGGGGCGGGCGGCAGCTTCAAAAGGCGAAAAAGGCTGGGTCACGCTGATGCCGCCGCGCACGTCGCCGACCTTGTAACCCTGATCGACGTGGCATTTCAAACAGGCCTGGTTAACATAGAGCGGCGCCATATAACGAAACAGCATACCGTTTGCGCGTGGCGTCAGGCTGCTCACCTCCTTGCTGAGGTTTTGCTCGAACTCCTTCAACGCAGACTGTTCCCAGGGATCGGCCGCATTGTCGGGCCGTATCGGCGCAAGACTGGTGATGTGAAACACGACGTTGTTTTCTTTTTGAGCGATTTCAGCGATCAAGCGCGTCATATAGGCGGGGTTGATCATGGTGAGTTTTTGGCCGTCGGTGGTGACGACATCGCGGCGCGGATGGTGCAGATAGGGGTTGGGCGGGGTGTTGCTGTCCACCGGCGCATAAATGGCGGCGTGGTTGGCGTTCCACTGGCGGATCAGCCAGATCATCTGAAACATATTGCGCGCGCCGGTGGTGGCGACTTCCAGGTTATGGCGATGAATGTCTTCCAGCGTGGAGCGCAACGACAGCGCAACGATCAAAATCCAGAATACGAGCAGCATCCACCAGTTGCGGCGTTTCAGCACGGCGGCAGGCAGGCGCGGAGAGCGGCGGAGATCACGGGGGGGCTTGGCGGACATTACAGCGCTGCGATCAACCGCCAGCTCAACGCCTCGCCAGAGCGCAACGGCTGTAGCGTGTCGTCCCCAAACGCATAGCGCTCGGGCACCAGCCAGCTTTCCCGGCGCAAAGTGACGCTGCCCGGGTTGCGCGGCAGCCGGTAAAAATCGGCGCCGTAGTGGCTGGCAAATGCTTCCAGCCTGTCCAAACGGTCCACAGAGGCGAAGGCTTCGGCATACAGCTCCAAAGCCGCAAACGCCGTGTAACAGCCGGCGCAGCCGCAGGCGTTTTCTTTGGCGCCGCGCGCGTGCGGAGCGCTGTCGGTACCCAGGAAAAATTGGGGACTGCCGCTGACGGCCGCCCGCAGCAAGGCCGCGCGATGCCGTTCGCGCTTCAACACCGGCAGGCAGTAATAATGCGGGCGGATGCCGCCGGCCAGTAGGGCGTTGCGGTTGTACAACAGGTGGTGGGCGGTGAGCGTGCCGGCAACCTGGGCGCCGGCCGCCGCGACGAAAGCCACGCCGTCGGCGGTGGTGACGTGCTCCAGCACCACCCGCAAAGCGGGAAACCGGCTTATCAAGGGTTGCAGGTGCCTATCCAGAAAAACTTGTTCCCGGTCGAAAATATCCACCTCGGGATCGGTGACCTCACCGTGCACTTGCAACACCACGCCGTGCTTTTCCATGGCTTCCAGCACCGGGTATATGGCTTCCAGCCCTGTGACGCCGGCTTCCGAATGGGTGGTGGCTCCGGCGGGATAGAGCTTGAAACCCAGGATGCCGGGCGTATCCGCCGCGCGGCGGATTTCATCCGGCGTGGTGGCATCGGTGAGATACACGCTCATCAGCGGTTGGAAGGCGCTGCCGGCGGGCAGTGCGTCCACGATGCGCTGCCGGTATGCCAGCGCGGCGGCAACCGTGGTCAGCGGTGGCTTTAAGTTGGGCATGATCAGCGCGCGGCCAAATTGGCGCGCGCTGTGCGCCGCCACGGCGGCAAGTTGCGCGCCGTCGCGCAAGTGCAGATGCCAATCGTCGGGGGTGGTAAGGGTTATGGTGTCCATAGCGGTATGTTCGTGGCTTGAAACGGAGGGAGATGACCCCATCTCGTTATGAGGTCTGGTCAAACACAGTGTAATTTTCCGGAGAAACGAATGCCAATTTACGAATATCAGTGCCAAGCGTGCGGACACCAATTGGAGTCTTTGCAAAAAATCAGCGATGCGCCTTTAAAAGACTGTCCGGCTTGCAAGCAACCGCGGTTGATCAAGAAAATTTCGGCGGCGGGCTTTCGTTTGAAAGGCGGCGGCTGGTATGAAACCGATTTCAAAAGCGGGTCGGACAAGAAGAAAAATCTGGCGGGAGATGGTCAAACACCCACCCCGGCAGCGAAAAGCGAACCGACCGCCGGTAGTGGCGCGAGCAGCAGTTCAGGAAATTCGACGAGTGCCGGCAGCGCGGCAACTTGAGCCCTGCGCCGGTGGCCGCAAAGTTTGTGGAAGCCGAGTTAAGGTGGGCACCGCCCCCCACGACCTCGACTGGCTGCATGCGCAGGCCTTTATGAAAACCGCCGGCGTAGCCGGAATAACCAAGGCTGCTTGATCGCGATACGGGAAGCTGGAGCTTCCTAGTCTGGGTTCCCAACCTGGAGGTTGGGAACCCGTGCAACCTGCGCAGCCCGCACGTCAGTACATCAAATACGGCCTAATTCAACGCCTGACCGTTGAATTTCAACAGCGTAATGCCTTTTTCCTGCTCATAACGGCATTCAGCATCTTTTACATTACCGCTGTTGCGCCAGATCAGGTGGACAAAGGTGGATTGGTCGCTGGACGATTCGGTGGGCGTATAAACGCGCTCTTTGGTGCGTGAATAAATGGCGGCGCCGCATTTTTCCATCGCCTGTTTACTCAGCATGGACGAATGGATAAACGCAGCCTCCAGTTTATCCGTGGGCGATTCTTTGGTGGTGCCCACGATGATGAAGCCGATTACCATAAGAATGCCGAATGAAATCAGCGCCTTGGTGACTGATGACATGCCTTCTTCGTTTTCCATAGCAAACCTCTTATTGTTGTGGTCAAATCGGTTGAACTATAACAGTAATGCCCCGAAAAGCGCTAAGCTTTTTGCGCTCACTTAAGCCCAAGGAAAAACCATGTTTCCCCTCCGCGACATCAACCCCACCCTCCACACTCCGGTTGCCACCTGGTGGTTGATCGGCATCAATGTCTTGGCCTGGGTGTTTATCCAGGGCCTGGGCGGTGAGGTCGCCATGGCGAAGTCCCTGTGCCAGTTCGGACTGATACCCGCCGACCTGCTGGGCTCGGCGCCACGCAACGCCGTTATCCCCGTCAGCGACACCCTGGCTTGCACGCTGCAAGACTCCCGCCCCCTGCTGACCCTGCTCAGCCATATGTTCATGCACGGCGGCTGGTTTCACGTCATCACCAATATGTGGTTCCTTTATATTTTCGGCGACAACGTCGAAGACGCCCTGGGTGCTTCGCGTTTCGTCATGTTCTACTTGTTGTGCGGCTTGGCGGCGGCGCTCACACAGATCATGGCCAATGCCACGGCACTGATTCCCATGGTGGGAGCATCCGGGGCTATCGGCGGCGTATTGGGCGCTTACGCCAGGCTGTTTCCCCAGGCCAAAGTGGTGACATTGATACCGCTGGGTTTTTATTTTTTCACCACAGAGTTACCCGCCATCGCCATGCTGGGTTATTGGTTTTTTCTGCAACTGGCCGGAGGGATTCCCGCGTTGTCCAGCACGGGCGGCGGCGTGGCGTTTTGGGCGCACGTCGGCGGCTTTATCGCCGGACTGATGCTGGTGGGCGTGTTCGGGCGCAGGGACGCTCCCTATGAATATTGAGGCAACACCGCTGATCAGCGTCATCATCCCTGCGTTCAATTACGCCGCCAGCCTGGAACGGGCGGTGTCGTCGGTACTGTCGCAAGCCGGCGGTGATTTTGACGTATGGATTATCGACGACGGCTCCACCGACGACACCGAGGCAGTCGCCGCTACGTTGCTGCCCCGCTGGTCACGGCGGTTACACTACCATCGCCAGACCAACCAAGGCCCTGCCGCCGCCCGCAACCAGGGCATCCACATGAGCCGTGGCGACTATCTGCTGTTTTTGGACGCCGACGATGAGTTATTACCGGATGCCCTGGCGGCTTTTCGGGCGGGCATCGCCGGCCATCCCGAGGCTGCACTGTGGCTGGCCGACCACGTCGCCGTGGAAAGCAACGGCAAAACCCGGCAGCGCCGCCAAAAATCATTGCCGGATAAGCCGGAAGCACGCTTGCGCGCTTATTTACTGGACAAAACGCTGATCGCCTGCGCGGGCGCCATGCTGTTTCGGCGCGCGATATTCGACCACTACCGTTATCCCGAACAGTTCCGCTCCGCCGAAGACCTGCCGATGTTTGCCTATGCTCTCGCCAACTTCCCTTGCGCCTTGATCGACAGCGCCACCGTGCGCGTTTACAAACACCCCGACAGCCTGCGCGGCAACGCCGACCAAGCGGCGGCAACCAGCATGCAACTGGTCGATGAAATTTTTGACCTGCGGCGCATGCCGCCCCTGGCCATGCGTTTGAAACCGGCCTATATCGCACGCCGCCACCTGTCGCTGTTCCGCACTTTGCAACAGGCCGGTCAATATCAAGCCGCGTTGGCGCACTATCGGAACGCGCTGCGGCTATCGCCCATGCAAGCCCTGAGTCCCCGCTACCTCGGCAAAGCGTTGCGCGTCTTGCTGGCGGGTTTAAAAATGTAGGGTACGCTATGCGTACCTTCGATGGCATTGAACGGTACGCACAGCGTACCCTACATCGATAGGCGTGATCGGGATGCCGATTTCAAAACTGCTTGGCTCCACTCCCCCGGCGCCAAGCCTTGCAAAGTCCAATCGCCGACGGCATAGCGGATCAAGCGCAGCGTGGGATGGCCGACCGCCGCCGTCATGCGTCGCACCTGGCGGTTGCGGCCCTCGCGCAGCACCAGCTCAATCCAGCTCGTGGGTATGGCCGCCCGGCAGCGGATCGGCGGATCGCGCGGCCATAAATTTTCCGGCTCATCGATCAAGCGCGCTCCAGCCGGGCGCGTCAGGCCGTCATTGAGCACCACGCCCTGGCGCAAACGCTGCAACGCCTGCTCATCCGGCTCACCATCCACCTGCGCCCAATACACTTTGGCCATTTTATGCCGTGGATCGGCGATGCGTGCCTGCCAGCCCCCGTCATCGGTAAGCAACAACAAACCCTCGCTGTCTCTATCCAGCCGCCCGGCCACGTAAACCCCGGGGATAGGAATAAAATCCGCCAGCGTCGCCCGGCCCTGTTCACGGTCAGTGAACTGCGACAATACATCGAAAGGTTTGTTGAATAGAATCAGGCGGGGCATGAGTGTTTACTTTACCGATAATTCATAGAGCGTTTCAGGGTCGATGTCGATATTTCCCGGCCACACCACGGTGCCGTTGTCGACGGTGGCGCCCATAAACGCATTGCTCTGCTTGAGCCGTACCCAGGGTTTTTGCTCCATATACGGCGCCATATTGAAACGCCGTTTTTCGCCGTTTTCGAATTCGAGTAACAGCGTGTAATCCGGCAGGGGTTTGACGTGAATAACAGCCAGCAACATGGGGGGGCCTTATTGAGGGGGCGATGCGAAAAGGAGCTGCACTGAATTCCTAGCATGTAGGGCAGAACGCAACAGCGCTTCTACCTTGGCGACTAAACCGCTATCACATTCCGCTTTATGGGCTGACGTGGCAAAATAACTTAGAAACACCTTAATGATGCAACAACGCGGTCCATCAAGTAGCCAACGCGGCAATATTGCTGGAATGTGGCTCCTGTAACGTCGAACTTCACGCAAAATTCAATTTCAGAACCCAACTCTTGTTGCCGTTTTTTTAGGCTGGCATTCACCTCTATCTGATTTTTCAAAGGGTTTGGTAAGACCACCGAATATTGTCGGGACCAAGTTTTAAATACCGGGTTGTATAGCGTGAAAAAAGCATGACCAAGATTGTCCGCTTCAAGATTTTTCACTGTAATAAAATGAGTTCCCACCACGTCCGTCTTCATGCCAATAGCGGCCAGATATTTATTGGTAAATTGGTCCATCATCTTGCCTGTTGCAAGAATAAAAGCAAGGCGGTCATCAACATCAAATTTGCTGCGATAAACTCCTGCTTGAAGGCCGACGCGCACAGTCGCATTGATGGTCAAACCATGCGCTCTGCGCATAAACATGCCGCCACGAACATCAAAAGCTACATTGTTTTCGACTTTTCTTCCGTCAGTCTGCTGCCAACCTCCAAAATCCATGGTATAGCGCACAGGATCGAGCCACTCCATGGTGACAAGATTTTCAGTAGGTCTTTCTAAAGTCAATAAACGGTTTGGCATATTAAGCGTTGCCGCTATTTGACCCCAGAGATTTTCGACGCCATCTAAATCCAACCGATTAAGTTCATTGCTTTGAATGATGGATTCAGCATGACTCAATTCAGGAGGTTTTTTATAAAGCTCTTTGTGTTCCGGGCAGCGAATATCAATGATCTTGATTTTTGGGGCTTGATTGGTGATGAACGATGCCTCGTTGCGGCAATATTCAGATTCAGAATAGCCGACATTAGTAAAGCAAATGGCGGCACTACTGCTCTTGATTGCGTCATGAATTACTTTGTCAAAAACAGGAAGGCCTCCTGTTACGATATGAGCCCTTTGTTTTGTCGTGATTTTGTACTCGTCAAACCAAAGCGGAACACCTTCGGCTAGTAGTTGCTCTGTGATCAATCGTACACAAGGAGCGTCTTTTGTTCTGTAACTAATAAATATATGATTACTCGCTGGTTGTGGGTTATGCACGGTAGATATCTCATGGGGTTGGCTCGCGCTTTCCATGATGGGCGAATCTGTTTTATGCAAGCCTTCATCGCTAATGACATCCATTAGAGACATATTGTCAAGTTCCTTTTGCAGATATGTTTTTTCAATCCAGGAGCAAGCGCCACAATCGCAGGGCATGTTCCTATCGCTGTGTGTGTAACAGGCTAACCTGCCACAATTGGCGCACTCAAAACAGCCCTGCGTCGGTGACCAAGGTTTATCCCATAACCGTAGATTAACAAGCGATGGAGTCGATACCAATACCATTTCTCTATAATGGCCCTGCTTCGCACAAATAAAGCAGTGCCCTCCGTTTGTAGGAACATCTTTCCGATGGGAAAGAAGAAATGAGCCTTGCTTTATGGTAGAGTTTAAAACCAAGAGGCTGCCAATAATTACAAAATAGGGAATATTGTGGTTGTTTACTTTGTCATAAAGCATAAGATAATAGATAATGCCTAGTCCAATCATGAGAACAATACTGTCGCTGACAAGCACTGGCCACAGCATTTTCCTCATTAGCGTAATGGATGTTTTGGGTGGCGGTATATGCCGCATCCATTTGCGTCCCCAGGTTATATTGAAATAAGCGTTCGCCAAAAATATAATAATAAAAATAATTGATGGATCCATGGTTTTTCCCTCATAAATGCCAATTAAGTCAATAATCTTGGTCGAATGTTGTTCCAAGGCATTAAGACACTCGAAGTAATTATTCCCAAGTTCTCCGCAGGCGGGACTGAGTACCACTAATACGCACCCAATCACAGTTAAAATTAATAGCGTGGTTGTGGAAACTGGCCTGTGCAGGTAAAGCCAAACGACTTTTAAATAAAGCTCCATTGACCATATGGGATGTTCGTTTGTATCGGAAACATTGTTGATTTTTCCGCTAAAAGCCAATTCAGGTATATAGCCCTTTCGTACTACCATCGTTTGATAACCTGCAATATTTTCAATTACTCCATCGGCGGCGGTATCCTGCACCAACACCCTTGTTGTTTCCTCCGGCAACACCCCCCGCCAACGCTCCAAACCATCCCCATTCACCAATATCACCCTATCCTGCTCACCCCGCAAAGTACGTACGGCGGCGGGCAGCAGGGCCTCGGAAGGATAAATTTCCCGCAGTTCCAGTGAACGCCAACATTCGGGCGGGGGCAGCAGGCGCTGCCAGTCGGACAATTCGATTTCCAGGCGGGGAAACAGCGCTTTCAAGCGACCCTGTTGATCAACCAGATAACCGTGTTCACCCAGCATGTCGCCGCCGGGCTGGGCGACCAGCACCAGCGGTGCGTCGTTCCATGCGCGCGCCAGTTGGTCGATGAACGCGCCATCGGTTTTGCGGCATAGCGGGCGGTCGAATACCAGCCAGACCGTCGGTTTGACCATGGTATCGCGGGTGATTTTCAGGCGCGGCCAGCTGCCTTTGAACCAATGCAGGCCGAGTATCGAGACATCCATCCGCATCAACCCAATGCGCAACCCGCTATAAACGGTGGTAGCGGCCAAGGCGGCCAACAGCAGGTGCGACAGGCTTTCGGGCGAAAAAGCCAAGTGATGGGATAAAAAAGCCGGAACGTCAGCGATGGTCTGGTAGCCGGTCAGCAGCAAAATCACCAGCAGCCAGGCAGCGCCCAGGCCAAGAATTTCCCGCGCCGGCGCCGCCGTCACCCGTCCCGCCAGTCGCGCGCTGTTCAGCCAGTCCGGCAGCGCGTGCAACAACACGCCCAGGCTCAAAACCAGCATCAACGCGCCGCACCAAGCCACTGGTTCAGCCAGGCTTTCCAGGGAACCGCCATACAGCCGGACCGCCAGAGTTTGCTGCAATCCGTGATAGCCTTGGTATCCTGCCGCCAGCCCGCTTAGCCAACCGAAAGCGCGGAACAGTGCCGCCCATCGCTGCGTAGCGACGGCGCCATGGCAAAAGGGGGAGCGTTCTTGTAGTCGACTCACCAGTAGGCCCAAGGTGGCGGCGACCAACAATGACCAAAATTGCGGTTGCGGAGCTTGATAGCCGGACGGAATGCTTACGTCGGCTATCCAGGCGTATGCATAGTAGGAAGTTGAATAAGTTACGAGTGGGACAATGATTTCGAGTTGGATGTAACCCTTCATGTTGTTGTCCTTGTAGCCGGCCGCACAATCCAGATTTGCCAGCGCTTTACGCAGCCATCTAACCCTCATTGCCCAACCACCGGCTACGTACCTGTAATACCTCATTTTCTGCGGCGAAGTCTCCGACGTCCGCCTCCTGTATGGCTTGCCGAATTTCAGCCACTTGCCACGCCTCTTGTTTCACACGTCCCCGAATGGCTTCGACAATCAGAAAAGACTTGGATTGCCCCGTGGCATCGGCCAGTACATCCAGCTGCTGTTTGATGTCGTCGGCGATTCTGATGGTCAATGTGCTCATGGTGATGTTCTCGCTGAAGGTGTTACCGCGTTTCACACTATAACGGGGCACTTTGCATCGTTCCTGCATTCCGCGTGTGCATGCAGTCCGAAAACCGTTACGTATAGTGCCGGTATAGTGCCGGCTGCCACTCTAATGGAAGGAGGATCCACCCGTAAGTTTTCCACAGCCGTTGCTATGGTTATGCCCAGCGTTCTGCGCAGATAACGGAAGGGTCGGGATTGCAAATCCCGACCCGCTCAGATATGCAAGGCGCGATCATTGCGATGGCCGGGTAATCTGGATGCCGTCGGAATGCATTTTATCGTTCCCACGCTCCGCGTGGGAACGCATCCGGCGACGCTCTGCGTCGCGTTACCGGCATCAAGCGGGAATTGTTGCCGGATCCTGATCCGCTACGGGGCGCGGCGCGCCCCGGCTGCATTCCCACGCAGCGCGTGGGAACGAGAAATCCCGACCCGCTCAGATATGCAAGGCGCGATCATTGCGGTGGCCGGGTAATCTGGATGCCGTCGGAATGCATGGTCATTGCGGCAGTAACTTCCAGGGAAGCATTTACGTATGCGTAATGCACCTGCGTTTTGCGCGGCGGGGCCAGCCGCTCCAGGCGGCAGCGCAAGCGGCGACGTTGCCGGACCAGACCGGCCAGGCCCAGCAGCAGTGCCAACAGGGGCAAGGCGAGAGCGGTGGTTTGTCGGACGGCTGCCGAGAACTGGAACGCGGGTGGGGATTCGGGATAGGGCGGGATGCGCCAGAGCCGGGCTTCGCCCTCCTTACCCGCTGCTCCAGCCAGCAGCACTTGCCGGCCGTTGGGGTGGAACGCCGCCGCCCATACCTGGCCGACCGCCGGCAGCACGCCCAGCGGCGCGCCGGTCCGGCTGTCCCACAAGCGGGCGGTGGCGTCCTCCCCGGCGGTGAGGATGCGCAGTCCGTCCGGGCTGTAAACGGCTTGGCGTAGCGCGGCCTCGTGGTGCATCGGCGGTCCCAGTGCAGCGCCGGTATGGGCGTCCCACTGCCGGGCAGTTTTATCCGCACTGGCGGTGACCAGCCGCCGGCCGTCGGGATTGAAGTTGACTTGCAGCACTGGGCCATCGTGCGGCAAAGGCGCCGTCAGCGGCTGGCCGGTCTGGGCATCCCATAGCCGGGCGGTGTTATCGCTGCTGGCCGTGGCCAAGCGCGTGCCGTCCGGGCTGAAAGCGGCTTGCCAAAGCATTAGTTCATGGCGCATCGGTACTCCCAGCGGCTGGCCGGTCTGGGTGTCCCATAGCCGGGCGGTGTTATCCCAACTGGCCGTGGCCAGCCACCGGCTGTCAGGGCTGAATTCAACGTGCCATAGCTGACCATCATGCCGCAGCGGTTCACCCAAGGGCTGGCCGGTGTGGGCGTCCCACAGCCGGGCGGTGTGGTCCGAACTGGCCGTGGCGACGCGCCGGCCGTCGGGGCTGAAAGCGGCGTCGAGCACTATGTGCCCTGCTTCATGCCGCAACGGCTTAGCCAAAGCCGCGCCGCTGTCCGCGTCCCATAGCATGGCGTCAACACCCGCCGTGACCAGTTTGTGCCCGTCTGGGCTGAAAGCAGCATGCCAGACAGATAGTTTTTGCCTATGCCACAACGGCTCCCCCTGCGGCGCGCCGCTGCGGGCATCCCACAGCCGGGCGCTGCCGTCATCACTCGCCGTCACCAGCCGCCGACCATCGAGGCGGTAGGTGACGGATCGGATAAGGTCGTCATGCCGCATCGGCTCGCCCAGCGGCACGCTGACCTGTGCATTCCACAGCCGCACGTGGCCTTCGGCATCGGCGGTGGCGATGTGCCGACCATCGGGGCTGAACACAGCGTATATAACCGGAGCCTCGTGCCGTAACAGTTCGCCAATGGCTTGTCCGGTTACGACATCTACCAGCTGGATGGTTTTGGCGTCGGGTGATGCCAATCTCAGCTTGCCGTCGGGACTCAATACAGGGTCCATACCCTGACTCAGATGCTGCCGAATAGCTGCAGGAAATTCTTCAGGAGCTTGGACTCTGCCTTGCGGCGCGCCGGACTGGAGATTCCACTGTCGAACCTCGTTGCTACCGGCTACCGCCAACCGTCGCCCATCGGCGCTGAAAGCCAGCCCGTGAATCAGCCCATCCTGCCGAAACACCAACGGCTCAGCCCTTTCCACAAACAGCGCTTCCCGCCACGCTTCCGGCCACTCCCCCGGCGAAAACAGTGCCACGGCAACCAGCAACACCCCAGATGAAATGGTCGCCACCCAACCGGCCAGCAAAGAAAACCGCGCCGCGCCATTGCCGGCCAAGCCATCGCGAAACAGCAAGCGGGCAAAACCCGCCGCCAGCCAGTCGCACAAGCGTCGCCAGGAGTGCCGGCCACGATCCAGTCGGCTGAGCCAGGAACGCCACTGGCCCGGCGTGCGCAGCAGCAGTTCGCGCGCCGACAAGCCGCTCATAAAACCCAGGTACAGCGCGTGCCGCGTTCCTCTTGGCCCGCTCACCGCACCGGGTCCGACACCGGCGCCGGGCGCATCGAATGCCAGATGCAGATTGCCGACCCGCGCGGGTTTTTGCCGGGACAACAGGCCGTCCACCACGGTGCGCACTTCCTGCTGCAAAGGTTCCGACAGGCGCGCCAGCAGGGCCAGGCGCAGCCAGTCCGGCATCGAGTTGTAACGCAGCCAGGGCAGCCGCGCCAGCAGCCGGTAGTTGCGGGTCAGGTGATAGCGCAGGTTTTTTTCGTTGCCGGCCCCGGCGCGGCGCAGGTATTCCTCGCCCAGCAGCAGCGTCAGGCCGCTGTGCATCAGCGGCGGTATGGCGCAGCAACACAGCCAGTAGAAGCCGTTTTCGCCCAGATACACGTGCAGTTCCGCGATGAGCCGCGCCACCTCGGCGGCGCCTGGGGCTTGGCCTTCGGGGAAATCAGCCAGTTCCGTCAGGTAGCGCTGCTCGCCGCGCTCGGCGATCAAACGCGGAAAGCGCTGAGCTTCCGCCGGTACGATTACCGGCATCTGACCGCTGGCCAGCCAGGTGCTCCAGGCAGCCAGGGCCGATTCTTCCTGCGGCAGCACCAGAAAACCGGGGTCGCCGCGCCGTATGCCGCTATCCAAAGTCGCCAGCCGTCCGCGCAACAGGTCGCGCGGTTCTTTGGGTGAGAACAAAGCGCGTACCGGCCAGCGCTCCAGCCGCGCCGCTGATACCCAAGGACGCCACTGAGCCGCTTCATCCAGCAAAAAACTGCCGTCCGATACCAACATCAGGCGCTGACCGTAACCGGGGTTGGGCAGCCGGTCGAATCGCCCGCTTGCGCCGCCATGCCGGGTACGCCAGGTCGGCACGCCGCCGTCCTTCGGCACGATCAATTGACGTAAATCCACCGCCACGCCTTGTTTTTGCAGGCGCTCAGCCCACAGCATGGGCAGGGCTTCGTCGCTGTCGGCTTCCACCAGTAGCAAATAATCTGGTCGCAGCCGGGCGTGCCGGTAACGCAATTGCGGTATGCCGATGTGGTTCAAGGTAGCGTCGACGGTGCGGATGATGTCGATGGGAGGACGACGCGCCAGTCGGCGGATTTCATGAGCCGGGCCACGGATATGGCGGTCAAAACAGTCGGCCACTGCGGCGGCCAGGGGTGGCACCAGGTGCCGGGCGGCTTTGTCGTGGTCCCAGCCGTCCAGCACGATGCCTGCGCCGCCGCTGCCGCGGCGGCGGCCCAGCGCCCAGGCCGGCAGGTGAAAAAACAGCAACAACGATAAAGGCGCGCCCACCAGCAGCCAGGCCAGGCCGGAGCGCAAGGTTTCGGTGTAGCGGTAGGCGGGCCAGTAGCCATAGATGCGGGTGTTGGGGGTTGGCGCGGGCGCGATTGGGGCGGGTGTTATCGGTTGTGGGGCGACGGACTCGGCGCCGGTGTCGATTGGGGTGGTGGTGTTGGTTTTCCAATTTTGCGGAGTGGGTTGCAGCCAATAGATCAGCACCAGCGCCAATAACATGAGGCTCAACAACACGATGTGGCGACGAGGCTGCGTTATTTTTGGGGGCTCTCGGCGGGGAACCTTTTGGTCGCTGGCTTTGGGCGGTTTTTTCGCTGCGGCAATGCCCGGTTGCCACCAATCATGAAAGATTTTGTCGAAACGCTGTTGTACCGCCGGGTCTGCGGATTTGCACAGCAGTGGACGTAAGTGCTGGAGCAGAAACTCACCTTGGTTTGCGTCGGTGTTGTCGGAAACCGGGGATTCTTGGGTGGTTTCACCCTGAGTGTCGGGAAGCTGGAGCTTCCCGGACGGCGTTCCCAAGCTGGAGCTTGGGAACGAGCGGAACGGGTGGGATGATGGCGACGGTTCCCGCTCCGCCAGCTTGGTCAGCAAGCGGGTAGCGTCCAGCGTTTCGGCGGTGGAAACGGGATAGCCCGCTCGCTGCAAGCGGGCGATGAGTTCCCGTAGCGTGCGGGGGGATGTTGTGCTCACGCCGGTTGTTGTTCGGCGTTGAGCGCGGCGTGCAGGCGTTCCAGGTCTTCGCGGTGTTTGGCGATGGCGCTGACGCTGCGGCGCACGAAGTCCAGATTGGCTTTTAATCCGGCGTTTTCATCCACCCCGGAATGGCTCAGGGCGCGGGATGCTTCGATGATTTCGGTCGTGCCCGGTGGGTAGACGTGGCGGTCTTGATGGTCGTTGCGGAATTCGACAAAGAAGTCAAGCAATTCCCGGTAAAAGGGTGGCAACTGATCGGGCGGTAGGTCTGCACGGTCAGGAAAAACCCGTACCCGCACGATGTGCGCCAGCCGCTCCGGCGTGGGGTCGGGAATGTGGTAGAAAGCGCAGCGGCGCAGAAACGGAGCGGGTAGGTCGCGTTCCAGGTTGCTGGTGATGACGACGATGGGGTGCAGCCCTAGCGCTTTGTCCGGCGCCTGGATCAGCAGGTTGTCCAGTTCGCGGATGCGGAATTCCATGCGGTCGATGCCGTTGAGCAGGTCGTTGGGAAAGTCGCGGCTGGCTTTGTCGATTTCGTCGATGAGCACCACGCTGGCCTGGGGTTGTGACGGCTCGCCGGCCGGAAAAGCGCGGCGGCGCAGTTGTTCCAGCAGGCGTTGCCGCTGTGGATCCGGCGCCGTTTGGCCTTGCCCTACGCGCAGGATGGCTTTGCCGAATGGGCCGAATTCGACAAAGTGCAGCGGATGGATTTTGTCCTGTTCCGGGGTAGCGTCTGGATCAATGGTTGTGCTGCCGGATTCTGGGCGGGACGGGGTTCGCCCCCCGTCCCCAACGTTTGCATCGGCATTATCGTCTGTGCTTGAGCCGGTCCGGTGACGCCCTTGGCTATTGGACCACTGCCGATCCGCTTGCAGCCGCGATTCCGCCAGACGACCCACCAGATCGAAGCGATAGAATAAGTCGTTGGCTTCGCTCAACGATTGCGCTTCGAAGCGCAGCACCGGTCCCAGTTCCAATTCCCAGGCGATGCGTTCCGCCAGGTCGCTTTTACCGGTGCCGGGGTTGCCGGTGACCAGCAGCGGCTTGTTTAACAGCAAAGCGGTGTTGACCGCCGCGACCAGCCCGTCGTCGGCGATGTAATGGCGAGGATGGCGGTCGGCATGGGGATCGGTGACCGGTGGTTCGGTTTCGCTACGGTGCCAGGGGGCGTCGTGGACGGAGCCTTTGCCGATGAATTGCTGGTGTGGTGTGTGGGACATGGCGGGAACTCGGATTAGGGTTGTTCGGCAGGCGTTGCTTATTGGTGCGCGGGGCAGAATGGCGAGGGCAATTTACAAGAAGGATGCTCGTAGATAATCGTTGCAGCCTTCACTTGCTCAACTTCATAGTCGGGATCATTCAGTTTTTTAAACTGCCCATGACTCTCTAAACACTTTAATTCATGCCACCAAGGATGCCGTCCTATGTCACATACGCGAAAATCAGCGGGAGATAACTTGAGCACCCACATCAGCACACCAGCGATGTATTTTTCTTCGATGTGTTCGGATAATCGACAGGCAGAAAGCCTTTCACTGTAGTCGATAGTAAATATCACAAGAAAGTCGGAAGGGGAACGAGTGTCGCGGTCATCGACTGGAAACATGGTCCGTTGATGATCAGGATTTACGTCCGTTAGTTTTACGCTAATTTTTAAATGCTTTAACTGTCTGGCAAATTCATTCGCCCATTTCTCGGTAGAATGGTTGCCAATGGGCGGGGGCGCATTGGTTTGTTCCGAAGCATAAGAGATTAGTAGCGTCCGAGGATCAGTACAAACAACCAATGGTTTGGGTGGTGCCGACGAGCCGCCCCGCCCGCTTAATGCGGAAACATCCGGCTGGACGATATGTTTTAGAAAAGCGAGCAAGAGTCGATGCTGATCCGCTATTTTGCTATCCGGTTTGGCGATGGAAAAATGATCAGAACCAGGAACCTTATATGATTCTGGAAAGCATCTGGCGCCGGAAAAAGGTTCGACGACTTGTTTAAAAAAATATAGACGTGGAACGATAAATTTATCTTCTATCAGTTCCTTGCCGTATATTTTTAACCTGCCGGATTCTTTTACAGGGCTTTCAATTCATGTTAGTTACTAGGAACTAGAATTGAGAAGCGTGATTAAAATATCCATAAACGTCGTTATTTGTAATGGTTTTGAATGCATCAGTAATTGCCTCTAGAA
>SCQD01000310.1 GCA_004299145.1 Methylococcaceae bacterium | reverse complement strand
GTTTCAAAACCGTCCATGACCGGCATCTGCACGTCGAGCAAGATGAGGCTGATGGGATATTGCAGCGTTTTCAGCAGCGCTTCTTCCCCCGAGCGCGCCTGGATCACGCTGCACTCGGGAAATTGTTGCAGCAGGGCATTCAGGGTAAACAAATTATTGAGATTGTCGTCGACGATCAAAATATTGAACGCCTCGGCATTGGACGGAACTTCGCCGCACAGCGGAATAACCGGGGCTGCTGAAGTCATCTCAATGTCTCCATCGATAGATGCGGCTTTTGGATTTGTATTCGCTGAAGCGCTGCTCGCTGCCGCTGCTCAGCAGGCCTTCCTGGGTGCCCAGGACCAGAAAGCCTTCGGGATGCAGCGATTTCTCGAAGCGTAGCATGACTTTTTGCTGTAAGGCGGGTTTGAAATAAATCATTACGTTGCGGCAAATAATGAGTTCGAACTCGTTGAATACGCCGTCCTGTACCAGCGAGTGCTGATGAAACAGGATGCGCGCGCGCAGCCGATCCGACATTTTCAAGTACAGGCCGTTATTTTCCACGTAATCGTCAAAACAGCGGATTCCTCCGCTTTTCAGGTAATTGGCGCGGTTTTCTTCCAGTTTGTCGAGTGGAAACAAACCCGCCTGCGCCTGGTTGAGCGCATAGGGGTTGATGTCGGTGGCGAATATTCTGGCTTTGTCGAACAGGCCGAGTTCATCCAGCATAATGGCCAGCGAAAAGACTTCTTCGCCGCTGGCGCAACCGGCCGACCAGATGCGCAGGTTGGGAAAGCTTTCCAGATAAGGCAATACTTCGTCGCGCAGCAGGCGCATTTGCTCGGGATGGCGAAAAAAACTGGTGATTTCGATCGACATTTCCAGGAAAAAGCGGCGGAATATTTCCGGGTCCGTCAATACCTGGCGTTGAAACTCGAAAAAGTCCTCGATGTGCAGCAGCAGCATGGAGTTTTTGATGCGGCGCTCCAGCGTGCCTTCCTGATAGCCCCGGTAATCGTAGTCGTAGCGCGCATATACCGCCTCCAAAAACAGCTCGACCAGCGGCGGGGAAGCCTGCTTGCCGCCGCGGTTCAGTGCGCTGCCGATAAAACTGCAGATTTCCTGCAGATTGAGCACGTGCGCAAATTTGCCGTTCTGTACGGCGGCGTCGGTCAATAACCGGGCCATGTGGCAGTCGTTGCTGTCCTCCACGATGACGAAAGCGCCGCGCTCGCTGAGCAGGCGGGTGCCTTCCACGCCGTCGTCGCCCATGCCGCACAGCAACACCGCCAGGGCGTGCGGCCCGTAAGCATAGGCCAGCGATTCGAACAGCACGTTGATGGAAGGGCGCGCCAGGTGGTTTTTGCGGTCGTGCGTCAGGTAAACCAGACCATTCGCCACTTTCATGTGATGATCGGCCGGCGCGATGTAAATGGTGCCCGCTTTGATCGGCTGCAAATTAGTGGGCATTTCTATGCGGTAGCAACTGGTGCGCACTTTCAGCAGCTGATCCAGCAGATTGTCGCTATCCGCCAGGATGTGCTGCACGATGAATACCGCCACTTCCGCAGGCGGCAGTTTTTCCACGATGGTAAAAATTTTGTCCAGACTTTCCGCCGAGCCGCACAACGCGATGGCCTGAATGTCCGTCAGTTGTTTCCTTTCCTCGACGCTGTGTATGCACTTGGCGGTAATGCCCAGCCGCATCAGATAATGGGCCAGGTAATTGCTGTAGACCGTGATCTTTACCTGAATGCCGCTGAGCTTGATTTTAGCGATGGCCTCCAGCACGGAAGCCGGCAGCGTCAGCGCATCGAAAAAGACCAATTCCAGGTGCCGGGTGAGGATCGGCAGGTGTTGCAGATCGGCCAGCAATGCCGCCGCTTCCATGCCGGAGTCCAACGCGCCTACCACATTGATTTTGCTGCCGGCGCCGTCGACGGTGATCGTCATGCCTTATCTCCACACCAGACGACGGCGGCGTTGATCAGCACGTCGTAGTCCACCGGCTTGGCGAGAAAATCGTCCGCACCGACCTCCATGGCTTTTTCCTTGTCCGAGCGCAGTGCCTTGGCGGTCAAGGCGACGATGGGAATGTTTTTCAGATAAGGCGTTTCGCGGATTTTGCGTATCGCCACATAGCCGTCCATGTCGGGCATCATGATGTCCATGAATATCAGGTCCGGCTTGTTCCTGCTCAGGTATTCCATGGCCTTGAGCCCGTTCAGCACGTTGTCCACGTGCGCTCCGGCCTGTTCCAGCGCCGCCGTGATGACGAACAGATTGCGCGGATCGTCGTCCACCACCAGTATGGTTTTGCCGGCCAGTTTTTCGGCATTTTTCGGGCTGGGCTCCGGCAGCTTGATTTCATGGGTGCTGGCGGAGGAAGGCACCTGATACTGCAAAAACCGCTCGATGTTTTCCAGCATGCGCTCCTGGGCACGGGGTTTTTTGAGAATGATGCTGTCGGTAAACTGGCTTAGCGCCGCCGCGTCTTCTTCGCTCAAGGCCTTGCTGCCGTGCAGCAGGATAGGCATGGTAAGGTCGGCGGCGTGCAGCCGCCGGCAGATATCCAGCGTGTCGCCCGGCTGTTCCATGTCGAGAATGGCGACGGCGACGCCGCCGCGCTCGGCCACGGCGATGGCGGCTTCCAGCGTGCCGGCCTGGATGACTTTGGCTTTGCCGCCCAGCAGGTCGCCGATTTCGCCGGCAGTGAGGCTGCCGCCTTCCAGCACCAGGACGATTTTGCCGTACTCGACGGCGCGCTGTATGACCTCCGCTTCCGCATCGGCCAGTTGTTCGAAGCTGACCGGCTTTTGCAGGTATCCCACGATGCCCTGATGGGAAAAATCGCTTTGCTTGTCCCTGGCCGATACCACGCACACCGGAATTTTGCGCAATTCCGGCGAAGTTTTCAGGGTATGCAATACCTGATTGCCGTCCATATCCGGCAGGCCCAAATCCAGCAGTATGCCTTTGGGGCGGTAGATTTTGGCCAGGCGCAGGCCTTCCTCGCCGGTCAAGGCGATGATGGTTTTATAACCCAGCTTGTGATTCAGGTTGACCACCACGCCTGCATAGGCGGGATCGTCGTCGATGAGCAGAATGACGGTGTCGCCCGAGATCAAATTGTTTCTGTCGTCGCTGACCTGGCTGGACGCCGTTGTCAGTTCGGGCACGGCTGGCTGCGGGGCGGAAGGTACGGCCTCGGTCGCCGGCGGGCTGGCGATGACGGTGTCCGGTTGCAAGGGCAAATGCAAAGTAAAGGTACTGCCCGTGCCCACCGTGCTGCTGATGGAAATCGAGCCGCCCAGCAGTTCCGCAAAACGTTGGCTGATGGTCAAGCCCAGGCCGGTGCCGCCGAATTCACGGGAGATGGTGCCGTCCACCTGGTGGAAAGCCTGAAAAATAAGCTCTTGCTTGTCTTCGGGAATACCGATGCCGCTGTCCGTTACCGAAATCAGGATGGGCTGGGCGAATGCATTGTCCCGTTCCACGCGCAAGGTGACCGCACCTTGTTTGGTGAATTTAAAGGCATTGGACAATAAATTGCGCAGTATTTGCGACAGTTTGGCGTGATCCGTGACAAACACCCCGTGCCAGCGGGCTTCCAGCAAAAACTGCAGGCCTTTTTCGTGGGCGGTGGCTTCGAACAGGCTGCGGCACTCGCTCAGCACTTCGTCGGTGGTGATTTCCTCGGCGTGCAGTTCCATGCGGCCCGATTCGATTTTCGACAAATCGAGTATGTCGTTGATCAGGCGCAATAATTCTTCGCCGGCCTGATGGATGACGCTGACCCTTTTTATCTCCTCGCCGCTCAGCCTGCCCGTTTCATTCATGCCCAGCATTTTGGAC
>SCQD01000309.1 GCA_004299145.1 Methylococcaceae bacterium | reverse complement strand
GTCGAAGACGGCCGTTCCAACCCGGCGATCAACACCGATATATTTCCCGACACGCCCACCACCGTCTGGTTCTGGTCCGCTACGGCCGATGCCGGCAATCCCGGCAAAACCTGGCTGGTGAATTTTTACCAGGGCAACGACGATCTCTACGACAATGACTTTATCAACCACACGGTACGCTTCGTGCGCGGTGGACAGTCCTCCGGCACGGCTTTCACAGCCACGGACGCTTTCACCGACAACCACAACGGTACGGTGACGCATCAGAAAACCGGTTTGACCTGGATGCAGTGCGCGATGGGGCAAACCTGGAGTAATGCCGCCTGTGCCGGCTCGCCGATCACATACACTTGGTTGGATGCCATGGCTTTGACCTCGGTGTTTGCCGGTGCGAGCGACTGGCGTCTGCCCAGCAAAGCCGAGTTGCTGTCCATCGTGGATTACAGCCGCTATAGCCCCGCCATCAATACCGAGGTCTTTCCCGATGCACCCAGCAACGTGTTTTGGACGTCCACGATCTATGCCTACAACGCTTACTACGCCTGGAGCGTCATTTTCGACAACGGCAGCGACAGCAACGACAGCAGGACCAACCGGCTCGCGGTGCGTCTGGTGCGCGGCGTGCAATCGCCGGCGGTGTTGGGGGGCGTCAATCTGACCGCAAAATTAAGCGAATCCGCTGACCCGGTAAAATCAGGCGCCAACCTGACTTACACCGCCATGGTGAAGAATAAAGGCCAGGCGGATGCCAGCGGCGTGTTGCTGCGGTTTTATTTGCCGAAAAAGCTGGAATTGGTATCCGCACCGGCGGATTGTTCCAAAAGCAGCTCGGTGGTGACGTGCTCCATCGGTGTGGTGGCGGCCAGGGAGATAGTCAAGCGGGCCGTCGTGGTGAAGTTCCACAAAGCGGGCGGCGCCAGCGTGACGGTAGCCGTATCGAGCAACGAAAAAGACACCAAGCCTAAGGACAATACCGCCCATGCGGTAACGGCGGTTGTGCCGTAACGCGCCGTGCCGGATGATCAGCCACTGTTCCTCAACCCCGCCGCAATCCCATTGATGGTCAAGTGAATGCCGTGCTGCACGCGCTCGTCGCCGCCATCCGGTGCCGCGGCGCGGTGGCGTTGCAGCAGATCCACTTGCAAGTGATTGAGCGGGTCCAGGTAGGGAAAGCGGTAGCGGATGGATTGCTGCAACGCCGGGTTGGCGTCCAGCAGCGCTTGCTGGCCGGTAATGGCGAGCAGGTAGTCGATGCTGAGTTGCCGCTCGCGTTCGATGCGCGGAAAAATCGCCTCGCGTAAAGCCGGGTCTTTGACCAGTCCGGCGTAGCGCGCCGCGATGCCGATGTCGGTTTTCGCCAGCACCATGTCCATGTTCGACAACAAAGTGCGGAAGAACGGCCACTCGCGGTGCATGGCTTGCAGCAACGCCAGCCGGTCCGCGCCATGTCGACTGTCATGAAAGCCGCAGCAACCTTGTTCTCCCTCGTTCTTTGGGAGAGGGGCGCCATGATCGTTCAGCCACCCGCTGACCGCGCTGCCGAAACCATACCAGCCGGGCAGCATAAGCCGGCACTGCGCCCAGCTGAACACCCAGGGTATGGCGCGCAAGTCGGCGATTTTGTGCGATTGGCTGCGCGAAGCCGGGCGCGAGCCGATGTTCAGCGTGGCGATTTCGTCGATCACCGTGGCCTGCCAGAAATAGTCTTCAAACCCCGGCGTTTCATAGACCAGCTGGCGGTAAGCCTGATAAGCCAGCGTCGACAATTCGTCCATGGCCGCCAGGAACTCATCCGGCGGCGGCGCGTGGGCCGGTTCGAACAAAGTGGCTGCCAGCGTGGCGCTGACCAGGACTTCCATGTTGTGGTAGCCGACTTCGGGATTGGAGTATTTGGAGGTGATCACTTCGCCTTGTTCGGTGATGCGGATCTGGCCTTGCACCGCGCCGCAGGGCTGGGCCAGGATGGCTTCGTAGCTGGGGCCGCCGCCGCGCCCGACGCTGCCGCCGCGGCCGTGAAACAGGCGCAAGCGCACGCCGTGGTGGCGGCACACTTCCACCAGCTGCGTCTCGGCCCGGTACAACTCCCAGCCGGAAGTCAAAAACCCCCCGTCCTTGTTGCTGTCCGAATATCCCAGCATGATTTCCTGCGTCATGCCGCGCGTCGCCAGCAGGCGCCGATACAGCGGCAGGCCGAGCAGGCGGTCCATGATGGCGGCGGCGTTGCGCAAATCGTCGATGGTTTCGAACAGTGGGACGATGTTGACCGCCAGTTCCGCCGCTTTCGGGCGCAGTAAACCGCTTTCTTTCAGCAGTAGCGCTACTTCCAGCAGGTCGGACACGCCGTCGGTTTTCGAGATGATGACGTTGCTGATCGCCGCCGCGCCGTAGCGCTGCTGTATGGCGCGGGCGCCGTGGAATATCGCCAGCTCGCTGCGGGTTTCAGCGGAGTACGGCAAAAACTCCGACGTCAGCGGCCTGGCGGTGGACAGTTCCTGCAGCAACAGGTTGATGCGCTCGTCTTCGTTCAGGCCGGCGTAATCGCCCCAACCGGCCGCCGTGAGTAATTCGCCCACGGTGCGGGCGTGCACGGCGGAGTTCTGCCGCAGATCCAGCGCCGCCAAGTGAAAGCCGAATACCGTCACCGCCCGTCTGAGCCGCCGCAGCCGCCCGCGCGCCAGCAGCGCCGAACCGTGATTGCTGAGCGATGCGTGCAAAATATTCAGATCATCCAGCAGTTCGCCGCTGTGCAGGTAGGGGTGGCCCTTGCCGACCGGGTTGCGCCGCAAATCGAAGTGTTCCAGGCCGTGCGCCGTCGCCACCAGGCGCGCATAAATGCCGGTCAGCGCCCGGCGGTAGGGTTCGCCCTGGCGCTGCTGCGAGCGGTCCGGTGAACGCTGCGCCAGCGCGGCCAGCGCCGGGTCGATGTCGACCAGGCCGATGGCGATGGGCAGTTCCGCGCCCAGTTCGTGCAACTGCTCCAGGTAATCATCCAGAATGCACTTGCACTGCTTTTGCAGCGCCGCCTGCATGACGTCGGCGCTGACCAGCGGGTTGCCGTCGCGGTCGCCGCCCATCCAGCTGCCCATGCGCAGAAAAGGCGCCAATTCCGCGGTATCGGCCAGATTGGCGCCGCGCTCGGCCAAAGCGGCCGCATCGTAAGGCGTCAGCAGGTCTTCCAGCGCGCCGTACAAGCGCGGCAACTCCCGCAGAAACGTGTAATCGTAGTATGACAGGCCGTTGGCGATTTCATCCAGCACCGAAGGCTTGGCCAGGCGCATCATGTGCGTTTGCCACAGCGTCAGGATCAGGCGGCGCAGGGCTTCGTCATTAGCGGCCCACGCTGGGGAGCCGGGTGACAGGTGTTGCCGCTCGTCCAGCCGCCGGGCGATTTCCATCTGGCAGTCCAGGATGCTTTTGCGCTGCACTTCGGTGGGGTGGGCGGTCAGCACCGGACTGATGCATGCGCCGGCGAAAAACTCCAGCAAAGCCGGCGTGCCGTAGCCGGCGGCTTGGGCTTGGTCCAAGGTGGCGGCCAGACCGCCGGCCTGGGGCTGGCTGCGCAAGCCGCGGGTGCGGTGAATGTCTTCGGCGCTGTTGGCCAGGTGCAGAAAATAGGTAAATGCGCGTACCACCTGGATGGTTTGTTCACTGGGCAGCGCTTTAAGGGTGGACTCCAGGCCCGCGCGTGGCGCTTGCGCGGCAGCCGAATCTTTTTCCCGGTGAAACTGTAGCGAAACCTGGCGGATGTATTCGACCCGTTCATAGCTCGCCACGCCTTCCTGGGCGCGCAACGTATCGCCCAGCAAGCGGCCCAGCAGGCGGATGTCTTCATGCAGCGGCTGGGATTTGTCTTGACCCGCGTTCATCGTTCCCACGCTCCGCGTGGGAACGCAGCCTGGGACGCTCTGCGTCCCGAAATTTCATCGTTCCCACGCTCCGCGTGGGAATGCCGCCTTGGACGCTCTGCGTCCTGTGATGCCGACAGCATAATCGCAGCCTCCCAGTATCCACGTTGACGCGACGCGGAGCGTCGCGGGATGCATTCCCACGCGGAGCGTGGGAACGATAACTTAATGCTGAAACAAATCGGCGGGAGCAAAATCATCCACGCTGATCGCGGCAAAACGCGCTCGCTCGGCATCTGCCAATAACTCCGCTTCTTGCCGGCTGATGATGCCCTGATCCGTGGCTTGCGGGATTAAATCCGCCAACGGCCCCTTGGGTAATTGCTTGGCCTTTTGCGCGGCGCGCAGCTTGGTTTCCACTGCCGCCGCCGCCAGCACCGCCTTAAAAGCGGTTTCTATTCTGCCGGTGGCGTCGTTTTCCAAACTATTGACATAAATGCCGTGCGTCAATCGGTCGCGCGCCGGATTGTCGTTCAGCAACAACTGAGCAAGCTGGTGCGTCAAGTGGTCGCCGGGGGGGCGGCAAGATTTGCCGAAGGGAAAGGTCAAGGCCCGGATCACCCAAACCAGCGGTTGCAGCGGCAGCTTATAAAAAATGGCCAGCAAAGACTGCTGGGCGCGGTATAGCGTGTGCCGGCAAGCCCAGTGCAACAAAGGTAAGTCGTCCTTTTGGCAGCCCTGATCCTGATAATGCTTCAATACCGACGAGCACAAATACAGATTGCTCAAAACGTCGGCAAAGCGGCCGGAAATGCGCTCTTTGCGTTTCAAGGCGCCGGCCAGGGTTAACAGCGCAAAATCCGCAGTCAGGGCAAACGCCACGCTCAAACGGGTAATCTGCTGGTAATAGCGTTGGGTGTCTTTGTCGCCCGGCGCACTGACAAAACGGGCGCCGCTCAAACCCAGCCAGAAATTGACGGCAAAATTACGCAGCACAAAACCGATGTGCCGGAACAAAGTCTGGTCGAATGCCGTCAACGCCTGCTCGGCATCGTCCTGCTGCAAAGCCGCCATTTCCTGCTGAATGAACGGGTGGCAGCGCACCGCGCCCTGGCCGAATATCATCATGGTGCGGGTTAAAATATTGGCGCCTTCCACGGTAATGCTCACCGGCACCACTTGGTACAAACGGCCCAGGTAGTTTCTCGGGCCGAGACAAATCCCCGAACCTCCTTGAATATCCATGCCGTCGTTGACCACGCGGCGCATCCTTTCGGTCAGCTCGTACTTAATGATGGCGGAAATCACCGACGGGTGCTGGCCGGCGTCCAGCGCCGCCAGCGTGACGCAGCGGGCGGCGTCCATGATGTAGGTCTCGCCGGCCATGCGCGCCAAGGCTTCTTCGATGCCCTCGAATTCGCCGATGGAGACGTTGAACTGCTTGCGGATGCGCGCATAAGCCCCGCTATTGCGGCAGGTGAATTTGCCGGCCGCCGTGCTGAGCGCGGGCAGAGAAATGCCGCGCCCGGTGGACAGGCACTGCATCAGCATTTTCCAGCCGTTGCCCACCTGGGCCACGCCGCCGATTATCCAATCCATGGGAATAAACACGTCCTTACCCCAGTTGGGGCCGTTTTGAAACGGCGCATTCAGCGGAAAATGGCGCTGGCCGATGCTGACGCCCGGCGTATCGGTGGGAATCAGCGCCACGGTAATGCCGATATTTTCCTGATCGCCGATCAGGTGGTCCGGGTCATACAGCTTGAACGCCAGGCCCAACACCGTGGCGATCGGTCCCAGCGTGATGTAGCGCTTTTCCCAGTTCAGACGGATACCCAGGACCTCCTGGCCTTCGAATTGGCCGCGGCAGACGATGCCGCTATCCGGCATGGCTCCGGCGTCGCTGCCGGCGTGGGGGCCGGTCAGGGCAAAACAGGGAATTTCTTCACCGGCGGCGAGTTTGCGCAAATAGCGGTTTTTTTGTGCATCAGTGCCGTAAGCCAGCAGCAGTTTGGCCGGTCCCAGCGAGTTGGGC
>SCQD01000308.1 GCA_004299145.1 Methylococcaceae bacterium | reverse complement strand
AGCCGCTGATCGAAGCAGTCGAGCAAGATATGGTTGCCGGAGCTGCCGCTTTACCAGCTCCGGCTCCTATAAACACGAAAGGGCCGGGGATTGCGATCCCCGGCCCTTTCGTCGTGTGTGCGTGTGGCTTATTGGCCTGAATTCAAGCTGTCTTCCATTTCTTGATCCAGATCGTCCTCAAAGCCTTCCCGGTAAGGAGGACTACCGTCGTGCACCAGATACTCGCGCTGCTGGAAATAAGCATTGCGGATGAACTCGTAACGATCCAGCGCCGCTTCATCGGCAATTTTGCTGGAAGTCAGCAGGTCTGCACGGGTATCCCCCAAACGCACTGCGTAAACGGCGGTGCCGATGCCGGCGCCGACGTAGGTGAACGGATTGACGACGGTATCGCCGACCAGTCCGCCAAAGCCGCGTGGCGTGTTGGGGCCGACCAAGGGCAGGACGATATAAGGGCCGGAAGGAACCCCCCAGGCGCCGAGGGTCTGTTCAAAGTCTTCGTTGTGCTTGGGTAATTCCAGCAGGCTGGCCACATCCACAAAGCCGACCACCCCGGCCGTGGTGTTGACCAGAAAACGCCCGGCATCCATGCTGCCCTGGGTAAACTTCAACTGAAACAGGTCGTTGATGGTAACGGCGATGTCGTCCACGTTGCTGAAAAAGTTGGTGACGCCCTTGTCGACAAACGTAGGGGTTATCCATTGATAGCCACGCGCCAGCGGCTTCATGAAATACTCGTCCAGCGAATCGTTGAACGCCTGGACGTCCCGGTTCCACCCTTCATAAGGATCGCGGGGATCGTGCGAAATGCTGAGATCGGCTTGCGGCATCCTGCCTGGTTTACCCCACACGACGGCCGGATCTTGCGTATCATGCGTCATTACATCGGCGCCGGCGCACCCGGCCAGTAATGCCGCCAACCCGTAACTGCATAAACATTGCGCGAGCTTTGCTCGTATCGCTTTGTTTTTATTCATATTTTATTTCCTGCTTGGTCCTGGCTGTTATTTATTGGTAGCGAGATAAAACTAGAGTACATTAGCATAATCAAAAAAAATCTTCGAACATGAGTATTGAAAAAACCCGCCTGGCATCCCGCTTCAGGGGCTATCTTCCCGTCATCGTGGACGTTGAAACCGCAGGCTTCGACCCTTGCAAAAACGCGCTGCTGGAAATCGCCGCCGTCATTCCCGATATGGACGAAAGCGGCTGCCTGATCATTGCCGAAACGCACCACAGCCACGTAAAGCCTTTCGTCGGCGCCAGGCTCGATCAATCCGCCTTGAATTTTAACAAAATCGACCCTTATCATCCTTTCCGCTTCGCCGTGGACGAGGATCAGGCGCTGGCGAAAATTTTTCAGCCGGTGCGCGCCGCCGTCAAGCGGCACGGCTGTACCCGCGCCATTCTGGTCGGCCATAACCCGGCATTCGACCTGGGTTTTCTCAACGCCGCGGCAACCCGCTGCGGCATCAAGCGCAACCCTTTCCATCCTTTCAGCGCATTCGACACAGCCACCCTGTGCGGTCTGGCTTACGGCCAGACCGTACTGGCCAAGGCGGCGATGGCCGCCGGTCTGGAGTGGGATCAGGCCCAGGCCCATTCGGCCATCTACGATGCCCAGCGCACGGCGGAACTGTTTTGCGGCATCGTCAACCGCTGGCGGGCGCTGGTCGAAGCGGAAAAGACATGATGACCGGGAACTATATTTCCAGTATCGGGCCAACTTCGTAGCGTACCCTACACCGATAAACGAGACCGGGAAGTTGTTTCCGGTCAAATCCCGGCTAACCCGCAGGCGCTGCCTTAACGCTGTCCAGGCGCTTTTGCAATTCGCCGCTCTGATACATTTCAATGATGATGTCGCAACCGCCCAGCAACTCGCCGTCGACGTAAAGCTGCGGATAAGTGGGCCAGTGTGAATACGCTTTCAGCGCTTCACGCAATTCCGGCTCTTCCAGAATATTGACGCTACTGTAATCGGCGCCGCACGCGTCCAGTATCTGCACGGCACGGCCGGAAAAACCGCACTGGGGAAATGCCGGCGTGCCTTTCATGTACAGCAATACGGGATGTGCTTTGAGCTGCGTTTCAATGCGTTCGATGGTATCCATGGGATATAGCCTTCGTAGGGTTGAGTAATGGTAAGTTGCTGCGCATTCTATCACCTGTCCGTTCGTGGGCCGAACGCTTATCCCGGCGGCGCCGCGACCAGATTTTGCAGCAAATACCCCACCATATAAGCCAAACCGGCGGCGATGCCGCCGATAACCAACGTCTCCAGCCCGGCCCAATACCAACGCTGGGCGACGAAGCCGCTTTTCAAGGTTCCCACCATAAAAAACGCTACGGCGGTGGCGATCAGGCTGGGTAAAAACGCTGCCGGCACGCTGCCCGGCGCCAGCCATTCCCATACATAGGGTGCCAACGGTACGGCGCCGACCACCACAAACGCGACAAAGGTAGACAAAGCGGCGCGCCCAGCCACGGGACCGTGCAATGCCAAGCCCAACTCATCCTGCAACATGGTGTCCACCCACAGCTGATGATCGCTGGTAATCGCCGCCACCGCCTGCTTCAATGCTTTACCCTTGAAGCCCTTGCGGGCAAAAATCTGGCGGATTTCTTCCACCTCGCCTTCGGGGTAGGTGGCGATATGGTGCTGCTCGGTGCGCCTGTGGGTTTCCAGCAATTGCCGCTCGGCGCGCGTGCCCAGGTAGTTGCTCACCGCCATGCTGAAACCGTCGGCCAGCAGATTCGCCAACCCCAGCACGATGACCACGCCGCTGGACATGCCGGCCCCGGTGACGCCGGCCACTACCGCAAAGGTGGTCACGGCGCCGTCTATCGCGCCATAAATAAAATCGCGCAAATAGCTGTGGCTATGCCCGCTCTCCAGGCGTTCGGCGATGGCGTGCGGGGTATGATCGCAGCGGTGAAGGTGCTGGGTATCGGCGTGCAGGCGGTGCATGGCAAAACTCACGGGGTATCAATCGGTGCGGTCAATGCTTGCTCGACCAAGTGCAAAGCTTCGGCCGGCAAGGCCAAGCCCAAAGCCGCCTGCCGGGCGCTGTCCGACATTTTTTTCCAGGTTTTGCGCACGATGTCGACGATTTTGTCCGGCTCGTGACCCGGTGCAAACGCGGCAAAATAGTGTTCCAGAAACACCAGGCAAGCCACGTCTTCGATCAACTGGCTGTCCGCCTCATGTTTCAGCCCGCGCTTGCGCAACATGCGACCTACGCGGGCAACGGTGTCGGCGTCGTAACCGGCTTGAACCAGCAACTCGCCGGCGGTTTGCGCGTGAAACTCGTATAAACCGGTACGCCAGCGCAAATAGCCTTCACGGGTTTTGGGGTAGGTATCGCGCGGCACTTGCCAGCGGCAAATATGCTGGGCACGCGCCGCCAACCGCAAGGCTTCATCGGCATCCGGCGCCAGACGCGCCAGCCACTCGCTCATGTGCAGGCTGTACAGCAACTCCTTGGGCCAATCCTGCCCCTGCCAGGTTTCCCGGTTCGGGTCCTGGCTATTGGCCGCGTCGATCAAGGCCATGGCTTTTTGCAAACGTTTCGATTGGGACACGGTTGTTTCTCTGGGTAGTCGGGGATATGGGCAGGATTTTAGGGCAAAAGCCCTATTTGGGCTCGTGGGCTCGTGGGCTCGTTCCCAAGCTCCGGCTTGGGAACGCGGTTCAGGAAGCTCCGGCTTCCTGTGCGGAAACGGGAAGCTGGAGCTTCCAAGGCCGGGTTCCCAACCTGGAGGTTGGGAACCAGAACAACCAGAACACCAGAACAAAATGCGTATCCACACCATCACTTCCCGTGCAACTTCGCCTCAAACTCTTCCACCGGCACCGGCTCGCCGAACAAATAACCCTGGCAGGTAGGACAACCATGCTGGACCAGGTAGTCGCGCTGGGCCTGCGTTTCCACGCCTTCGGCAACCACCTCTATGCCAAGGTTCTTGCCCATGGTCAGTATGGCTTTGACGATGGCCGCATCGTTGGCGTCGCTCGCCATGTCGTGGATAAAGGACTGGTCGATTTTCAGCTGATCCAGCGGCAGGCGCTGCAGATTGGAAAGCGACGAATAGCCCGTGCCGAAATCGTCCATGGCAAAACTGACGCCCACCTCTTTCAGACGCCACATTTTGGCGATGGTGTCGTCGATGTCGTACAAAATCAGAGTTTCGGTGATTTCCAACTCCAACTGCGACGCCCTGGCGCCGCTCTGCGTCAGCGCCGTGCACACGTGGTCGACAAAATCCGCCTGGCGAAACTGATAGGCGCTGACGTTGACCGACAGCTTCAAATTCCGCGTTAGAGGATCGCTTTCCCAGGCTTTCAACTGCATGCAAGCCGTTTGCAGCACCCATTTGCCGATCAGCACGATTAAGCCGGTTTCCTCCGCCAGCGGAATGAAGGCCGAGGGCATCAACAATCCCCGTTCCGGGTGCTGCCAGCGGATGAGCGCTTCGGCGCCGACGATATTTCCATGACCATCCACCTGCATTTGGTAATACAGCAGATACTGCTGGTCCAGCGCTTCATGCATGTGCTCTTCCAGCGCGGCGCGGGCGTTGAGCGCCAACTGCATGGCGGGGTCGAACACACAGATCGCGCCGCGCCCGGCGTGTTTGGCCTCGTACATGGTCAAATCCGCCCGTTTTATGAGTTCTTCCACACTGCTGCCGTGTCCCAGAAACAACACCACGCCGATGCTGGAGCTGGAATGGTAGGTGAGGGGGGCTTTATCCTGGCCGGCCTGGGTGGATAAATGGTAGGGCGCAGTCAAGGCCGCACGAATTTTCTCGGCCACCAGCTTTGCCTGGGCGACGGCTTCGTTGGTGTATTCGTCCAGCGCGCCCAGCATGACGACGAATTCATCGCCACCCAGCCGCGCCACCGTGTCGCACTCGCGCACACAGGATTGCAATCTTTCCGCCACCGCCAGCAACAACCGGTCGCCCATGCTGTGACCATGGGTGTCATTCAGCAGTTTGAAGCGGTCCAGGTCCAAAAACATCAGCGCCCCATGGCGCCGGTTTCGCGCGCTGGCGGCCAGCGCCTGGTTCAAACGGTCGTACAGCAGGCGGCGATTGGGCAGCTTGGTCAGCGGATCGTAAAAAGCCAGGTTGCGGATGCACTCCTCCGCCTCCTTGCGCTCGGTAATGTCGGAAAACGTGGCGACGTAATTGGTCACCACGCCTTCGTCGTCCTTGATGGCGGTGATGATCAGCCATTCGGGATACACCTCGCCGTTTTTACGCCGGTTCCAGATTTCCCCCTGCCAAAAATCATCGTGATGGATGGCGTGCCACATGTTGTGGTAAAAGTCGGCGTCCTGGCGTCCCGACTTGAGAATGGCGGGGGTCTGGCCGATCACTTCATCGCTGCTGTAGCCGGTCACCTGGGTAAACGCCTGGTTGACGCGCTGGATCACCCGGTTGGCGTCGGTCACCAGGATGCCTTCGTGCGATTCGAAAGTAATGGCGGCGATGCGCAGCTCCAGCTCCACCATTTTGTGCCCGGTGATGTCGCTCCAGGAGCTCACCACCTCGACCGGCCGCCCCGCGGCATCGCACACCAGCCTTTGCTCGTCGTGTATCCAGACCTCGTGGCCGTCCTTGTGCATAAAGCGGTAATCGCAAACCACCGGCTCGCCGCTGAACAGGCGCGCCGAAGCGGCCAGCACGCGGCCGCGGTCTTTGGGATTCAAGTGTTTCAGCCACCAGTCCGGCTGCATGACCTCTTCTTTGGAGTAACCCAGCAGGCGGCCGAGATTGTCGCTGACCCAGTTGGTCTGCAACTGCTCGCCCACCACCCGCATGGAAAACAGCAAAGTGGAACTGGTCGCCACCAACAGGCTTAAATGGCTGTCCACCACGCCGCCGGCGTGACTGTCGTCCATGGCGATGCGCAGCTGGATGACGAACAAAAAGGTAAAAGCCAGCAGCTTGCCGGCGTGTGCCATCAGGGCGAACTTTTCCTGCGGCGCGGGGGAATACAGTTCGCACAGGCTGGACAGAAACAGCAGCACGCCCATCAGCGCCAAGCCTTCATACAGAGCATGGGTGCCGCGCTCGCGCCAACAGGCCGCGATCACGGCCGGCCAGAGCAGCAACAGCGGCAACCGTGCCGGGCGTTGTATGCCCAGTATGCCGGCATCCGTGGACTCGGGCAGGTAAAACGACAGGGCAAGCAGCCCCAGCACCGGCACGGCGATGCCCCCCGCCCAAACGAGCGGCGACGCCCTGTGATTCCGCGGCCACAGGATCGCCCACGCCAGCGACAGTGGCAGCACATAGCTGGAAACCGGCCACGCGGCGAAGTGCGACAGGCTGGCGGAATCCATGGACAGCCATGCCAACCCGCCGCCATCGACCCAACTGTGCCAGAGTTCTGCGACAGCGGTGCAGGCAAAGCCGGCCCACAGATATGGCTGCTTATCCGCTCGGACCTTGGGGCGCGCGTGCCACAGCAACAGCGTCAACAGCGCTGCCAGGACGAGATTGCCGGCATCCAGCATCAGGTGCAAATGCACGGATTCCGGCGCGCCGGCACACGCCAAAGCCAGCATCGCCAAACCATACAACAGCAAAAACCCGCCGAACAGGCAGGTAGCGGATCGGCATAGCCCCGCCAGTGGGCGGACGGGGCAACCCGGTATGAATGCAATCGGTAGACAACCGGAACGCAGGGCGGAGCGGGCTATCGACATCAGTCAGCCATGCATGTAGCCGAAGGGTATTGAACGGGGAAACGCGAAAGCCGCCGCGCAGTGGTATCACCAAGGCTTCCTGAGAGGCCAAGGAGTGCGCAAGCCGGTTGCGTTGCGCTGAATAATTATGCCACACAATGCATGCGGCTGGCGCGGGAGGAGCGGCTTGAGCCGCGACGAGGGCCGGCATGGAACCAAACGGCGGGATGATTCCCGCCGATCCGCTGGTTTGCGGGTTCCGCTGGGTCCGCTGGTTCCCAACCTCCAGGTTGGGAACCCGGTCCGGGAAGCTCCGGCTTCCCGTATGAGGAGGTAAAATCCGCACTGTCCTTTCAAAACGGCATGGGCTGGGCCACGGGAAGCAAGAGCTTCCCGGGCCGCGTTCCCAAGCAGGAGCTTGGGAACGAGCCCAAGCTTGGGAACGAGCCCAAACGAGCCCACGAACTCCTATCGGAAACGGTTAGCGCAAAAAGGCCTGAAACGGTTTCAAAGGCCCCTGGCCGGGATCGCGGCCGGCTTTCCCCACCGCCGGTACCGGCAAAAAGCGGTCGGCAGCCTGGGCGGGGTTATCCAAAGCGGGCTTTTCCGTCTGCCCGTGCGGTACCGACAGCGCGGGATGATCGAACGGCGCGCGTTCCCAGCGCACCCGCTCGTCGGTCAGCGCTTTCAAAAACGCCACCAGATCGCCCTTGTCAGCCTGGCTGAAACCTTGCGGGAACACCAGCGTGCCGAAATGCGCCTGGTTGGCAAAGTTGCCGCCCCGGTTGTAAAAATCCACCACCTCTTCCAGCGATTTCATGCTGCCGTTGTGCATGTACGGCCCGGTCAATTCGACGTTGCGCAGCGACGGCACTTTAAAGGCACCGGCGATGGCGGCCAGCGCGCGTCCCTGGTCGGGCTTGGCCAGTTCCGCCCGCAGCACCTCGGCGGTCGGCGTTTGGGCGTAAATATCCCGCTCGCTACAGCCTTGTTTGCCAAAGCGGTCGTCGACCAGGTCGCTGGACGAATAATCCATGGCGAACGGCACTTCCATGGCACAGGCCTTGATGTTGACGCCATCCACCATGGCGCCCGACTCGCCCAACAACGTTTGCATATATTGCTCGGTGTAGGACAGCGGATTGCCGAACGGGTCTTTGCCGCCGATGCCGGGATCGTGCTCGTAGGGTGATACGCTGGTATTGGCAAACCCTTCGTCCATCACGGCAAACGCAACGCCGGAGCCGGATTCCGCGCCCTTGAGGGTTTTGCGGTTGACCAGCAGCAAACCGGTGTCACTGGGTACCGAGTAAACGTCGGGATGCGCGGCGGAAGACAAAGTCGGCCCTTTATGGCACAGCGCGCAGTGGGCATTGAGAAATACCGTCAAGCCCCGCTTCTGGCGCGCGTTCAACCCCGTGGGTATGCCGGCCTCGTCCCGTGGCGTATCGAAGGGGGTAGCGTCGGAAATCAAGGTCTGCTGATAAAGCTGCAACGCCACGCCGAAAAACAGGGAAAAATTGGCTTCCATCTGGCTATAAGGCGCGGCGTCGGCCTTGCCGAAATCGCCGTTGCCGGACCAATAACGGCGATCGAAAGCTTGCTTGATCAAAGCCGCATAAGTCGTATCCAGCCCCTGACCCGAAGTATGGCGCAAATCGCCCAGCACGCTGTCTTGCGGATGAATCTCCTGCTGTTCCAGGGGACGGCGTTTCAACAATTTACGCCCCACCTCGGGAAACGCGCGCTGTGCGCAGGACATTTCGATATCGTTGAGCGGCGGCCCCAGCGCTTGCGACGCCAGCGAGGCATTCTCCAGGCGCAACCGCTGTTTGGCGACGCTGCCGTCTTCCTGAACCACCCAGACGCCGGCTTTTTTATCGCGCGGGCCAAACGGCGATACGCCGTTGAATACGTTATTGGCGCGTCCGTCCCAGAAATTCCTGAAGTTGAACGCCGCATTGATCACCGTGGGGGCATTGCGGGGCGCTATTCTGCGCGTGTTGAGCCCTCCCTGGTGAAAAACCGGATCGTCCGTGGAGTTGCACTCGTCGTTGCCGTCACCGCGCTTATGCACCGCCTGAAAGCTGCGGGAAAAAACGCCGGCCGAGCCCACCACGTCGTCCGTGGTAAAAAGCACGGACGAGCTTTTATCGTTGGGATCGGCCAGTTGATGCATCGGAAAGTCGGCGCTGTTCAGCACGTAGTTGGGGCCGCCTGCCCCGCCGGAAGCGGTGCTTTCAAAGGTTGTCGCAGTGACCGCCCCCTCGTGGAATGACCCGGTCGTCAACTGGTTTTTCACGCGGCGATCGGCACCGGCGTGAAAATGGCAACTGCCGCAAGCCATGCCGTCGCTGCCGACGTTGACGTCCCAAAACAAGGCCTTGCCCAACAGAATCGCCGCCTGTTTGTCGGTGACGATGGGCTGCCGGCCATCCAGCAGACCGGGCGTAGCCGGCACGGGCACGCCTTGCAGCGACGGCGGCGGACTGCCGTGAGCGGATGCGCTGTCCGGCAGCAGCAGCCAAAGCGGACAGACCAGCAACACGGGAACTATTGAAAAACGTCTATCGGAAGACAAACGCCATAATCGATGAATGAGTTTAATCATAAAAAACCTGAATCAACGCGATATTTCCAGGGGCCAGCCCACCTTGTAGGGTACGCTGTGCATACCTTCGAGGACATCGAACGGTACGCACAGCGTACCCTTACACCTTACGCGGCTTAGCACACCGGGGAATTGTTCCCACGGAGCCCGTGGAACAAATCCATGCGTCCATGCCCATGAGCCAATTAATGCCCGGAAACGGTCACTTCGGTTTCCACGTCGATGGCAACGGCAGGGTCGGCATCGGCGCCGGGGTTCACCCCACCGAGTACAAACATATACGTACCCGTCCTGCTCGCTTTGAAGGTCAGTTCCAGCTGGCCGGAAACACCGTCCTTGCGCCCATTCAGGCCCGGAATTTTTGCGTTGCCCTTGCCGTCCCTGTCATAGCCGAATTTGACGACCTTCATGACGATATTGCCCAAATCTTCCCCGGTCGATTCGTCCTTGGCGCCGGCGACAAACAGATTGGCGTTTTGCGCATAAAAGTGGTCGGCAACGTAGCTATCCGGCGCGGTATCTTCGGCGCCGCGATACCAAACGGTAATGCCGGGGTGCAAATCGGCGTTGGAGGATACCGCTTTGATCGTGATGGTCTGGCCTTTGCTCGCTTCGACTTTGCCCCAAACGGATTTATGCGTCCAGCCCATATCGCCGAAAGCCGGGTCCAGCCAGCCGGTGCTTTTGGGTTGCAGCGTCTGAACCGCATTGTCCGCCGTGAATTCGGCGACAGCGGCCGGGGCGGTCGTGGCGTTGGCTGACGATGCCGCCAGCAAACCGGAAGTGATCAGGGCAACGGCAACGGGAATGGAACGAATGGCTGATTTCATAGATACCTCAAATGCTATAGGTCAAACGTTTCCTGCCGATCGGCAGGCGTTGGTAAACTCTTTCCGTCCGGTGTCGGTCCAGCCTTGCCGGTACGGGCAATGAATAATGGCAAATATCGGGCCATAAATAATCCCGTTATGCATCAATAACTTAAAATATTCGGCCGATATCGGGCTGTGGCAAATCCCTCAACAACAGGGGATTTCACGCAGTAATCCGGACTTCAAATCTCGACGCAAAGCGGCGGCGCGCTTCGCTAGCGAGGCGAACGGGGACTGGCTTTTTCCGCAGGCAAAGTGCAATATTCGCGCCGGGGCGATAAATCCCCTAAGTTTCCTGGTTTTATTCCACTGCGTCTGTTCCCCGCCATGCCGCATTCAAACACGCTACCGTCAAGACAGTTGCTGCATTTCAAAGTGCTGGATATCGACTTGTGCCTGGATTTGCAACGGGTGTTGAAGATCCTGCCGCTGGTGGCCTGGCAGGTGGTGCCGGAGGGGCCGCCTTATTTGCGCGGGCTGGTAAACATCCGCGGCAACTGCCTGCCCATGATCGATCTGGCGGCGCGTCTCGGCCTGGGCCGGATACCGCTTTCCCTGGATACGCCCATGCTGTGGTGCCAAAGCGGCGAGGCTCAAGCCGTGCTGCTGATCAGCAGCGTGTCCGGCGGCATCGCCGTTGCCGCCGATGCGCTGCAGATGCAACCCTTGTTCGGCGAAGGCAGCGCGCCCTATCTGGCGGCAGTGGTCCAGCCGGAAGGAACCGCGCTGTTGCTGGATATGCAGCGGGTGCTGGATATCGAGATGATGGCCGCGATCAAAAATTCTTTTGCCGATCCTCGCGCGCTGCTGGATACGCTGCAGCCGCCGGCGTGAGTCTCCCCTTGTTCAGTGATGGCGGCGTGGAGGCTTCGGCCCTGGATGAGGCGATGCTGGACTTTATCAGGAACCGGCTCGGCATTACCCTGCGCGAGTTTCAGAAAGACAGCCTGCGCAGCGCCGTGGCGCAGGCTTGTGAGCACTTTGCCCACGCCACCCCCGCGGATTTGCTGAACGCATTGCGTAGCGGCGCCCGCAACGAGCTGGAGTATCTGACGCTGCAAATTACGGTGGGGGAGAGCTATTTTTTTCGCGATTCCCGCCAGATAGCTTATTTGCGCGACCACTGGCTGCCGGCATTGATCGCCCGCAAGCGCCAGGCGGGTTCCCGCAGTATCCGCATTTTGAGCGCGGGTTGCGCCGGCGGCCAGGAAATCTATACCTTGGCCATCTTATTGAACCAGGCGCTGCCCGACATCGACGCCTGGAATTTGCACCTGCTGGGCAGCGACATCAATACGGCATCGCTGGCCCAGGCGCTGCAGGGCAGCTACAACCCCTGGTCGTTGCGCGCCACGCCGCCGGCGCTGCGCCAGCAGTTTTTTACCGAAGAAAACGGCGAATACCTGATACACAAACACTTGCGCAACCAGGCCAGGTTTTTTTATCTGAACCTGGTGGCCGATCATTACCCGACGGTGGCGACGGGCACCAATGCGCTGGATTTGATCCTGTGCCGCAACGTGTTTATTTATTTTGACCCTCCCTCCATCACGACGGTATTGCGCAAGTTTTCGGCCTGTCTGGAATCGCAGGGCGTGTTGATGCTGGGCGCTTCGGATATCGTGGATTGCCGGGACACCGGCTTGCGCCTGGTCCAGCAGGAGGACTTGTTTTGGTACGAACGCGATCATGAGTGGGCGCTAACGTCGGCCGGCTGCCCCGCCACGGCCGTCGGCAAGCCCGCATTGGCGACGGTTTCCGTAGCCACCGCGCCCCCGGCGGTCGTTCAAGCCGAAGTGGATGAAGTGCTGCAATACGTGCAGACGGCGCTGCGGGAAGGCCGCGGCCAGGATGCCATGGCCTGGCTGGAACGGCATATGCCGCAGTTCGGCGATCATGCGCGCATGTGGTATTTCAAGGCCAGACTGTTGGCGGACCAGGGCGACCTGACCCTGGCCGAAGAGGCCTGCCTGCGCAGTTTGGCGCTGGACTCCACCGACAAACACAGCCATTTACTGCACGCCATCATTTTGTCCGAGCAAAACAGGCCGGCGGAAGCGGAAAAAGCGTTTCGCAAATCCATTTTTATCGACAACAATTTTATCGAAGCGCACTTTCAACTCGGCATGCTATTGTTGCGCGGCGACAAGCGCAAACAGGGGCTTAAAAGCTTGCACAACGCGCTGAGAATTTGCGAACAAAGCCCTGCGGGGCAAGTGCTGACCGACGATCCCGAATTGACGCTGGGACGCCTGGCCGAGATACTCCGAAAAGAACTCAGTATTTATGAATGAAAATACCGAACCCTTTTCCAGCGACGAATGGGGCGTATTGCAAAACCGTGCCCGCCGGCTGGCGGTGCAGGGAGTGGCGCAGGAATCCGCCGGCCGGGGGGATTTCTATTTATTGATTCAGCTGGGAAAATCGGAACAGTATGCGATTGCGTATTCATTTCTGGATGAAGTGATTCCACCACAGCGGCTGATGAAAGTGCCCGGCGTGCACGAATGCTTTGCCGGCGCGTTCAATTATCGCGGCTTGATGATGACCGCCGTCGATATGCGGCGTTATCTCGGTATTCCGCAGAGCCGGCCGCTGGATGCTTGTCAGCTGGCGATTATTCACACCCAATCGCTGCGCATTGCGCTGCTCGTGGACGACATCATCGGCAATCGGGAGCTTCACCCCGACGCGCTCAAGCCGGGTTTGCATGAGAACGATGCCGCCGCGTTTCGCTGCGTCAAAGGTTTGTTTCAAGGGAATATCGCGTTGCTCGATCCTGAAATCATGGTGTCGGACCCGATATTTCACGCGCATAAAGTTCAATGGTTCCAGCAATCGTAAAAATCAAAGGGGGAATACCATGCTGCCGGGTGAATACCAAGCCGGATTCGGCGCTGAGCCGGACGGGATGTACAGGGATGCGGGCGAATATGCCCAGCGCAAGCAATTCATCGGTTTCAGCGAGGAGGATGCCGCCTCGTTGCGGGAACTGTTTCCGCTGATACAGGTGAATGCCGATGATATTGTCGATGCATTCTACGGCAATATTCAGCGCCACCCTGAATTGGTCGACATTATCCGCAACGTCGGCACCACCGTCGACCGCTTGAAGCAAACACAAAAAGATTATCTGATAGAGCTGTTTGCCGGCAATTATGGCGACGCCTATGTCGCCAGGCGCCTGAAAATCGGCATGGTGCACAATAAAATAGGGCTTACGCCGCGCTGGTATATCGGCAGTTACAGCATCTATACCCAGCTCATCACGCCGCTGATATTCAAGAAATATTGGTACAACCCCGTCAAGGTGCGCCGGCTGATTGTCGCCGTCAATAAAATTCTGTCTTTCGACTGTGAACTGGCCATCGATACGTATATCCAGGGGATGATAGACAACCTGCGCGGCGTCAGCATGTCCAGGGACAGCATCGAATCCAGGGTCGGCTTATACCGCGAGTTCATCGAAAACGTGTCGACCGGCGATCTGTCCCGGCGTCTGGAGGTCAGCGGCGGCGACGAGCTGTCCATGCTGGGCAAACACCTGAATTCCATGACGGAAAAGCTGGCGCTGATGGCGCGCGACGTCAAGGAATCCAGCATTGCCATGGTGGAAGCGCTGGGCCAGGTGCAGCGCTCGATCAACACCGAATCCAGCGGCGCCGCCCAGCAGGCGGCCTCGGTTACCGAGACCACCACCACGCTGGAAGAAATCCGCGCCACTTCCACGCAGACGTTGGAAAAAGCCTCGGCCCTGGGTCAGGCGGCGGAACGCACCCGCCGCGAAGGCGAAGCCGGCCTGACCGCGGTCGAACAAACTTTCAGCGGCATGCTGATGATCCGCGAAAAAGTGGAGGGGATAGCCGCCAATATTCTGGATCTAAGCGAGCAAACCCAGCAGATCGGCGAAATCACCTCGGTCGTCAACAGCCTGGCCCAGCAGCTCAAAATGCTGGCGCTGAATGCTTCCATCGAAGCCGCCAAAGCCGGGGACGCCGGCAAAGGCTTTGCCGTGGTGGCGATGGAGGTCAAAAACCTGGCGGAGCAGTCGCAAAGCGCCACCAACCAGGTGCATAAAATCCTCAACAGCATCCAGAAAGCCACCGACAAGGCGGTCATGGTGACGGAGGAGGGCGCCAAAGGCGTGGATCAAGGCATGCGCACGGTGGAGCAGGCCGGCAATGCGGTGCGCAGCCTGAGCGAGATCATTCAGGAAACCGCCATCGCCAGCCAGCAGATCGTCGCGGCGGTGCGCCAGGAAGCGGCCGGCATCGATCAGATCGCCATCGCCATGGAAGATATCCAGAAAGCCACCTCGCAGTTTGTCACGTCCACCCAGGAAACCCGCAAGGCCGCGCAAAATCTGAATACCATAGCCATCCGGCTGCACGACAGTTCCGACGTTTATAAATTCTAAAGTCATGGATCTCGATCCGGAAATCGTGCAGCTGTTGCTTGGCGTTTTCGAAGTCGAGCTGGGCGAACAGACCGACCTCATCACCGACGGCTTGCTGAAGCTGGAGAACGAGGCGGATAAAGACGTTCGCCACGGCTTGTTCGACGCCATTTTCCGCGCCGCGCACAACATCAAAGGCGCGGCGCGCGGCGTCGAAATTCCCCAGATCACGGAGCTGGCTCACCACATCGAATCCATCTTCAGCGGTTTGCGCCAATCGCACGGCGACATCGAGCCGCAGACGCTGCGCCTGTGTTTCCTGGCGCTGGACCGCATGCGGGCCGTGATGGCGTCGGTGCGTTCAGGCGCCGCATCCGCGCCGGAAGTCGGCGACATCGTCGCGCAACTGGAACGGGTGCCGGAAGAACGCAACAGCCAGCCGCCGGCAGCGGCGGCGGAACCGATCGCCGAAATCATCGACAAAAAACACGCGCCGGGACCGGAGGCGGTACGGGTGACGGTAGCCAGACTGGAACACGTTGCCGCGCTGATCGAGGAGTTGCAGGTATTCAGCCTGGAAATGGATGGGCTGCTGGGCAAGGCGCAGGCAGTGGAGGAAGGCCTGCAAGCCTTGCACAAAACCGCCGCTGTGCCTGAACTGGCCGCGCTGGCCAAGGAAGTGCGCAAAGATTTGTTGCTCAGGAGCCGCAAGCAGCAGCAATTGCTCGACGAATTGCAGGCGGAAACGCGCAATCTGCGCATGGTGCCTATTGCCAGCGTGACGCGGGCGCTGCAGCGCATCGTTTGGGAGCTCGCGCAAAAATTAAACAAAAACGTACGCTTGACCATCATCGGCGATGAGCTTGAAATGGACCGGGCGGTATTGGAAGGCCTGCGCACCCCGCTGGTCCATTTGGTCAACAATGCCATCGACCACGGCATAGAAGCGCCCGCCGTGCGCCTGAAACACAACAAGCCGGAAACCGCCTGCATCGCCATTCAGGTACAGAGCGACAACGGGCGCATCCTGATTTCCGTGCAGGACGACGGCTGCGGCATCGATCCTGCCGCCATCACGCAGGCTGCGCTGCGCAAAAAAATCATCACCCCGGAACAGGCCGCCGAACTTCAGCCGGAAGAAGCGCTGGACCTGGTGTTTGCGCCGGGCTTTTCCAGCCGGGAAATCATTACCGACGTATCGGGCCGGGGCGTGGGGCTGGACGTGGTGCGCACCAACGTCGCCGCACTCAAGGGCGAGGTGTGGCTGGAATCCACGCCCGGCGTGGGAACCACGTTTTATCTGCGCGTGCCGCTGACCGTGGTGACGGACCGCGGGCTGATCGTGCGCTGTGGCGGTGCGCTGTTTGCCGTTCCCACGGCGCTGGTGCAACAAGTGATGCTGCTGGACCGCCGGCAAGTGCTGGAGGTGGAGTCCACGCACGCCCTGCTGTGGCAGGGCAAAACCGTGGCGTTGCGCGATCTGGCGGCCTTGCTGGGGTTCGAGCACGGGCAGGACAAATTGCAGGCAACGCTCAACCTCGTCATCCTCGCCAAAGGGCTGCGCCAATTGGCGCTGGTGGTGGAAGACGTGGTGGGTGAAAGCGAACTGGTGATCAAACCGCTGCTGCCGCCGCTGGAAGCCGTGCGCCACGTGATCGGCGCGGCTTTTACCAGCCAGGGATTGATGCTGGTGCTCAATGCCGGCGACCTGGTCGATACGGCATACCGCAGCGGGACGGTGCGCATCGGCGGCCTGGAGGAAGCTTCGGCCGGCCGGCAAACCGAGATTTTGATCGTCGACGACTCCATCACCACGCGCACGCTGGAACAGAATATTCTGACCGCCCACGGCTATCGCGTCAGCGTGGCGACCGACGGCGAGGAAGCCTGGGACATGATCCGGCAAAAAGCCTTCGATCTGGTGATCACCGACGTCGAAATGCCGAACATGAACGGCTTTGAACTCACCGAGCTGATCAAAAGCAACGACAAATACGCCGCTATGCCCGTGGTGATCGTTACCTCGCTGGCGCGGGACAGTGAAAAACAGCGGGGTATCGAAGTCGGCGCCGATGGGTATATCGTAAAGGGCCAGTTTGAAGCCAAAGTGCTGCTGGATATCGTACGGCAGCTGACGTAGCCCGAATGCAGCGCAGCGTAATCCGGGCCGAACGTTTTTACACCAAGCCAGAATTGGGAAACCAGCCATGATACGGATACTGATCGCCGAAGACTCCAACGTCGTCGCTCTGCTGCTGAAAGCGATATTCAGCAAGGAGCCCGATATGGAAGTCGTCGGGCACGCCTGCAACGGCAGAGAGGCCGTCGAGATGACGCGGGCGCTCAAGCCCAGCCTGGTCACCATGGACATACGCATGCCGGTGCTGGATGGGTTCGAAGCGACGCGCGAGATCATGTCCGGCACGGTGACGCCCATCGTCGTGATCAGTTCCAGCGTCGATGACGAAGAACTGCGCACCACCTTCCGCGCCATTGAAGAAGGTGCGCTTGCCGTGATAGAAAAGCCGCGCGGGGTAGGGCACCCCGACTTCGAGGCGATCCGCAGCGAGCTGGTCAACACGGTGCGCGCCATGGCGGAAGTCAAGCTGGTGCGCCGCCTGCCGCGCCGCCCGCCAGTCCAGCCTGATGCCGTGCCGGTGGCGCCGGACGCGCAAGAGCAGCACCGCTTCGAATTGGTGGCATTGGGGTGTTCCACCGGTGGGCCGCAGGCCTTGCACGCGCTGCTGGCGGGGTTGCCGGCCGGCTTTCCGCTGCCCATCGCCATCGTGCAGCACATTTCACCGGGATTTGTCGGCGGCATGGTGACCTGGCTGTCCGATCAGTGTCCGCTGATAGTGAAATTGGCCGAAGATGATGAACCCTTGCGGGCGGGCACGGTTTACCTGGCCCCGGATGGTTATCATCTGCTGATAAAGCGGGCGGGGCGTACCTTGCGGGCGTTGCTCGACGGCGGGACGGCGGTCAACCTGTTCCGCCCGTCCGCCACGCCGTTCTTGCAATCGGTGGCCAGGATTTGCGGCACTAAAGCCATCGCCGGCGTGCTGAGCGGCATGGGCGCGGATGGTGCGTGTGGGCTGCTCGAGGTGCGCCGCGCCGGAGGCCACACTTTTGTGCAAGACCCGGACAGTTGCGTGGTGGCGGGCATGCCGAACTCGGCCATTGCCATGAACGCGGTGGACAAAATCGTCGGGCTGGAAAGCCTGGCGCTGCATTTGCAGCGGTTGACCCGAGAAAACGCTTGAAACCTTAGTGCATACCCAACGACAGGAATAAACCATGAACACCGTGTTAATCGTCGACGACAGCGCCACCTCCAGGATGTTGTTCAAAGCCCACATGCCCAAAGACCGGGGCATCAACGTGCTGGAAGCCTGCGATGGGGAATCGGCTCTGGCCATCGTCAAAGCATCCAACCCCGACATGATTTTTCTGGACTACAACATGCCCAGGCACAACGGCGTGGACGTCGCCGCCGAGTTGTTCGCACTGGGCTATCAGGGCACGATAGCGCTGTTGACCGCCAATACGCAGGAGTCCTTGATCGAGGATGCCAAGGCGGTGGGCGTCAAATTCGTGCTCGAAAAACCCATCACCAAGGAAAAGCTGATCGATTCTTTGGATTTCAAGCCATAACAGCCGGCAGGGAAAAACATGCTTGGACTAACCCCGCTGCAATGCGACACCTTAACTGAAATGCTCAATATCGGGGTCGCGAAAGCCGCCGTGAAACTGGGCGCCATGGTGCACGAAAGAATAGAGCTTTCCGTGCCGCTGGTTCATTTCATGCCGTTCAGCCAGTTTTTGGAAAAACTCCGGGGCGAGTATGTCGAATACATCAGCGGCGTAAAACAATCGTTTCAGGGCGGGCTGCGCGGCAAATCGCTGGTCTTGTTTCCCGACGAAAAAAGCCTGACGCTGGTCAGGCTGATCCTGCAAGGCATCGATTCCGTCGAGGACAATCTTAACGAAATCGAAGAGGACGCCATTTCCGAGGTCGGCAATATTATTCTGAATTCCTGCCTGGCCACGTTTGCCGATGCTTACGGCATGAGGATTAAAACCAGTCTGCCCGAGTTTATCAAAGGCAGCTTAAAGGTGATCGACGATACCGATTATTCCGACCCCAAAAAGTCGATCATGGTCATGTTCATCAGCATGAAATTCCAGTTGTCCGTCCACGCCATCGACGGTTTTATGATGATACTGTTCGAAATCGACGACCTTAAGGAATTTACCGACCTGCTGGATGCGTTTGTCGAGAATCTGAGATAGCAGGCCGGATTATGAGGTTGAACCGAAGAAAAGTTTCCGATGGCGTGGTCAATGCTTGCACCATAGGGCTGATTTTGTTGGACAGCCAGCGCAAAATCATTTTATGGAATCGCTGGATGTCCGTGGCCTCCGGCATTCATGAAGACGAGGCGCTGGGCAAAACGTTGGAACAAGTCTTTACAGGCAAGCTCGATCCCGACGTGCTGACCGCCGTCGAAGAAGCGTTTGAGCTGGGCGTTTCGGCGATATTATCCCAGGCCTTACACAAATGGCCGCTGCCACTTTACGTACGCAAATCGGACGTGGCCGACCCCATGGATCAGCTGATCCATATCACCCTGGTCGATACCGTCGGCAACGACCATAGCTGCCTGATCCAGGTCACCGACGTTACCGCCACGATACGGCGCGAAAGCCTGTTGCGCGAGCAAACCGCCGTTGCTCGCAAGGCGCGGCAGACCGCCGAACAGGCGAACCAGGCCAAGTCGCATTTTTTATCCAGCATGAGCCATGAATTGCGTACGCCGTTGAATGCAATTATCGGCTTTTCGGAATTGCTGCTGCTGTTTCGTGATTCCACGCCCAAAGAGGAGTGCAGCGAAGAAATCCGGGAAATTCACATGGCCGGCCTGCACATGCTCGAACTGGTCAACGATTTGCTGGACTTGTCCAAAATCGAAGCCAGTACCCTGGATATGCATATCGAGCTGGTGAACGTGCAGGAAGTGGTCAAGGAAGTGATTTCTCTTTGTGCCGCCGGCGCCAATTCCGTCGGCGTGCGGCTCTGCGACCAGATGGACGCCGGTCTGGGTTCCGTACAAATTCATGCGGATCGGCGCCGTTTGAAGCAGGTATTGCTCAACCTGGTTTCTAATGCGATCAAGTACAACGTCCGGGGGGGCTCGGTCATTCTGTGGGGGCAGCTGCACCCTGCCGATGCGCTGACTTTATTCGTCAAGGATACGGGATTGGGTATATCCAACGACGATGTGGAAAGGATTTTCGAGCCATTTTACCGGGTAAAATCGGGCACTAACCAAAACGTCGATGGCGCCGGTATTGGATTATCCATCAGCAAACGCCTGGTCGAGCAGATGGGCGGCAGCATGGGGGTGGAAAGTTCGCTCAATCAGGGGTCGACATTCCGGGTTTCGTTTCCCATTGAATCCGTCGCTGAAACTTCCGTTGCCGGGGAAGGTAATGCGCACGCCGATCCGATCAGCACTCAGGCGGCCGACAAGGATAATTCAGGGATTACCGTAAAGACCATTATTTTGGCCGAGGACAACCTGATCAATCAGAAAGTCATTGTCAGCATGCTGGGCAGATTGGGGTATGAGGCGCACGTGGCCGGCAATGGGCGAGAGTTGCTGGAAATGCTGGGGCATACCCGCTACGGCCTGGTGTTAATGGACCTGGAAATGCCGGTCATGAATGGATACGAAGCCGCCGCCGCCATCCGCAAAGCGGAAGTTGAAACCGGGGGCCGGCGCATTCCTATCGTCTGCCTGACGGCCAATGCCATGGAAGGGATTAAAGACAAGTGCCTGGCGCTGGGGATGGATGGGTTTGTCACCAAGCCCGTGTCGTTTCAAACCTTGGGCGAAGCGGTGCACGCCGGTCTAAACCTTCATGTATGAAGTCATCCTGATCTACCTCGCCGTCGGCTGTCTGGCCGGCCTGCTGTCCGGCCTGTTTGGCGTGGGCGGCGGCATCGTGATCGTGCCGCTGCTGGCGACGGCCTTCGAAAAAGCAACCTTGGTGACCGAAGACCTGGTGATGGTGATGGCCGTGGCGACTTCTTTGGCGTCCATCGTCGCCACCTCGCTGTCTTCCGTCGTTGCCCACCAGCGGCGCGGCGCGGTGGTGTGGTCGTGGGTTTGGCGTTTGGCGCCGGGGATTTTGCTGGGCGCCGGCGCCGGCGCCGTATTGGCGGAAGGTTTGCCGGGCCGTGCCTTGAAACTGGCTTTCGCGCTGTTTTTGCTCTACGTGGCGGCGCGCTTGCTGTTTCCCGCCCGGCCCTCCGCGGCCGGCGCGAAACACTCGGCGGTAGTGAATGCCGGGGCGGGATTCGGCATCGGTCTGCTGTCGGCCATCATCGGCATCGGCGGCGGCACGCTGACCGTGCCTTACCTGGTGAAGCGGAGGCTGATCATGACCCAGGCCGTGGCGAGTTCCAGCGCCTGTGGCCTGCCCATCGCGCTGGCCGGCGCGCTGACCTATGGTTACCTGGGCTGGAACCGCCCGGATTTGCCGCCTTTGAGCTGGGGCTACATCTATCTGCCCGCTTTGGCCGGCGTCGCCCTGTGCAGCAGTTTATGCGCGCCGTTGGGCGTTCGGCTGGCGCACTGGTTGCCGGGAGTTGCCTTGAAGCGCTGGTTTGCGCTGCTGCTGCTGCTGGTGTCGGGGCGCTTGCTGTATCAGTCCTGGCCTTGGTGACACGCGCATTTTTCAATCCGACCGCGAAGAGGAAACAGGGGCAACCATGTCGCGCCGACTGATCAGTTTTGACTGGGCTTTAAAGCGCCTGCTACGCAGCAAGGCCAATTTTGACGTGCTGGAAGGCTTTCTCAGTGAATTGCTGAAAGAAGATATTGTGATTCTGGAAGTGCTGGACAGTGAAAGTAACAAGCAGCAGCGTAACGACAAATCCAACGATCATGGCACGCGCGCCGTTCCTGATATTGAACATCACGCGTGCCATGATCGTTCCCCTCACCCCGGCCCTCTCCCAGGGGGAGAGGGGGAGCAAGGTTGCTGCAATTTTCATCAGAATGGTGTCGATTTAAAAGTCAAAAACCAGCAGGGCGAGATTGTGCTCATCGAAGTGCAATACGAGCGCGAATTCGATTATTTGCAGCGCATTCTTTATGCAGCCTCAAAGGCGATTACCGAGCACTTGGTGGAATCGCAGGCTTACAGTAAAGTCATCAAGGTGATTTCCGTCAATATTTTGTACTTTGATCTGGGGCATGGCGAAGATTATTTATACCACGGCAGAACCCACTTTACCGGCATACACCGCCACGATGCCCTGCAACTCAGCGTCAAGCAGCAATCGTTGTTTAGCAAACAACACCCGCATGAATTGTTTCCCGAGTACTATCTGCTGAAAATCAACCAATTCGACAATATCGCCCGCGACACGCTGGACGAATGGATTTACTTTCTTAAAAACGAGGAAATCAAGGAAGAATTCAGCGCCAAAGGGCTGAAAAAAGCCCGCCAAATCCTGGATATTTTGCAACTCAGCGACAGCGAACGGGCGGCTTATGAACGTCACGCCGAAGAATTGCATTATCAGGCCAGCATGTACGAATCCACTTATGTTTCTGGAAAACTGGATGGGATCAAGCAAGAAAAACTAGCATTGGCTCGCCTGATGAAACAAAACGGCGAGCCTCCGGAAAAAATCGCTCAATACACACAACTATCGCCGGAAGACATCGCAACGTTGTAGCCATGCAAGCCGGCGCTTACCAAAAACATATTCCCCAGCGCATGCGCATGCTGCTGCAAGGCCGGGTGCAGGGCGTCGGCATGCGGCCTTTCGTGTGCAGGCTGGCCCAGGAGCTTGGCCTTAACGGCTGGGTGAACAATACGCCGCAAGGCGTGATCATCGAAGCCGAAGGACCGGCGGCAACCCTCGCCCTCTTCGCAGGGCGCCTGCCGCAAGAGTTGCCGCCGCAAGCCCGTCTCAGCGCGTGCACTACCACCACCATCCCCGCCGCCGGCAGCGAGCAGGGCTTTCATATTCAGCATAGTCACACCAGCGGCGCGCCGTCATTGGACGCCCCTCCCGACTTGGCGGCTTGCCCGGCTTGCTTGAGCGAGCTGTTCGACCCCGGCGACCGCCGCCATCGCTACCCTTTTCTCAGTTGCAGCCACTGCGGACCGCGCTACAGCATTTTGCGCGCCCTGCCTTTCGACCGCGAACGCACCAGCATGGCGGCTTTTCCGCTGTGCGCGGCCTGCCTGGCGGAATACCAAAATCCCGCCGACCGGCGTTTTCACGCCCAGACCGTGTGCTGCCCGGACTGCGGTCCACGACTGGCGCTGTGGGATGCCGACGGTCACCCCCAGGCGAGCAGGGAGACCGCCTTGGCGCAGGCCGTGGCGCAATTGCGCGCAGGCCGCATCCTGGCCCTGAAAGGCGTCGGCGGTTTTCAATTGTTGGCCGATGCCGCCAACCAGGCGGCGCTGCTCGAACTGCGCCGCCGCAAGCACCGTCCGCACAAACCGTTTGCCGTGCTGGTGGACGTGCCGATGACGCGCGGCTTGTGCCACGTGGACGACGATGAAATGAATTTGTTGGTTGACCCCGCGGCGCCCATCGTATTGCTCAGGCGCTTGCCGCAAGCCGGCGTGGCCGAGGCGGTGGCCCCGGCCTTGCCCTGGCTGGGCCTGATGCTGCCGGCCTCGCCTTTGCACCACTTGCTGCTGCGCGACTTCGGCGCGCCGTTGGTGGCGACCAGCGGCAACCTGGGCGGCGAGCCGATTGCCATCGACGAACAGGAGGCGTTGACGCGCCTGAACGGCATCGCCGATGGCTATTTGCTGCACGACCGCGCCATTCTGCGGCCGCTGGACGATTCGCTGCTGCGCATGGCCGCCCGCCGCCCGCTGTTGCTGCGCCGCGCGCGCGGCTATGCGCCGTCGCCCATTGCGCTGGCCGAACCGTTGCCGCCGGTATTGGCCGTGGGCGGCCACTTGAAAAACACCGTGGGCCTGGCCCATGGCCGCAGCGCCGTGCTCAGCCAGCACCTGGGTGACTTGGACGATGCGCTGAGCCTGAGCCAGTGCCGCGACACGCTGCTGGAACTGCCGCGGTTTTACGGCGTCCAGGCGCGGGCCGTAGCCTGCGACGCTCACCCCGATTATGCCGGCCATG
>SCQD01000307.1 GCA_004299145.1 Methylococcaceae bacterium | reverse complement strand
CAACCAAACCGTAATGATAAAATTAGGGGGACTTAATGAATAAAGCGGAACTTATCGACGCTGTAGCCAAAACATCGGACCTGACCAAAGCTGATGCGGCGCGTGCGTTGGATGGGGTGATCGAAGCGATCACGACTGCAATGAAAAATGGTGACACTGTGTCGCTGGTGGGTTTCGGCACGTTTGCCGTGAAAGAGCGTGCTGCGCGCCAGGGCCGCAATCCGCAGACCGGCGAAACCATCACCATCAAGGCTGCGAGCGTACCGACATTTAAAGCTGGTAAAGTTCTGAAAGACGCAGTAAAATAGTTACTTCTTGGGACGGGTGCTTAGCTCAGCTGGGAGAGCATCGCCCTTACAAGGCGAGGGTCGTAGGTTCGATCCCTACAGCACCCACCAGTTAGTTTTGGAGTGGTAGTTCAGTTGGTTAGAATACCGGCCTGTCACGCCGGGGGTCGCGGGTTCAAGTCCCGTCCACTCCGCCAATACAACCGAAACCCCGTCACCATCCGGTGCGGGGTTTTTGTTTATCCACAGGTTCTATCCTGGCGCGTGCCTTAAGATAGAGTTCAGTCTTTCATTTGGTCATTAACGGGTCGTAAAGCATATGTTGCAGAGCATTCGCGATCGAGCCCACGGCATCATGGCATGGGTTATTCTTATTGCCATCGCCGTACCATTCGCATTGTGGGGAATCCAGAACTATCTCGACGTGGGCAAGGAAAAGCCCGTCGTGACGATAGGCGATAAAGAGTTGTTCGAGCGCGATGTCAACCGCATCGCCGAACAGGACTTGTCCAGTCTGGTCGGGTTGGGAGAGCAGGACGAAAAAGCCATTCGTAAACAAGCGTTGGAGCGGCTGATATACGAAACCTTGTTGCGTGATGAAGTCATGCGCTTGCGCATGGGCTTGGGAGATGACGATCTGCGCGCTGTGATTCAGTCGCTGCCTTATTTCCAGACCGACGGCAAATTCGACAAAGAAAAATACAAGCTGTCGGTATCCGCCAAGGGCATGGATTCCAATGCCTTTGCCGCGCAGATCCGCATGGCGGTGGCCATGGATCAGTATCAGCATGCCATAGGCCGCACAGGGTTCGCCACGCCGCACGAGATCGACCAATACCTGCGTTTGAAAAATCAAAAGCGCACGCTGGAATACTTGGTCGTACCGGTAGGCAAAAAAGCGGCGGAGCCGACGCCGCCAGCGGTGGATGCTTATTACCATGCCCATGAGGCGCAGTTTCAGACGCCGGAACAAGTGGCCGTGCAGTACGTGGAAATCAGCCTGGACCAAGTGGCCCAGCAGGTGGCGGCGAGTGAGGAAGAGCTGAAAGCTTATTATGAAGAGCAAAAAGCCGCTTACGTGACGCCGGAGCGCCGCAAGGCCAGCCACATCCTGATTGCCGTCGAACACGGCGCCAAGGACGACGTCTATGCCGCTGCTTTGACCAAGGCCAAACAGGCCCAGGCGCGGCTGACCAAGGAAGACTTCGCCGTGGTCGCCAAAGCCGTGTCGGAGGATACCCTGTCCGCCAACAAAGGCGGCGATCTGGGCTTTGTCAGCCACGGACAGATGGATAAAAACTTCGAGGATGCCTTGTTTCAACTCAAGCCGGGGCAGGTGTCGGAACCGGTTAAAACGGCATTCGGCTATCACCTGATCAAGCTCACCGAGCTGGTGCCCGGTACGACCAAACGCTATGAAGAGGTCAAGGATGAACTGCGCAAGAATTTCCAGCGCAATGCGGCGGAAAAAAAGTTTTACGAACTGGGCGAAAAGTTGAGCCAGGTGAGCTTTGAGCATTCGGACAGCCTGGATTTCGCGGCCGACGCCATGGGCGTCAAACTGCAGGAGACCGGCCTGTTTACCCGCGAGGCCGGCGCCGGCATCGCCGATAACGCTGCCGTGCGTAGCGCGGCGTTCAGCCAGGACGTGCTGGACGGGCGCAACAGCGAGGCGGTGGAAATCAGCCCGGAGCACGTGGTGGTGTTGCGTATGAAGGAACACAAGGCGGCTGCGTTGCGCCCGCTGGACGAGGTGCGTGCGCAGATTCAGGACCGCTTGCGCCACGAAGCGGCTGAAGCGGCGGCCAAGGATCAAGCCCAGGCTTTATATGCGAAATTCGAGCAGGGCACTGCGCTGGCCGAGCTGGCCCAGGCCGAGCACTTGACGGTACAGAAGACCAAAGCGTTTGGGCGGGATGACAACGAAGTGCCGCCGGAAATCCTGATGGCGGCATTCCGCATGGCGCGGCCGGCAGCCGGGCAAAGCCGCCGCGAAGCGGAATTACCAAGGCTTCTCGAAACCGGCAAACGGCTGACCGCGATGAGCAATGGCGATCAGCTGATTTTGCACTTGCTCAGCGTCGAGGACGCCGATCCCGCCGGCGTGGATGCCAAGGAAAAAAGCAGTTTGCGCGACCTGCTGGGCCGTTCCAAAGGCCAGGCCGAGTTGACGGCGCTGATGCAGCAGCTGCGAGCGGATGAGGAAGTGCGTATCGAGGAAACCAAGGAATAATCCGGGGTTTTCGGCGCTCATAAAAAGCCGGCTGACGTGTAAACGTCAGTCGGCTTTTTTTTTTTACAAATGCAATCCGCACTCCGTTTTGGGCTTGCCGACCCAGCGGCCGCTGCGCCCTTCGCCTTTGACGGTGCAATGGATGCAACCGATGGATGAATAGCCTTGCGCCACCAGCGGGTGAAAAGGCAGTTGGTGTTCGCGGATATAGGCGTCCCTTTCCTCCTGGGTGACGTCGATCATCGGATTGAATTTAATGATGCCGCGGCGTTCTTCGAATATATCCAGGCCGGCGCGGTGCTCGGTTTGCCAGCGCATCAGGCTGGATATCCACACGTGAAAATCCGCCTTGATGCGCTCCAACGGCTCGATTTTATTGATCGTGCAGCAAAAATCCGGGTCGCTCAGATAGGTTTGTTCCTGCACGGTGTGCTGATGTTTCCAGTCTTCCGCTTTAACGTCCTGCACGCGCAAGCCGAATAATTCGATCAAATACCGGCGGTAAGCCAGCGTTTCGGGAAAGTGAAACCCGGTGTCGATAAAAAATATCGTCTGCTGCGGCCGGATTTGCGAAATGATGCGCAAAAAATACGCGGAGGTGGCGGCAAACGACGAGGTCACCATGATTTTTTCGGGCGAGAAATCCCGGTAAATTTCCTGAATACGCTCGGCAAAATGCAAGGGCGCATACTTTTCGTTGAGCGCCTGCAGGGCTGCCGCGGATAAATGGGCGGTATTTTGGGGTTGCGGTTCGGTGGTGGTCGGCATGAGTAGTCCTCGGTTTGGGGGGATTGAATCGCAGGGTACGCTGTGCGTACCTCCGATGGCGGTGAACGGTACGCACAGCGTACCCTACATCAGCGGATAAATCGGCACGGGATACCGGCGTTATTGGCTAGACCTGGCCTCGGCGCGTATCGGCAAGCCTATATAAAAGGTGGTGCCGCAGCCGTCCAATCCTTCGCCGATGGTAATGCGGCCACCGTGCTGGCGGACGATCAATTGCGCGTTGTATAACCCCAGGCCGGAGCCTTGATACACACGCTCGCTTTTGACGTCCAGCCGCGCGTAGCGCTCGAAAATCCTGTCGCGTTCCTCGACGGCAATGCCCGGTCCGCTGTCGGCGATGGCGATGATCACGCCGTCGTCGTCGATGCCTGCGCGCAGCTCGACGCGGCCACCGTTCGGCGTGAACTTTAGGGCATTGGCTACCACGTTGTTGATGACGTGAAATTGAATCTTGTGGGTGTCCCAATAGACGGTGGGCAGCGGTTCAGTCACCCGCAATGAGAAATCGATCTTGTGGCTGCCGGCTTCCAAGCGGAATGTTTTGGCGATATGTTGCAACATTCCCCCAAGGTCGCTGGTTTCCACCGGGTCGATGGGTTCTTTGCCGGCTTCGATGCGCGCCATGGTCAGAATATCCGCAATCAGCCGCAGCATGCCCAGTCCCGCGCTGTTGATCATGTCGATGGATTCCAGTATGTCCCGGCTTTCGTCTTCCGTGAGCGTGCATTTCCCGGTCAACTGATCGCGCAGCATGCCGCTCAGGCCCAGGATGGCGTTGAGCGGGGATTTCAAATCATGGGTAACAGCGGTCATCAGATGATGCTGCGACTCGCACAGGCTGTGCGCCGCCTGATATTCGTCCCTGGAAACCCCCAGGATGAAGGCGCCCATGGCAATCGTCAGCTGTCTTTCGTGCTGAGGTGAGCCGTTACTCATCGCGTTATTCCGCTTACAGCAATTTGGCCAGCGCCACTTCAGTCGATTTGACCACGGCCAGCACTTCCGAGCCGACGTGCAGATCGAGCTGTTTCAGCGAACTGGTGGTGATGACGGAGGTGACGATGCCGCCTGGTGTTTCCACCTCGACTTCCGATACCACCGGCCCGTCGATGATGTGTTTGATGATGCCCTTGAATTGATTGCGGGCATTGATGGCGACGATGGACATGGGGATGTTCCTCGATTCAGGTTGATGGGGTAGGGTGGGCATACTTACAGGTGTGGGTTTTCAGCTCGTTCCCAAGCTCCTGCTTGGGAACGCGGTTCGGGAAGCTGGAGCTTCCCGGGCCGGGTTCCCAACCGGGAGGTTGGGAACCAGCGGACCAGCGGCGCAGCGGAACGCTCTTTAGCGTCCCGCATAAATCTGGTCAAACACCCCGCCGTCGTTGAAGTGGGTGGCTTGCGCCTGGTTCCAGCCTCCGAACGCTTCGATGGTGACCAGCTCCAGTTGGGGAAACTGCTTGGCGTATTTGGCGGCGATTTCGGGATCGCGCGGCCGGTAATAATTTTTCGCGGCGATTTCCTGGCCTTCCTTGCTGTACAGGTATTGCAGATAGGCCGTGGCCAGTTCCGTGGTGCCGTGTTTGCGCGCCACGTCTTCCACCACCGCCACCGGCGGTTCCGCCAGGATGCTGAGCGTCGGCGTGACGATTTCATACTGGTCGGCGCCGAATTCCTTGAGTACCAGGAAGGCTTCGTTTTCCCACGTCACCAGCACGTCGCCGATGTCGCGCTCGACGAAAGTGGTGGTGGAGCCGCGCGCGCCGGTATCCAATACGGCGGCATTTTTATAAATCTTGCCGACGAATTCCCTGGCGCCCGCTTCACCGCCGAACTTCTTCAGTCCATACGCCCAGGCGGCCAGATAGTTCCAGCGCGCGCCGCCGGAAGACTTGGGATTGGGTTGCACCACGCTGACGCCGGGTTTGGCCAAATCGTCCCAGTCTTTGACGCCCTGGGGGTTGCCCTTGCGCACCACGAACACCATGGTCGAGGTGTAGGGCGCGCTGTTGTTGGGCAGCAGGGTCTGCCAATTTTCCGGGATCAAGCGGCGTTTCTGGAAAAGCTGGTCCACGTCATAGGCCAGTGCCAGCGTGACCACGTCGGCCTCCAGGCCGTCGATCACGGCGCGCGCCTGTTTGCCGCCGCCGCCGTGCGACTGCTGAACGGTGACGGTTGCGCCGCTTTTGGCTTTCCAGTATTTGGCGAATGCGGCGTTGTATTCCTGGTACAACTCGCGCGTCGGGTCGTAGGAGACGTTGAGCAGGCTGACGTCGGCCTGCGCCGTACCTTGCAACAGACCGGCGAATAATAGTGCGGTGAATAGCTGTTTGAGTGATTTCATGGGGTAGCTCTCTATAAATACCAAAACAAATGTGGGTACGCTGTGCGTACCGAAGCGAAGCCAAGGCAGCAAGCGGGACGGGGTTTGCTGGTTCCCAACCTCCAGGTTGGGAACCCGGCCTTGGAAGCTCCTGCTTCCCGTATAAAAATGGGAACCGGGGTTTGCAAAGCGGCGTGAATATGGAACAGTGAGCAAAAATTTTTTGTGGTTGCGCCGTGGGTGTTCGGGAAGCAGGAGCTTCCCGGACCGCGTTCCCAAGCGGAGCTTGGGAACGCGCCAAAGCCGCCGCGCAGCGGTACCAAGCGGGACGGGGTTTAAACCCCGTCCGGCATTAGCCTGCTAAAACACCAACTGGAAACGGGTCGCGAACACTTTTTCCGTCGGCCGGTCGGTCACGCGCGCCGTGGTGCCGGCGCCGCCGTCGAAATGGGTTTGTTCATAATCCGCCATGATGCGGGCGTTCTGGTTCAAGAACCAGTTGACGCCCAGCGCCCAGGCGGCGGCATGCTGGGCCGATGCGCTGGGGTCGAGGATCTGGAAGCTGCCTTTATCGACGTTCAGCTCGCTCCAGCGCGCCGCCAGCTGCAGCGCGCCCCAGCGGCCTTCAAACGGATTGAACGCCTGCATGGGCTTGACGCTCTGGAAGGTGTTGTCTTCGCCGGTCAGCACGTAAGAGGCCTGCACCTGCCAAGCGCTGTTGTCCTGTTGAATTTCGGTGCGGGCGCCGGCATTGCTGCTGAACATTTTTTGCGAAGACAACACGTACTCGCCCATCAGGCCGAACGGGCCGGCATACCAATAAGCCTGCGGATAAATCCGGTAATGGTCGCCATCGGCCAACGGCGCGGCATAGCCGGCATTGACCTTGCTGTAATCCAGAAGCGTCGAGCGGCCCAAGGCGCTACGCTGATTGGCGAGCGCTTGCCGGCGCGGCTGTTCCCAGGTGCCGGCCAGCCCCAGTCCCAAGCCTTCCAGCCAGGCATGGCCGCTGTGCTGGAAAGGATGCGCCCACAAGCGCCCGACAAATTCTTTGTCGTCATTGGTGTCCGGCGAGTTTTTGTCGGGGCTGCCTTCATCGCCCGAGCCGTTGAACACCCCCAGTTGGTAACTGACGAAATTCTTGAAATCCACCGGCCCGCCGTATTCGACCTTGGCGCCGGGCGTGGCGAACTCGCCGTGCAGCATGACGCCGACATCGCGATTGCTGGCCAGATAGGTCGGAAACGCGCGTTCCAAAAACGTGCCGTCCGAGTCGCCCTGCAAGCGTTCCAGGCTGAGCGGGGTTTTTTGCTTGCCGGCGCTGACGCGGGCAAACGGCACATAGGCGTAGTCGACGTAAGCATCCGGCAGGATGTTGGTGGCGGCAAAATCGGGCATGACTTTGTAATACAGGTGTTCCCACAAGCGGCCTTCCACCCAGATGCGCGCTTGTTTCAATTCGAATTTATCGGCCAAGCCACTGGGATTGCTGCCGATGGAACTGGCCGAATCGTCCATGAAAAACCGTCCGTCGGTCTGCACCGACGCGCGGATGCGCACCTGATGCCGCTCATCGGCTGAAGAAATTTTGAAGCCACTGGCTCCGGCTTCGAACTTGGGCTGTTTCTTGGCGTTCTCCGTGGTGATTTCTTTTTCCACCTCGAACCGACGTTCCAGCGTGCGCACTTTGCGGCCCAGTTCTTCCAGCTCCGGTTTATTGGCGGGGACGGCAACCGCAACCGGTTTTGCCGCAGGCGCTGGGGCGACCGGCTGTTCGGCCAGTCTTCTTTCCAACTCGCGCACGCGCTTTTCCAGCTTTTCCAGCAGCACGTCGCGTGGATCGGCATGGGCCGGCCCGGCCAGGGCGGCGAGTAGACCGGAAATGGCGGCGGCCAGTGTCACTACTTTCGTTTGATGCATGGAAGAGTCCCCTTTTGTCTTCGCTTTTCCGGTGAACTTCCGGTGGTCCGGTCAGTTCAGGCCAGATATTTGGATGGCATATCGGATCGGGTTCCAGAGGTCTGGTTGCCCGCTTGCCGGCAGGTTCGCGCTGAACGCACAACGAAAATCATGCCGCGTGGGGTACCATTGTAGGGAGTCAAGGAAATAAATAAAGAAATAAAAAACGATTTGCATATAATAAAAAGCAATAATTAATAAAATATTCACCAGTGTCACTGCTTGGCGCGAAATGCACGAAAATAGCAATCGACCTGGATGCCCCTCAACGACAGCGAGCGGAGTATTCGGCTTATAGGCATTCCAGCCTGGACGCTTCCGCCTTCGACTTTAATTTTATAGCGACGCATGAGCCCACCTTTACTGACGGTAGACAACCTGGCGGTGGAATTCCACAGCGGCGGCCAAACCGTGCGCGCCGTGGACGGCATCAGTTTCAGCATCGAAAAGGGCGAGAGCTTTGCCCTGGTGGGCGAGTCCGGCTCCGGCAAAACCGTCACGGCCTTGTCGGTGCTGCGCTTGCTGACGGCGGGCGGGCGCATCACCCAGGGCCGGGCGCTGCTGGACGGCGTTGACCTGTTCGGCCTGTCCGAGCGCGACATGTGCCGGCTGCGCGGCAGTAAAGTCGGCATCGTGTTCCAGGACCCCATGACTTTTCTCAACCCGGTGCTGAGCATCGGCCGGCAAGTGGCGGAAGTGCTGGCCTTGCACAACCACTTGCGCGGCAAAGCCTTGCACAGCCGCGTGCTGGCGCTGCTGGAGCAAGTAGGTCTGCCGGAGCCGGCCCAGCGCTATAACGCCTATCCCCACCAACTTTCCGGCGGCCAGCGTCAGCGGGTGATGATCGCCATCGCCCTGGCGGGCGAGCCGGATTTGCTGATCGCTGACGAACCCACCACCGCGCTGGACGTGACCCTGCAAGCGCAGATATTGCGCCTGCTGAAAGACCTGCAGCGGCAGACCGGCATGGCGCTGTGGCTGATTACCCACGACCTGGGCGTGGTGGCGCAGATCGCCGAGCGGGTGGCGGTGATGCAGAGCGGCCGCCTGGTCGAACAAGCCTCGCTGAGCACGTTTTTCGACCACCCCCAGCATCCTTACACGCAAAACCTGCTGGCCGCGCTGCCGTCCATTGAGCATTGCGGCAGGCCGGCGTCGCCGACTACAACTTCCAACGCTTCCGTAGGGTACGCACAGCGTACCCTACATGGCTTCACGGGCACGGAACCTGATGCAACGGCATTGACTGTTGCCCGCCCCTTACTGCAAGTCACCGATTACTGCGTGTACTACCCGGTGCGCAAGGGGGTATTCCAGCGCGTGGTGGACCACGTCAAAGCGGTGGACGGCGTGTCGTTTGCGCTGGAGCCCGGTGCCACCCTGGCGCTGGTGGGAGAGTCCGGCTGCGGTAAGACCAGCCTGGGCAAGGCCATGCTGGGCCTGATTCCCAGCCACGGCGGCGAAATCCGCTTCGACGGCACCAATATTGCCGATTTGCAGGGCGAAGCGCGGCGGCGGTTGTGCGCCAACATGCAGATCGTCTTTCAGGACCCCTATTCGTCCATGAACCCGCGTTTGACCGTGGGCGACATCGTGGCGGAAGGGCTGGATGCTTTGTATCCACGCCTGGACAAAACCGAGCGGCGCGAACGGGTGGAGCGCCTGCTGCTGCAAGTGGGGCTGACAGTGGCGGCGCGGCTGCGCTATCCGCACGAATTTTCCGGCGGCCAGCGCCAGCGCATTTGCATCGCCAGGGCGCTGGCGGTGGAGCCTAAACTGCTGGTGTGCGACGAACCCACTTCCGCGCTGGACGTGTCGGTACAGGCGCAGATCATCCGCCTGCTGCGGCAATTGCAGGAAGAGCACGGCTTGAGTTACTTGTTCATCAGCCACGATCTGGCCGTGGTCGCCGAGTTGGCGCATCGCGTGGCGGTGATGTATCAGGGTAAAGTGGTGGAAATGGGGGAAGCGCGCCAAGTGCTGCTGACGCCGCGGCACGAATACACGCGCCGCTTGCTGGAAGCGGCGCCGCGTTGCAGGGTTCCGGGTTAGCGTCTCGGCATCGGTGCCGAGCAGTTTCAAGTCTTGGAAGCCGGAGTTTCCAGGGTAGAGTTTCCAAGCAGATGCTTGGAAACGGCGGCAAAACCGGTTCAGAGTCGAAAGTCATGTGCCGTCAAGTGAGATGGCGCTATAAAAGTGAAGTCTTGCGCAAAGCCATCACGCTGTATCTGGCGGCGCGCGAGGGTAGTCGCCGGGGTCTCAAGGTGGGTTTGGTCGAACCCAAGACGCAAAAACTCGAAACTGAAATCGTTGGGCTATGAGCCATATTGACCTCAATCAGCCACCGCCCAATCACACCTTCAGCATTTCTGTCGATAGAGAAGAGACCGAGGGGGAGCGCCGTGTCCGGCTTTTCAAGGATGTAGCATTGTTTGTCGTCGCGTTGGGTTTTGTGATGCTGATCGTCTGGCTTTGCTATTCCACTCTCGTTTCCAATGCGGCAACGCCGGAAGAAAAGAAATGGGCCATGCCGGTGCTCTCTGCCGCAACGGGCGGCATCATCGGTTATTTGGTCCGCAAATAATCAGCAGGAATTGCAGATTACGCCACGCCAGTAGCGTCGCCTTGAAAGTTCCGGTCTCCCTTTCCTGTACTGGAAGCCGGAGCTTCCAAGGCCGGGTTCCCAACCTGGAGGTTGGGAACCAGCAAGTTTCCAGCCACTAGTCTCCAGTCTCCAGTCTCCAGTCTCCAGTCTCCAGTCTCCAGTCTCCAGTCTCCAGTCTCCAGCCTCCAGCCTCCAGCCTCCAG
>SCQD01000306.1 GCA_004299145.1 Methylococcaceae bacterium | reverse complement strand
TGGTGGTATCGCTGCTGCTGGCGGTGTTTTCCCGCTTGCTGCTGAATCACTACGAGGCGCAGACTCCTGCCGCACCCCCGTCGCGCATCGCCGTATTGAATCAGGAAGCGGAACTGTTGCAGAAAAAAGTCGTGGGCTTGGTGTCCGGCTCCATCGAAACAAAACTGCAAGCCATCGAAAGCAGCATTCAACACGGACAAGTAACCGCTGAAGATCTGCAGGCACTGGAAGAATTGCGCCAGGAACTACGCATTTTGGCCAATTACAGCGCCAATAGCCGCTCATTGATGGAAGACCCTATACAGATACGTAGCGGCATGCCCACCATCGATCCGGCCCGGAGCGACGGCGCGGGAACAGATACACTGTCTTTCGTCAGAAACCTGTTTTATTTCAGTATTGCTTCGGTTGGCGTGATCGGCTTGCTGGCCGGCGGCTATTGGCTGCAGCTCCATCGCCACCGCCGCTTGCCCCCGCCTGCCGTCACTCCGCGCCCCCTGATCAGCCGGCGCCGCTGAGCGGCGAAGATTATCGGGCAGCGCTATCGTTCCCTCGCTGCGTGCGCAAACACAGACTTGGATGCTCGGCATCCCGGAGTCAGCGTCATAAAAAAACATCCAGCGACGCGGGGCGTCGCTGGATGCCTTCAAACAACGTCAGTTTCTCCGCTTGGCGGCGGCTTTCCCGCGCCAAAGTCCGAGCACGATAAAAAATATTGCCGGTGCTTTCCCCGGCAAGTCACCACACACCTGATTCCCGGTTGCGGTTCCCGGCATAGAAGGCGGCTAGCATTTCCCATATCTTACGCGGTGGAACGCTAACCTACGGCATTGGCCAACGATCAGGAACGTATATGGCCTCACTCCGTTATAAGATGACCACCGCAGCCCTGTTACGGGATATTTGTTGCACGTTTAAAAGCAGCATTGCAGATGCTTTTATTTTCCCCATTTTCCGCATGACGCAGCGCTTTGGCAGCAGCCCCCGCAAGTGGAAAATGGGACGTGTGATTTTGTTTGCGAAGTTCTCTGCATCGCCCCCCGCACCGCTTGCTGATCGGTCCTTTCGGTTGCAACCGCGGGCCGCGCATGGCGCTGCAACAGCTGCTCCCGGCCTTCGACCGAGATCGCGGAAGCGTAATCGGCAATAAAACCACCCAGAGTGTGTTCCCATGGCGGATCAATGGTATCTGCGCTGCTGTTTCGAGAAGTCGCGTTCATATTCTGTATGGAGCAATAAATATCGTCATGGCACCAACCCCGGCTGAATCCGGGATATAGGAGCCGTTTGCGTGGGTGTCATGATATTCTCCTTGCGTCCACGCAGCGTCCAATCCACAGGAGTGGTCAGCCGTGGCAACCGAATCATGTTGGAAATCTAAGTGTTCACTCAAGCGATGTCCTTGCGTATTGCCTTGCTGGGCGGTTTTACCCTCAGCACCGCCGAAGGAACCATAAGCCTGCCTTATGCCAAACTGGCGGCTTTGTTGTCATATCTGGTCGTGGAAACGCCACGCACCGGCCCCATTCGCAGGGAAACGCTGGCGGAACTGCTGTGGCCCGATTTGCCGCTGGAAAACGCGCGCGGCAATCTGCGCCGGGCACTGTTCAACCTGCAACAGGCCTTGGGCAACGATAAACCGCCCTTATTCGAAGCCAACCGCGGCAGCCTCATGCTCTCCGAAACGGCACCGCTATGGCTGGACGTGGCCGAATACGCCGCCATTTCCGCTGCCTGCCCTTCTCCGGTTCCCGTGGCTTATTGCGGCGATTGCCTTTCCGGCATGGAAAAGGCGGTCGAACTGTACCGGGGCGATTTCATGGCGGGTTTTGTGCTGCCGGACAGCCCGGATTTCGAAGACTGGATGCTGATGAAGCGCGAGGCTTTCTCGCGCCACGCGCTGGCCCTGCTCGAACGCATTGCCGTTTGTTACGAACAAAAAGGCGCTTACGGCAAAGCGCTGCCTTACGTCTTACGCTATACCGAACTGGAACCGTGGAGCGAGACGGCCTACCGGCGCGCCATGCGTCTTTATGCGCTGAGCGGCCAAAGCAGTTCCGCGCTGACCTTGTTCGAGGCGTGCTGCAAGATTTTGGAAAAAGAATTGGGCGTAGCGCCCGAAGCGGAAACCCGCCGCCTGGCGGAAGCCATTCGTAGCGGCGAATTGCAGGCCGAGCCGGGGGAAGAACCACCGCCCGCAGTATTCACGCCGCCCCTGGTGGGCGAAAAGCGGCAGGTCACGGTGCTGTATTGCAAGCTGACGCCTTGCGACGTGGACGATCCCGAAGAAGCGATAGAGTGCCTGTACGAACCCAAAGAGCGCTGTTACGCCATTATCCTGCGCTGTTACGGCCACTGCGTGCAAACGCACGGCGGCGGTTTTCTGGCCTATTTCGGCTATCCCAAGGCCCATGAATACGCCGCCCGCTGGGCGGTGCAAGCCGCTTTGGAGATTACCCGCGAAAACATTCCCGGCATCGACATCCGTTGCGGCATACACACCGGCGCCATCATTACCAGCGGTGATTCGTCCCTGCCCGACGCCATCGGCAAAACCTCGGGGATGACCATCCAGTTATGGCGCCTGGCGGGCAGCGGCGAAGTGGTCGTCAGTGACGATACGCACCGGCTGGCCGCAGTCTTTTTCGAAACCCGCAGCCTGGGCACCCACCCCATGCGCGGTGCCTTGCGCCCGCTGGAAGTGTTTTCCGTGACCAGAGAAAGCGGCGCCCGCCATCGCCTGGACGTGGCATTGCGCCCCAATGCCGCGCTGACGCCCCTGGTCGGGCGAGACGAGGCCATCGCCGAACTGCTGGCGCTGTGGCAACAAGCCTGCCGCGGCGACGCACGCACGCTGCTGCTGCGCGGGGAACCAGGCATCGGCAAGTCCCGTCTGGCGCTGGCGCTGGCGCTGCAAGAGCAGGTGCGTGCCACGGCCGCCGTGCTCGAACTGTATTGTTTTCAAGAATACGGCCGCACGCCGCTCTATCCCTTCATCGTGCTGCTCGAATCGCTCTGCGGTTTTGCCGCGGGCGATGCGCCGGACCGCAAATTAGCCAGGCTGGCGGATTACTTCGCCGGCAATCTCCCCCATCTGGCCGACCCCGGCATACCTTTGCTGGCCAATCTGCTGGATTTACCGCTGACGGCGGGCTATCGGCCGCCCAATCTGTCCTTGCCCAAGCAAAAAGAAAAAACTTTCACCCTATTGCAGAGCTTGCTATGGGCTCTGGCGGAGCAAACCCCTTTGCTGCTGGTCGTGGAAGACTTGCACTGGGCCGACCCAGCCACGCTGGAATTTCTCGCACAGCTGGTCGGACAAAACCGTCCGGCGGCCATGCTGGTGCTGTTGACGGCCAGGCCGGAATTCGAAGCGCCCTGGAACGACGCCGCCGTCATCGGTAAAGATTTACCCGCCTTGTCCACCGAGGAAGTCACCCGCATGGTACAAGCCCTGGT
>SCQD01000305.1 GCA_004299145.1 Methylococcaceae bacterium | reverse complement strand
CCCAAACACAAGAATCTCGTTCCCACGCGCTGCGTGGGAAAGCCGCCGCGAAGCGGAATAATTAAGGCTTCTGGAATGCATCCTCGGCGCGCCGCGCCGTGTCAATGATGACGTTTATTTTGCGACAACAGCCGCCATGGCAAACACGGGGCGCGGCGCGCCCAAACTGCATTCCCACGCGGCGCGTGGGAACGAGAAACGAGAAAACCCGTTACGTAACGTTACCCACGCCGCGGCAACATCGAAGTTCCGCGCGGAAAACGCAAGGGTCGGGGTTACAACCCCCGGCCCGCCAAGCAATTGTCTTTGTTCGGGTTCCTGTTCGCCGTTTCCTGCCATTTCCAATGAATTACGCCTGACGCGAAACGCAGGAACAATATAGAATGCCGCGCAGTTCCCCCTTGGACCTGGTATGAGCGACTCCTCTACAACACCCTCCCACCGCACGCCGGCTTTGCTGCTGGCCGCGCTGGGCGTAGTCTACGGCGATGTGGGCACCAGCCCCCTGTACACCATCAAAGAAATTTTCGGCGGCAGCCACGCCGTCGCGGTCACGCAAGCCAACGTGCTGGGCGCGTTGTCGCTGATTTTCTGGGGCCTGACCCTGGTCATTTCCATCAAATACGTGCTGTTCGTGATGCGCGCCGACAACCGGGGAGAAGGCGGCATCATGGCGCTCATGGCCTTGGCGCTACGCTGCCGCCACATGCGCTACGAACGCGCCGTGATTATCGCGCTGGGCCTGTGCGGCACGGCGCTGTTCTATGGCGACGGCGTCATCACCCCGGCCATTTCCGTGCTCAGCGCCATCGAGGGCCTGGAAATCGCCATGCCTGCCTTTGAGAAATACGTAATACCCGCCTCGCTGCTGGTGCTGGCTTTGCTGTTCTGGATGCAGGCGCACGGCACGGAAAAAGTCGGCAAAATTTTCGGGCCGGTGATGCTGGTGTGGTTCGCCACCCTGGGCTGGCTGGGCTACCAAAGCGCGTTGCAAACGCCGCTGGTCTGGCAGGCGCTCAATCCCGTCCATGGTTTACATTTTTTTCAGGAGCACGGCTGGTTCGGCTTTCTGGCGCTGGGCGCGGTGGTGCTGTGCCTGACCGGCGCCGAAGCGCTGTATGCCGACATGGGACACTTCGGACGCCTGCCCATACGGCTGGACTGGTTTTTCCTGGTTTTTCCCGCGCTGATCCTGAACTATTTCGGCCAGGGAGCGCTGTTGCTGCGCGATGCGGCGGCGGTGCAAAACCCTTTTTACCTGCTGGCGCCGGATTGGGCGCTGTACCCGATGGTGGCGTTATCCACGCTGGCGACGGTAATCGCTTCGCAAGCGGTGATTTCCGGCGCTTTTTCCATCACGCGCCAGGCCATTCACTTGGATTATTTGCCGCGCTTGCGGCTGGTGCATACCTCGTCGGAAGAAGTCGGCCAGATTTATGTACCGCTGATGAACGTCATCCTGCTGATTTTCGTGGCGATAGTGGTGATCAATTTCGGCTCGTCCACCAACCTGGCGGCCGCTTACGGCATCGCCGTCACCGGCACCATGGCGATTACCACCCTGCTGGCCCTGCTGGTGGCGCTGGACAGCTGGAAATGGCCGCCGCTGCTGGCCGGCACCGTATTCGGCGTGTTCCTGGTGGTGGACGGCGCGTTTTTCAGCGCCAACGCCTTGAAAATCCCCCAGGGCGGCTGGCTGCCGCTGGTGCTGGGCGCGGTCATTTACCTACTCATGTCCACTTGGCGCCATGGACGCAACGTGCTGTTCCAGCACTTGCTACAGGGCTCGCGCTCGTTGATGGGCTTTCTGGCGGAAATCACGGCGCTGCAACCCCTGCGCGTGCCGGGCACGGCCATTTACATGACCTCGCGCCAACTCAGCCTGCCGCCGCATTTGTTGCGCAACTATGAACACAACCGCATCATCCACCAGTCGGTGGTGCTGTTGACGGTGGAAATCGAAGACATCCCCCGCGTGCCGCAGAGCGAGAGGATCATGGCGGAAGCGCTGGAGGAGGGCTTTTACCGCATCACCATACACTATGGCTTCATGCAAACGCCCGACGTGCCCAAAGCGTTGGCCTTGTGCCAGGCACAGGGACTGGAGTTGGATTTGAGCGACGCCACGTTTTTCATCGGCCGTGAAACCCTGCTGCCCTCCACCAAAAAAGACCTGAATCCCTGGCAAGAGCAAATTTTCCTGTTTCTGTTTCGCAGTGCTTCCGATCCGGTGGCCTATTTCCGCATTCCACCGGATCGGGTATTGGAGCTTGGCGCCCAATATGAGATCTGAGTCGACCCCGTTTTTCCGGCAGCGGTAAACCGTCCTTTGAACAAGCACCCATCCGACCGGCGCGGGCAATGGCAAGCCAGGCTGCTGGCCTTGTCGAGCGCCGTGCTGCTGCACGGTCTCGTCTGGCTGGTCTGGCGCAATCCGCCGATCACCGCGCCGGCGCAAATACCCAGGGTCGTGGAAGTGGCGCTGATCAGCCAACCCAAGGCCAAACCGGCGCGACCGGCGGCGCCGAAACCGGCAACCAAGCCGGTGCCGCCCAAGCCAAAGCCCCTGCCGAAACCCACCGCCAAACCGCTGCCCAAGCCCACAACACCGCAGCCAGCGGAAGAAAAGCCGGTAACGGCGGCGCCACCGGCTGATGTTGCCCCCAGTGCGCCGGCAGCGGCGCCATTCAAGGAAGCCAATTACAAAGCGGCCTACCTGCAAAATCCGCCGCCGCGCTATCCGCCCATGGCGCGTGAACGCCACTGGGAAGGAAAAGTATTGATCCGCACCAAAATATTGGCCGACGGTAGCGCGGGCGAGGTACGCATCGAACAGAGCAGCGGTCACGAAGCCCTGGATGCAGCGGCGCTGGATGCGGTAAAAAACTGGCGCTTTGTGGCGGCCATGGCGGGCGACCAAGCCGTGGACAGCTGGGTCATCATTCCCATCGATTTCAAACTGAAAAATTAAGGGGACAAGCTATGTTGGATATGTCGTCGGCGGGCATCGTGCAAATTACCCTGTGGGTATTGATCGGCTTTTCCGTCACCACCTGGGCGATCATTTTTCTGAAAGGCTATGAACAATGGCGGGTAAACCGGGGCAATCGGGCCTATGCACAGGCTTTTTGGAGCGCCTCCGACTTCGACGCCGCCATACAGCTGGAACACGGCGACAGCGCCATCGGCCGCATCGCCGGGGCGGGCTCCGCGCTGCTGCAGGACTGGCAAGCCAATTCTTCACGCATGCTGCAATTGAGCGGCGACGTCAAAGACATCCTGGAACGCTGCCTGCGCCAGCAGATCAGCAAGGAACGCAAGCAGCTGGAGCAGGGTTTGTCGATACTGGCCAGCGTGGGCAGCACCTCGCCCTTTGTCGGCCTGTTCGGCACCGTGTGGGGCATCATGCACGCCTTGCAGGACATCAGCCACAGCGGTTCCGCCAGCCTGGACGTCGTGGCCGGCCCCATCGGCGAAGCCTTGATCGCCACCGCCATCGGCATCGCGGCGGCTATTCCGGCGGTATTGGCTTACAATTTTTTTCTGCGCCAGGTTAAATTGTGCGAAGCGGAGCTGGAATACTTCGCCACCGATTTTCTCCACCTGGCCGTCAAGGCCAATTTAAAAGCCGTCGACGAAGCGCAGTGACCCTACACGATATAGCCGCGCGTGCTTCGTGGCGGATCAGTCACGCGCCAACAAAGTGAAATAACCATGGCATTTAAAAACGAGGCTTCCGATCAGGAAGCCATGAGTGAAATCAACGTCACGCCGCTGGTGGACGTCATGCTGGTGCTGCTGGTCGTGTTCATCGTCACGGCGCCGCTGCTGACCCAGGCGGTGCGCGTCGAGCTGCCGAAAACCGAGCACACCACGCCGGCACCGGAAAAACACCTGCTCGCCGTCAGCATCGCCGCCGACGGCCAGGTCAGCATCGACGAACAGAAAGTAGCGCCGGCCGACCTGGAACAGCGCTTTCGCGCGCGGCTACAGAGCGATCCCGACACCACCGTGCAATTTTACGCCGACACCAACGTCCCCTACGGCAAGCTGGCCACGGTGATGGTCAAAGCACAGCGCGCCGGCATCAATAAACTGGCGTTTATTACCCAGGAACAATAAAAGATGCGCAAACCGCCCTCATCGTCAACCATTACGCAGATTTGCCCTGCTCCTCAAAGCAAATCTCGATGGACGCATTGCCCCACTCGGAGGTGAAAGGCATCATGATTTTCGGCCCTTTGGACTTATGGGTAATGGTGTGGTCTTTACCGGAGACCACCATGGGCGTCGCCATTTCAAACTCGTAGCCTTTTTCCGCCAGAATGCGCTTGGCGCCGCCGGTCACCATGTTGGTCACTTCGCCGACCATGTCGGTGACTTCTTCATTGATGCAGGTCGGGTGCTCGCCCAACATATTGGCCATGATCTGGAATGCCAGTTTTTCTTCGAAAGTCACGGAGAAAGACCCGGTGATTTGCGTACCCACCATGCCGATCAGCCCGGATATATCCCCATAAGCACGGTCATCCTTCTTCAGTGAAGGCCTTTGCGGCTGGAGTTTCACCTGCGCCATGGTTTCCAGCACATTGAGCAGTGAATTTAAAAAAGGATTGATAAATTCCACATTCATCAAACAACCCTCGCTTTATAAAATTAAAAAAAACGCCGCGATGCCGGCCATTGCCGTTAACAGGCTGTTGAAAAAAGAATGGCGTATACACTGTCGCTGACTTGAGGCGCAGCAGCAAACGGCATTGGTTTCATGCCTGCTCCACCTCAAACCCTACCACACTGCGTCCTTCACGGGAAAATTCCACGCCGATGAGGTGTATGGGCATGCCTTCGGCGCGATACTTGTCCGCATAGGCTTTATCCTTGAGTTGCTGCAAAGCGCGGCCTTCCGGCAGCAATTCGACGACCTTAAACTCGAACAGATAAATCCGGCGGTTGAATTTTACCGCCATATCGATGCGGCCGCGCTGGGTAGCGTCTTCCAGGCGAATATCCAAACCCAGCGCGGCAAAATGGCTGTAAAATACACTGGCATAATACCCCTCATAACCGGCTATGGGATTATTCGCATACCAATGGTACGGAATACTGGCGTAAAAAGCCTGGAACAGCGCTTTAAGCCCGGCAAAATCGTTGACCAGCAGCAACTCGTATAAACGCAGCCGATGGGCGAAGCTTTTGCTGGGATCGTCGGTATATACCGACAGCAGGCTGGCATTAAGGCGGGATTCCACTTCACGGTTGGGATAACCCAAAGTATAAACCCAATAGCCGCGCATCAGCTCTTCGGCTTTGTGTATCGTCAAATAACCGGTTTGAAACAACAGGGCTTCGGGGGTGATTTGATCCACGTCGAAAGTGCCCAGCAATTCCAGGCCGCTGCGCAACGCCGCCAAATCAGGCGTAAAAAACCCCCGCTGCCCCAGCAAATTTATCAAAAAAGTCGGCGTACCGGTTTCGAACCACCAGGGGTGAAACGTCCGTTTCTGGAACAGCAACAGTAAGTCGAACGGGTTATAGACAGACTCGCCCAGCCAGTTATAGCCGTTATACCAATCGCGGATTTCGCCACGGTCCAGACCTTGCAATTCCGGCACAAAAACAGTGTCCACATCGCGGTCGGTATAACCGCAAATCGCGGAATAAGTTGCTTCGATACTGATATCGTTGAGATTATTGAGACCGGAAAACAAGCTGACTTTACTGAACTTGGACACGCCGGTGATAAACACAAAACGCAAGCAGGCATCCACATCCTTAATCACACTGTAAAAATCTTTCAATCCCTCACGCATCGCCTGAGCCATTGCACTTTCCGTAATATTATCCAGGATAAGCTTATCGTATTCGTCGATTAATACGACCACCCCACGGCTGTATTGATCATGCAAGCGGATAATCAGATCACGAAACCGACTGCGGTTATCCGGATAACGGGCGGGTAATGCATAATGTCTTTCATGCTCATCCAGTTGTTGATGCAAAACCCTCTCCAGCTCTTGCACCTGCTTTAATACTCCTCCACCAAAGCTGATATAAATCACCGGATAACGCACCGACCAATCCCACAGATCGTGAATATAAAGCCCGCCGAACAAAGCTTCCTCGCCGGCGAACAGCGCTCTCAGGGTATCCAGAAATAAGCTTTTACCGAAACGGCGCGGACGGGACAGGAAAAAATAGCCGGATTCTTGCGCCAAACGCCAAGCTAGCGGCGTTTTGTCCACATAGTAATAATCATCCCCGCGAATCTTAGCGAAAGTCTGGATGCCGATAGGCAATTTGCGGCGGGCAAGCGTCATTGTCAAAACCCCGGATATCCTGCGCGTAGAACGATGCCGGCATTATTTCAGGTTTTGGCGGCAATAGCATTTCCGATAAAGGCGCCGCGCGCGGCACGCACACCACGCATCCCCTGGTTATTTTGAACCGGGAAGGGAATAATCTTAGGCACTCAGCCAGAACAACGAAGAAACCGCCATGGAGCCAGCCGACAATCAAGACAGCCATACCTGGGTGCGCGCTTATTTCAAACGCATGCTGCTGGAACCCGAGCGGGCCAGTCAGGTATTGATTTCCATCGACGATTTGAGCCAGGCCCGGCAAGACCTGCACCAGTGCCGGGACACCGCCGGCATCGATGCCTGGATGGCGCGCTATGCGCACCGCGAAGCGCAATTGCGCTGCCGCAATGCCATGTATCAGCGCAAGTGTTCACAAGGACTGCAACGGCTCAGCCTGAAAAAAAGCCTGTACCAGGACTTGGCGGCCCTGGCGGCGGAGCAGGGCTATACCATCAATCAAGCCGTCGCCTATCTGTTGAGCCTGCACGGCAACCAGCGGGCCGCCGTGCTTCAGCCTGAACCGCCGCCGGCCCGCCCCGTCGTCGTCGCCCCGGCGCCGGCAACGGATGCAGCGGATGCAGCGGATGACGAAGCCTACCGGGATCAGATGATCCTGTGGGCACTGTGCCGCTCGACGGGGCGGAAGGACGAAGAGTAGTTAAAGCACAAATGATGCAGCGTTCGTGCCGGCAACGCCGCTCAGCTGGATGGAGAATTCAGGCGCAACGTCGGCGTCGACATTCCCGTACAGCACGTGCAAACCGGCATCGTAGCGCAATTGCCCGGCCGCGCTGAACACGCTGCCGCTGATCATGGTAAACGACTGATTACCAGAACTTGCAGTATTGGCATCCATGCCGGAAAGATCGATTTTATCGCCCTGCACCGCACTGAAATCGGTAATCATATCCCGCGCATTACTGATGCCGGACTCGGCGATACTGTTGAAATCGAAAACGTCGGCGCCATCACCGCCGGTCAGTTTGTCGGTGCCCACGCCGCCAAATAAAGTATCGCGGCCCACCGCTCCGTTCAAACCATTGTTGCCGTCATTCCCGGTCAGCACGTTGTTACTGGTATTGCCGGTCAGATTGGCTGCCGCATTGCCTTCCGTGATGGCGCCGTTTTCTATACCGACGGGCAGCGTGTAACGGGAAACCTGATACGGCATGATCACGGTATCCACGTCCCCGGCCAAACCCTGGTCATTGATAATATCCGTGACGTCGTAACCCAGTACATAGGTATCGTTGCCGGCACCGCCTATCATGGTGTCCTTACCCAATCCGCCGTCCAGCGTGTCGTCGCCCTCGCCGCCTTCCATGTAATCGTCGTTCTGCTCGCCATACAGCTTGTCGTTGCCTTCATTGCCAAACAGTATGTCGTTGTCGTAGCCACCCCACAGCTCGTCGTCGCCCAGGCCACCGGAAAGATCGTCCTTCTTGTTCAAGCCGAACAGCTTGTCGTCACCCGTGGTGCCGACCAGAACATCGTTTTGTGAACCGCCTTCGTCGCCGTAAATGGTTGCACCCGCAATGTCGTCATCCTGGTTGGTCAGCGTCAGCGGCGCTACCGAGACGTCGGAATAATTCACGTCGATGGTATTGACGGTCGCGGTGATTTGATAAGCCACGTCCCCGTCCACGGCGGCGTCGTCCTTGCCGGCGACGGTAAGCGTTTGCGGCGTGGACCAGTTGCTGGAAGTAAAGGTAAGCTTGGCATTGGTCAGCGTAGCCTCGGTAGCGTCGCTGGCGGCAAAAGTCACCGACACGTCGCGGTTGGGTTGTGCGGTCAAAGATACGCTGAACACGACCGTAGCGCCGTCTTCACCGGTCACCAGATCGCCGCCGGAATTGACGCTGAAACCCGGATTGCCGGTATTGGCGGACTGGGCGGTAACGGCGGCGGTTGCCGCACTGGCCTTGCTTTCCGCCGTGCCGCCGTCGTCGACATAGCTGGCGATGACGGTGATTTTTTTACCCACCGAGGCGCTGGTCAAGGTATAGCTTGCCCCCGTACCGACCGCGACGCTGCCGGCTTTCCATTGATAACTGATCGCGCCCAATCCATCGGCGTCGGCCAGCGTGTCGCTTGCCCTCAGGGTTTGCCCTACCACGGGGTTGCCGCTGATGGTGACCGTGCCGGTAGGCTCATGGTTCGCCGCGGTGGCGGTGCCGTTGAAAGTGCTATCCAAACTGCCGTTGCTGTTGTAGCGCGCCAGGGCAAAATCGGTATCGCTGGCCCCTGCCAGCAGAATTTTGCCGTCGGCTTGCAGCGCGACGCTGTTGCCCCATTCCCAGCCGCCCAGGTCGGTGGTGACTTTGCCGTCGCCGCTGAAGCTGGTATCCAGGCTGCCGTCGCTGTTGTAGCGGATCAGCACCATATCGTGGTTGGCATCCGTGCCGGCGGCAATAAACTTGCCATTACTCAGCATGAGGATACTGCTGAGCGTTTCCGTGCCGCCCAGGTCGGTGATGAGCTTGCCGTCGCCGTCGAAACTGGTATCCAGGCTGCCGTCGATATTGTAGCGAGCCACGGCAAAATCACCGTTGCTGGTGCCGGCGGCCAAAACCTTGCCCGAGCTGAGCACATTGACGCTGCTGACGACGTCCGTACCGCCCATGTCGGTGGACGTGCCGCCATCGCCGGCAAAGCTGTTGTCCACGCTGCCGTCACGGTTATAGCGAACCACGGCAAAATCACTGCCATACCAGCCGCCCAGCACGACTTTGCCGTCCGGCTGCAACGCAACGCTGTTTGCCCCACCGGAAAAAGCATAGGGATTGATGCCGTCGGAATCGAAACTGGTATCCAGACTGCCGTCGCTGTTAAAGCGCGCCACGGCAAAATAGACGTTGTTATACGATGCACCGGCCACCACGACTTTACCGTCCACCTGGACAGTCAGGCTCCGCCCATTGCCGGCATAGAGATCAGCGGTGGATTTACCGTCACTACTGAAATCCGTATCCAAAGCGCCGTTGCTGTTATATCTCGCCAGCATAAAATCGTCGCCGCTGGTCCCTGCCGCAAGAAATTTTCCATCACTCAACAGCGTGACGCTGCCGATGGTCATCACGGCGGTGGCGGTGAGTTTGCCATCGCCGCTGAAGGTAGTATCCAGGCTGCCGTTGCTGTTATAACGCGCCATGGCAAAATCGTCACCGGTCGCGCCCGAGCGAATTCCCATGACGACAATCTTGCCATCGCCCTGCACCAGAACGGTTTTACCGGTATCATAACCCCCGAAATCGGTAATCACTGCGCCATTAATCGTAGACATTGGTTCGCCTCATGAAAAGTATAAAATTAATCCAGCGGATACATTGATGAACAATCGACTGCTTCACCATGGAATGGGAAATTTTGCCGTTTATCCCGGGTTTTGAGTATAAACCCGGCACGCGCCGGCGTTCAAACCACGCACAGGGAGAGTAATTGTCTGCACCCCATCCGATACAAACACGGCGTAACCGTTCAGCCCCCCCCCTTTATTTTAAGGCCCTCACCCTAGCCCTCTCCCGGTGGGAGAGCGAAGCGAGGGTGCCGGGGATTAAAGGAGGAGGACTGAACGGTTACAACACGGCTTGCCAGTGTTTTATAGCAGCAATGCGGTGCTGCGTCAGGGTTATTGTGCGGCAACGCCGACATTAAAACCTAGCGACCTCGATCTTTTACCATGACCCAACCCGCCCCAAAGTCCATCACGCTGGTCATACCGGTTTTCAACGAAGCGCCCGGTTTGTCCGCAAACATCCAGACCATCCTGCAAGCGCTGCAAGACCAGCACTTAACCGATCAATATCATTTTTCTTTGATTTTGGTCGACGACGGATCCCAGGACGATACGCCTTTAGTGATACAATCCCTGGAAAGTCAGGATAAGCGAATACAAGGCATACAGTTTGTGCGCAACTTCGGCAAGGAAGCGGCCATTTTGGCGGGGCTTAAAGCGGCGGATGCGGCGGATGCGGTGCTGGTGATGGACAGCGACTTGCAACACCCGCCCAGCCTGATCGGCGCCATGCTGGGTTTGTGGGAGGCGGGGCATAAAGTGGTCAATGCCGTCAAACAGCAGCGCGGCAACGAAAGCTTCAGCTCTCGCTTATTTGCTGAAGGATTTTACCGCTTGTTTTACTGGGCCAGCGGGCACGACATCGTCAATCACAGCGACTTTAAATTATTGGACCAGGAAGTGGTGCAGGCCTATTGCGCACTACCGGAAAGGCGCCGGTTTTTTCGCGGCCTGGTGAACTGGCTGGGCTATCCCGCCGCGCAAATCCATTTTGCGGTTGCACCACGCAGCGGCGGTGGCCAATCCGCCTGGACCCGCCTGCGCTTGCTGCGCTATGCCGTGACCGCGCTGACCGATTTTTCCGTCGCGCCTTTGTATTTGATCATCTGGCTGGGCGGCGCGGTGATTTTGCTCGGCGTGCTGCTGGCCGCCATCACCCTGTTGCAAAAATTCAGCGGCATGGCAGCCGATGGATTTACCACCTTGATCATTTTTTTATTCATCACCAGCGGCGCCATCATGCTAAGCCTTGGCTTAATCGGCCATTACCTGGGCGCGCTGTTTTTGGAATTGAAACAACGTCCGACTTATTTAATCAAACGGCAAGCCACAGATGATGACGATACCACGTGAATTATGGGCGGTCATTGGCGCCATTCTCTGCAATGTTGCCGCGCAGATAGCGCTCAAGCAGTCCGGCAACAGCAGTTATCCGTGGTTGTCCATACCCAAACCACCCGGCTGGCTGGCGGAACTGTTCAATCCCTGGATATGGCTGGGCCTGGCGTCTTACGGCATCAGCTTCTGGCTGACCATCATCGTCTACCGTGCATTTCCGCTGAGCATCGTCACACCGCTGATGGCGGCCAGCTCGATCGTGTTGACCGTGCTCGCCGCCATGCTGCTTTTCGCAGAACCGCTGGGCCACAGCCGCCTGGCGGGGATAGCACTGATCATCGCGGGCATATTTCTGATCACCCGTTAAGACGAAACGACGATCCCACTGTGCGGCGCGCGCGAACGTGGACAACGCCGGTTTGCCGGGATGACGCTAATCTGAAATAATTTCCGCCCAGCGTGCCGATAGAACGCCGACCCCGGACAGGGGACCGATGCTCGGCAGTCGCAACCACCATTCTTTTTTAACTCAAAGGTGTAATAACAATGAAATTTGCACAATGCCTGCAGGGCGCTATCCTGGTTTCCGGTCTGATGTTTGTTGGCGCCGCAATGGCTGAAGGCGATGCTGCCGCCGGCGAAAAAATCTACAACCGCGCATTCGGCCGCGGCTGCGGCACCTGCCACGACATGGCTTCCAACCCCAACCTGTTCGAAAGCGTCAAGAAGATGTCCCGCGACGATTTCAAAGGCGTGCTGGTCAACGGCCGCAACAACATGCCGAAAGCCATGGAAACCATCATGGGCCTGCCGAATGTCAAATCCGCCGGTCTGAGCGAAGATCAGGCGGTGGACGCCCTCATCGCCTTCCTGCAAAAAGGCAAATAAGCGGTGCACCCGCCGCAATACGGCGGGCAACCCTTTGATGTTACGGGTTTAAAAAAAGGCCGGATGTTTATCCGGCCTTTTTTGTTTTCATCATGAGCAAACGCTATTACATCGGCCTGTGCGTTACCTACCACGACCCGGCGCTGGCGATCGTGGCGGACGACGGTACGGTATTGTATGCCGAGGCCACCGAGCGGCCCTTGCAGTACAAACGCGCGCTGAATTGCGAACCAGATAATCTCTACCTGCTGCCGCGCTTGTTGCGCCGCTTTTGCCGCGACGCCGACGAACTGGTGGTGGCGTTCAACTGGCGCCGGCAACGGCCTTTGTATGAGCGGGTCATGGGGTTGCTGGGCTATTTTTCCGCCTGTGGATTGTTGCGCCCCGACCTCAAACGGCTGCTGTCTTTTCTCGACACCCCGACCCTGCACCACATGCTGTCCTGCCAGAGCAACGCGCTGCGGCGGGCCGGGGTGAATCTGGCAAGACTGATGCCGCGCGAATTTCCTGCCGTAAAACTGCACTTTCGCCACTACGACCATCACCTGTGCCACGCCGCCATCGCCAGTTACGGCAGCCCTTACGCCGAAGCCGCCTGCCTGGTGGTGGACTCTTACGGCGAACAGGGCTCGATGGGTTGCTACCGCTATCAAAATGGCCACCTCCGCCCGCTGGCTATTTCCCGTGGCCTGGAAAGCCTGGGGTTTTATTACATGAAGCTCACCGAGCTGTGCGGCTTCGACTGGATGGCGGGTGAGGAATGGAAAGTCATGGGCCTGGCGCCATACGGCCAGCTGGATGAAGACCTGTACCGGTTATTGAGCGGCATGGTGCGCCGCGACGGACTGGCGCTGCATCATGAGCGCAAAGGCTTTTTCGAAGCGCTGGAACGCCTGGAGCGCTACCGCCGCGCCAGCAGCGCTCCACCGCACCAATCCGCCGACCTCGCCCACACCGGACAGCGCTATTTTGCCGATACGCTCAGCCACATCCTGGGACGCTTTCACGAAATCGCCGGCAGCGACCAATTGGCGCTGGGCGGCGGTTGCGCGCTCAACTCGGCGTATAACGGCCAGATCCTGACGCGCACGCCTTTTCAAAGCCTGTACGTGCCGCCGGCGCCGGCGGACGACGGCACGGCGCTGGGCGCCGCCTGGCTGGCGTTTCGGGACGACCACCCCGACGCGCCCCTGCCTGAACCACCGTTATCGCCTTACCTGGGCTCGGGCCTGTCGCCGGACAGCATGAGCCATGTCTTGGCTCACAGCGGTTTGCACGCCAGGCACCTGCCCGGCGTCATCGCCCCGGCCGTGGCGCAGCTATTGGCGCAAGGACACGTCGTCGGCTGGCTGCAAGGCCGCGCCGAATTCGGCCCGCGCGCCTTGGGCAACCGTTCGCTGCTGGCCGATCCCCGGCCCAGGGACATGGCGCAGCGCCTCAACGCCATCGTCAAATACCGGGAAAGCTACCGCCCGTTTGCCCCGGCCATCCTGCACGAACACGGCCCGGCCTGGTTCAAAAACTATCAGGAATCGCCTTATATGGAGCGCACGCTGACGTTTTTGCCGGAAGTGCGCGCGCGAGTGCCCGCCGTGGTGCACGTGGACGGCAGCGGCCGCTTGCAAACGGTGAAGCGGGCCTGGAATCCGCTGTTTCACGAATTGCTCAGCGAATTTTACGCCCTCACCGAGGTGCCGCTGCTGCTCAACACCAGCTACAACGTGATGGGCAAACCCATCGCCCACAGCGTGGAAGACGCGCTGGCGATGTTTTTGACGACCGGCGTGGACGCGCTGGCGCTGGGTGACGTGTTGCTGCTCAAGCCACACCTTGCCGAAAAAACCGCAGCAACATTACCTCCCTATGAACGAATTGCGCCGACTATTCCCGCAGCTGCTGCGCGCTGAAGCCGATGAGACCACACAGCAAGCGGCGCGCGCTTTGCTGGAAGACGCGCTGGGCCAGCCGCCGCCCCCACCGGTGGCGCTACCCGGCGACGTATTGCAACCAGACCGACTGAATACCGTGCTGCGTTGCTACGCCCCCACCGCTTTGCTGCAATGGGACTGGCTGCGCCGCATCAGCCACCCGGCCAAAGGCCATCAGTCCGTCAACTCGGCTTTGTTTGCCGCTTACCTGGATGCCGTGGGGCTGGATACCCCCAATCAGTCGCCGGCAGCGCAATACCGCGCCTTGATAACCCACTTCACAGCGTACGCCGTGCGTACCTTCGATGGCAGTGAACGGTACGCACAGCGTACCCTACACTTATCAGCAGAGCTTGATTTAGCATTTTCGGCCATGGGAACGCAGGCAGCCTACCCTCCCGACGCCGCCGGGAATACCGTCTGGCTGCTGCCTTGCCTGATCCTGTCGTTAAGCTGCTTCCCCGCCGAACGCCTGGGCGAAATCCTGGGCTTTACCCTGGACTACTGCCAGGATGATGGCTGGCTGGATTGGCTGGAGCGGCAGCTGCGCAGCCACGCTTTACCCGACGACTATTGCCGGCGGCTACGGGCACTGCGGACCAAACACCTGCCCGCGCTGCTGCCCTACAGCGGCCTGCCCGGCGTGGAGCGTGGCCGCGCTTTGTATCGGCATGGTCAGCAAGCGTTGCTCCAGGCACTGCAACCAGCGCTGACGCAGCCCCTCAACCCGCTGCAACCCGTTGCAGCCGTGTTACGGCGCAAGTTGCCGTATGCTTTGGGTCATCACGGGCGCGTCGAACTGCATGGCAAAACGCTGGATCGCTGGTTGGCGGAAGGCGATTGGGCGGCGCTACGTTCGGCTTTGCGCCAATCGCCCTATGTAAACTTGCAAGCCATGGAGCATTGCCGCTTCAGCCGCTCCATGGCATTCGGCGGCGCCATGTACGGCGTGTTCGACGAGCAAGAACAAGCGTTGTTGCGTGCTTGGTTACAGGAAGAAAACCCCGGTGGCACTCAAGTTGGGGCGGCTGACCTGCCGGTTTCCGCCACCGGAGAAAGACTGGAAGAGGGGCAATTCAATGAGGGGTTGACCGAAAACAACGCCCCTGCCGCGCTGATCAATGTAGGGTACGCTGCACGTACCTTCGACAGCGCTGAACTGATCGATGTAGGGTACGCTGTGCGTACCTTCGACGGCGCCGAACGGTACGCACAGCGTACCCTACAAAGCGAGCCCGCTACCGGAAGTGCGGCACCCACTCAGGACGATGGTTGCCGGCCAAACCCTCAGCCGGCAACTCCCGCGCAACACAACGACGCCCGTCATCTCTTCCATCGCCTGCTCCACAGCGAAAACCACCCGGACAGCCTGCCCGCCGCTGCCCGTTACGCCCAGACCGTGCTGGCCCGCACCCGCTGGCTGGCTCCGCTGCAACCCAGGCTGCGGCGCGCTTTTGCCTATGAACCGGAGGCTTTTTTTCAGCGGGTGGACGCCATCTACCAGCGCGAAATGGCGCGTTACCGGCCCTTGTCGGGGCGGCCCAAACTGCCGCGCGAGCTGTACGTCTGGGGCATCCGGCAAATGGCGCCGGCGATTTTGCTGGACGGCTGCTGGCTGGCCAACCTGGCGACGGCGGAACCCGCGCAAGACGAAATCCGCAAACGGCTGTTGCGGATTTTTGCCGACGAAGTGGGCTGCGGCCGGCCCGAGCACCACCACGCCAACGTCTACCGGCGTTTACTGGCAAACCTGGACATACGCCTGCCGGAAGTCTCCAGCCTCGAATTTGCCGAACACCCCAGCCTGTGCGATGCCGCTTTCGTGCTGCCCACTTACCTCCTGGCCATCGGCCTGCAACCCGAGCGCTACTTCCCGGAAATTCTCGGCCTGAACCTGGCGATAGAACTCAGCGGCCTGGGCGCCGGTTACATGCAGTTGATCGACGCCCTGCGCCATTACGGCATCGACCCCACCATCATCCAGCTGCACCTGTCCATCGACAACCTGGCATCCGGCCACGCCGCCCTGGCGCGTGTAGCCATTATGCTGTACATGGCGCAACTGCAAAGCCAGGGCGGTCCCGACGCCGTTGCCGCCATCTGGCCGCGCGTCTGGAACGGCTATTTATCGCTGGCCAGCGCCGGTCTGCCGTTTGCCTGGGCCGGCGTTCAGCGCTATGTGGGCTTGACTAGCGGCATGGATCGTATAGCCTGTATATACCCTAACTAAAGGCAACCACCATGCAGACGCGTCTATTCAAAAGCGGCAACTCCCAGGCCGTGCGCATTCCCAAAGAGTTATGCTTTGCGGCCGGCATGCAGGATGTAGACATTGAGCGGCAAGGCGAAGCGTTGATCATTCGCCCCCAGCAACGCCGCAAGCTGGTCGGCTTGGGCGCCAAGTTTGCCGCTTTTACACCGGACTTCATGGAGCAAGGGCGTGAAATTCACGAGCAGGACGCACGCGACTGGGATTGAGCCGGTGCGCTACCTGCTCGACACCAATATTTGCATCTACCTGATGAAGCGTCACCCGCCGCAAGTCGTCGCCCGCCTGGAAGACTTGTACTACGGCGAAGCGGTGATCTCCGCCATCACGCTGGCGGAACTGCGCGCCGGTCTGGACATCAACCCATCGACCCGCGCCCGGAACACCTTTGCGCTGGAAGCGTTGCTGCAAGACCTCCCGGTACTGCCTTTCGACAGCGCCGCCGCCGTCAGTTACGGCGTCATACGCGCCGCCATCCGTGACCGCCGGCGCGATGCGCTGGATCGGCTCATCGCCGCCCACGCCGTCAGCCTGGGCATCGTGTTGATCACCAACAACGAAGACGATTTCAAAGACTATCCCGGCTTGGTCGTGGAGAACTGGCTGACGCCAATTCAGTAGAACTGACCAAAAACGGGCGTGGCGAAAACTGGCTGAGAAGTCTTGCCAATCAGCAAAGCTTTTGGAATTGGAATATTGGATGACACTATTCCCCATGGCTTATACAGAGGAGGATAGGGGGCATTTCTAATATTCCAACATAACCCCCCAATCATTTGTTGGATTGTGAGAACTGCCCCACTTCCCCTTTCAATTAATTCAAGCGGTGTTACGAGAGTTGGAACAAATAGGCCGAGTAATGTATTTATCCTGCGAATGTGGCCGAATTTGTTTGCATTAGCCAAATGGCGACAATTCCAAGTCAGGGCCATAGAAGGATGTGCCGACAGCAGGAGGCGCGTCTGTCGCGAGGCGATGCGCTGGCAAGTAAACGGTATAACGAACTCATGCGAGGTGAGAAATGAGCAAACAACGATTCGACAGTGTCTGGGACGCCATTGAGGATACGCCCGGCGATGCGGCCAATATGAAAACGCGTGCCGAACTGATGCGCGCCATTACCGAGCATATTCGCCTCAGCGGCATGACCCAAGCTGAGGCGGCAAAAATGCTGGGGGTTACCCAGCCCCGCATCTCCGATCTTGTGCGCGGCAAAGTGGACGCATTTTCCATCGATACGCTGGTCAATATGCTGGCGGCGGCGGAGATAAGTTTGGAGATACGGTTGAATAAGGCGGCGTGATGCGCGGACGGGGCACATACCCAGTCCGGCCATGGCACTTATGCTCCGTGCTTACCGCAAACGGTCGAAATATAACCCAACCCTAGATCCTTGCCGGCTTCGTGGTAACGCAAAATTTAACCTGACACTTTATTCCCGTCCTGTCGCCGCGTTCCGTTTCAGCGTGCCTCCAGATGGGGGTGGTTGCTGACTTGGATCAGCGCATGCGCTACCGCCGCTTCGACCGCCGCCGTCATCTCCTGGTATTCCTGTTCCGACAGGTGGGAACTTTTGTCGAAGGTGGAACGCATATAGCTGGGCGGCAACCGGTTGAGGGCCAGACAGGCCACGTCTTCCAGAAAAGTCTGGGTGAAAGGCGCCGTGGCGTCGCTGCAGATTTGCCACAGCCGGTCGATCACCAGCCGTTCGTAGTAGTTACTGATGTTCAGCATCGGGACTCCTCGTCATAAGGTGACAGATGGCAGGCACGGTACCATTTTTTCCATCGCGCGCAAATTGGACGCTATACGGATCTCGGCGTGGCAAGAAACCATGCGCTTATTTTTTGCCGCCGAACTTAAACAGGCCTTTCAATTGGCCCGTACCTTTTTTTAAGTCATCGGCCATGAAAGACAAGAGAGCTTTCGTGACGGTTGCTTTTTCGGGCTCGCTGGCCTCAGGTGCGGGTGCGGGTGCCGGGGCTGCTGCCTGCACCGGGGCGGATTTGCCGCCGAACAGGCCTTGCTTTGCCTCGGCTTGCACGGGTGGGGCCGCTCTGAGCGGTTCGGGAACCGGTGTGGGTTCGGGCGCCGCGTCGATAGCGGCGGGTTTTTCCTGGCTGGCTAGTGGCGCATCCGGCGCGGCCGTCTTTTTGCCGAACCAGCCGAACAGGCCTTTCTTGGCGGCCGCCGGGACGGATTCCGCCTGGATCGGCGCAGGTTTGGCGGGTTCGGCCACGGGCGCTACGTGTTTTGCCGCAGGCGCTTCCGGTTCCATCGCCAACACGACTTGCGGAGATGGGGCGATAGCCGCTGGGCTGCTGCCGGGGGAGGCGAGCAGTGGCGAAACCGGCGGTTCCACGCCGGCCGGTGGCTCGCCCAGGTTTTCCGCCGGGGCGTTGTTTTGTTCAAGTTCGGTTTCCAATTCAGGTGCGACCTCGGCCGCTGCGACTGGCGAGGGCTGGGGCTGACGTTGTTCCTGAAGCGCCGCCAGCCCTTGTTTCATCTGTTCCATTTGCTGCCCCAGTTCGGCAATGCGCGTGTCGTGGGCTTGCCGGGCGCTGTCGAGCAGGGCCTGGTATTGCGTCAACCGGCTATTGAGCTGGGTGTTTTGATCCTTGAGCAGCGCATCGGCCTGGGCAAGCCTTTGCTCCAGTTGGCTATTGATATTTTGTTGGGCATTGAGTTTGTCGCTTAATTCATCAATGCGCCGAGCCTGGTTTTGTTTGTCGCTTTCCAGTTGGACAAGACGCCCCTGGTATTGACCGAGTTCATTGCTCAGTGCTTCCAGCGTTTGCCCGACGCTGCCCACGGCTTCATCGAGTTTTACGCGGCTTTGCCTTTCCGCCTCAAGCGTTTTGCGCAAGCGCCGCAAACGGCCCGACTGGCCCAGCACCATCAGCAATACCAGCACGAGCGCGGCCCCGCCGCCGATTAACGCCGCCGTCGATGGCGCTGCCAAGGCCGCTGCGCTGAGTTCGTTCAAAATCGCTAAAAACTGTTCCATATAAGTTCCACTGATAATTGCAATTGTTGTTCAAGAAGCCTTAGTTCTACTTTGTCAGATTTCCTGCCTTGGAGCTTACCCGGTCCAACGAACCCCGTCTTTCCGCCATGGAGTGGCGGAAAGACGCCGCATAGCGGAATAACTAAGGCTGCTCAAATCCAGGCACAGGGAGGTGGGCCGCACCACCATCCATGGCCCTGGATTCCGCCTATCCCTGGCGGAATGACGCCTTGGCAATAATCTGACAAAGTAGAACGAGGACGTGGCGGCTTTCGCCGACTCAACAGTGACCATGATGGCTCATGCCGGTGCACAAACGCTATTGCGGAACGGGGTCCCAGTAATTTCCGGTCATGACCAGCAGCGACAGCAAAGTCACGCTGTCCTCGTAGTAGTCTTCGTGCACGTCGAATACGGCATCGTAAATCTTGTTCAACCACGCCTGTTGATCGGGATCGGTCATGGCGGCCACGCCGAATGGGGCGACAAAGAAGGTGGTGAAATACCGGCTGCCGGGCAGCGGGCTGCCGTTCAAGCGATAGCCCGCCCGAATATTGGCGGGATTGTTTTTGGCCGCCGCCTGTATCCAATGCGATATTTTTTGCGCTTGCGCCATGGAAACAGGGTCATTGTTCAACAGCGCGTCCGTCGCCAGCCGCCACGGCACCCGGCCGGCGTTGTAGTTATAAGCCCCGTCGTTTACGCCTTCCAGAAACCGGCGCGGGGCCGGCTTGGGTTGCCGGTTTTGAAAAACGATAAAATCCGGCAACAAGCCCGTTCTGGGACTATAGCGCGCCTGTATACGGCCAATGGTTTTTTGCGTGCCGGCAACGACGCTGTCCCAGGCCGCATCGTTGGTAGCGCGGCCATAGGTCCGGAAGGCATTCAATATGAAATCCGACGAGCGGGGCGTGTATTGGTTATAGCGCTTTCCGTCGGGCTCGACCCAATCGCCCAGCAGCGGCAGGTGGCTGACGGGACCGATGGTGGACTCCTTGATGGCGCTGATCAGCGTATTGGCCTCGGCGGCATAACCGATGCGCCCGGCGCTACCCCACTGGGCATGGGCCAACAACAACCCGTATGCCATGTCGGCATCGCCGTCAAAAGCGCTGTCCGCGTTTCCCGGCGGCACTTCCCAGCTCATCAGGCGGGCATTGATCGAGCTGGGATATAGGCGCGCAAACTCCCGCAGTCCGTCAAAAATGGTCTGGGCATCCGTATCGTAGCCGGCCATGGTCGCCACAATCACCATCCCATAGCCCTGGCCTTCCGACACCGTGCGGCCGGGGTCGGTTGAACCGTAAGAAATGCGGTAAAGGGGATTGCCCGCCGGGCTGATGCCGGCGGATATCACGTAGGACTTTTTCCATTGATCGTAAAAAGCCTGGACGTCGGCGTCCAGTTGCGCTTGAGTGCGGTGGTCGGGTTTGATGGTTGCCGCGGCATAGGCTACATGCTGGGGAAAAGGGTGCAGGGGATCGGCATAAACGCCCGTCCCCCACAAAAACCCAATGCAAAAAACCAGTAACGACAATAAGTAAAGTTTCATGGACATATCCCAGGCCGGGCGCGCATCGCACGCCCTGATTTTCAGAAAACAGAGGGACGCTGTATAGGAGCCAGCGTTGATAAAGCTACATTTGAATGCCCTCACCCCAACCCTCTCAAGAAGCCTGAGCGATACCGCTTCGCGGCGGCTTTCCCGAGGGGAGAGGGAGTTTTGTGTAGCTTTATCAACGCTGGACTCTATAACAACTCCAGCGCCAGCTCGGCCATGACGGCCGAACCACCACCCTCCCCCAGTCTGGCTTTCACCTCGGCCAGATCGCGCCGCATCGTGGCGCTGTAGCCGGCATCGGTCAGCAGGCGTTGCACGGCGTCGGCGATGGCGGGGGGATTGGCGGCGTGCTGGATCAGTTCAGGCACGATGCCGCGCCCGGCGATGATGTTGGGCAGGCCGATGTGGGGCACTTGCACCAGCATGCGGCCCAACCAATAGCTGGGTTCGGCCAGTTTGTAAACGATGACCATCGGCACGCCCATCAGCGCCGTTTCCAGCGTGGCGGTGCCGGAACAAGTGACCACGGCATCGCAGCACTGCAACACGTCGTAAGTACGGCCCGGCACCACGCGCACCGGCACGGCGGCAGCCGCCAGATACGGCGCGAGCATGGCGTCTTTGACCGTGTCGGCCTGCGGCAGAATGAATTGCACGGCAGGCATGCGCTCTGCCAATAAAGCCGCCGCTTGCAGCATGGCCGGCAGCAGGCGCTTGATTTCACCGCGCCGGCTGCCGGGCAACAGGCCTACCACCGGAGCCGCATCCCCGCTCCGTAGGGTACGCTGTGCGTACCGCTCAACACCGTCGACGGTACGCACAGCGTACCCTACACCGCCAGGCGCAACCAGAACGCTGTTTTCAGGCATATCCTTCGCTACGTCTCCCGTTCCCGTTAAACCAAACTCTACCATCGCCTCCGCCTTGGACAGCGTGGCTTTGACCTTGTCGGCCAGCGGATGGCCGACGTAGCGCACCGGGATGTTATGCGCTGCATAGATGGGCACTTCGAATGGAAAAATCACCGCCATCATGTCGGCGATGGCGCCGTAGTCTTTGATGCGCCAGGACTTCCAGGCCCACACTTGCGGGCTGACGTAGAACATCACTTTGACGCCGTGGCGCTTGGCGAATTTGGCCAGTTGGAAATTGAAGGATTTATAGTCGACGCAAATCAGCAAGTCCGGCTTTTCCTGCGTGACGATGCGCTCCATCAGCTTGAGCGCGCGGTGTATTTCCCAATAATGCGCCACCACTTCGAACAAGCCGATGACGCCGATATTGGACGAGTCGAAGCGCACGTCGATGCCGGCGGCGCGCATGTGTCCGGCCCCCATGCCGATGCCGCGCATGCCGGGCAGGCGTTTTTGCAGTTCACGGAACAGATTGGCGGCGTGTAAATCGCCGGAAGCTTCGCCGGCGACCAGCATGACGGTGGGGGACTTTTTATTCATATCACCCCAGCAACCGGCCGATTTCTATCGCGGTCGCCAGCGCCCTGCGCCCTGCTTCACCCGGCACCAAAGGCTGTCGGCCGGTCTGGATGCACGCGACGAAATGACGGATTTCTTCCATGAGCGCATCGCCGTTTTCATACACCGAATCTTCGGTGACGATTTCCGGCACGCCTGGGAACATTTCTCTCTCGCCCTTATAGTGGCGGCTGAGCACGCGGCTTTGAAAGTCCACGGAAACGTAGGCATTGGGTAGAAACAAGCGCATTTTGCGCTCTACCTTGGTGCTGATGCGGCTGGCGGTGACGTTGGCGACGCAGCCGCTTTGAAAAGTGAGGCGGGCATTGGCGATGTCGATGTCGTTGCTCAGCACTTTGACGCCGTTGGCTTCGATGTGTTTGACCTCCGAATCGACGATGTCCAGGATGATGTCGATGTCGTGGATCATCAAATCCAGCACCACCGACACGTCGGTGGCGCGAGGCTTGAACGGCGCCAAACGGTGCGATTCGATGAACAAAGGACGATGGTGGGTCAAATCCAGGTTGAGCACGGCGGGGTTGAAGCGTTCCAGGTGCCCCACCATGAGCAATCGGTTTTGCGCCTTGGCAAGCTGAATCAGCTCATCGGCTTCTTCCACCGTCACCGTCATGGGCTTTTCCACCAGCACGTGGCTGCCTGCCCGCAAAAAATCCCTGGCCACCGCATGGTGCATGCGGGTCGGCACCACGATGCTGACCGCGTCCACCTTGCCCAATAATTCCCGGTAATCGGTGTAAGCCTCACAGCCCGGATGGCGAGACGCCACGCTCAGCGCGCTGTCCCGGTGGCTGTCCACTACCGCCGCCAATCGGCAATCAGGCAAGGCGGCGTATTTTTCCGCGTGAAATTTGCCCAGATAACCCACGCCGATCACGGCGCATTGCAGAGGTTTATTCATCGTCCGTCTTGACGCTTAACGCCACGAAGCCCGCCAGGCCGCGCTTGCTGGGCTCCGCCAGCCAAGCGCGCAAATAGGCCAACTCCTCGGTATCTGGCAATTCATCGATGGATTCCCGTAAACGCAGGCTGCGATAGGCACTGGATAAGGCCAGATAGGCATCACCCTCGATGCCGTTGCGGTGCAGGCCGACCGAGTTCAACCGATAGTGCTTGATGGGCGCGCCGCCCACCAGGCTATAAGGCAACACGTCTTTATTGACACCGGCCATGCCGCGAATCATGGCGAAAGAGCCGATCCGGCAGAATTGATGCACCACGGAAGCTCCGCCAAAAAACACCCGGTTGCCGACGACGACGTGTCCCCCCAGCGCCACGTTGGCGGCCAGAATGTTGAAATCGCCCAATCGGCAATCGTGGGCCACGTGGCTGTTGTTCATCAAATAGCAGTGGGAACCGATGCGCGTGACCGTCTGGCTGGCGCGGCTCACGGTGACGCCTTCACGGAACACATTGCCATCGCCGATTTCCAGCCAGGTGACGCTGTCTCTTTCGAAAGTCAGGTCTTGCGGCAAACCGCCCAGCACAGCGTGCGGGTGTACCCAATTATGCTGGCCCATTTTGACGTAGCGGCGTACCACGGCGTGACCGTCGATTTGACTGAAATCGCCGATTTCCACGTCATCTTCGATGATGGCGTAGGGTCCTACGCTGACGTTGCCGCCAAGTTTGGCGGTAGCGGCGATTTGGGCGGTGGGATGGATGTTCATCGTTGAGAGTCCTTGATTTAGCCACGCGGGTGGAATTGCTGATGCAGGTTTTTCAGCCTTATCTTGGCGATATGGGTATAGATCTGAGTGGTGGAAAGGTCGCTGTGCCCCAGCAGCAATTGCACGGCGCGCAGGTCGGCGCCGTGATTCAGCAGGTGCGTGGCGAATGCGTGCCGCAGCGTATGGGGCGAGAGATGTTTCCCGATGCCGGCGCGGTCCGCATAGATTTTTATGATATGCCAAAACGCCTGCCGGGTCATCGGCCCTTCGCGCGCCGTGACAAAAACGTAGTCACTGTCGCGGCCGGCCAGGGTTTCGCGCCGCGCGCCGGGCAGATATTTTTCCAGCCAATGCAGGGCTTCTTCGCCGATGGGTATCATGCGCTCCTTGTCGCCCTTGCCGCATACCACCAGCACGCCGGCGCGGAAATTGATCTGGGACAGCTGTAAGCTCACCAGTTCCGATACCCGCAAACCTGTGGCGTACAACAGTTCCAGCATGGTCTTGTCGCGCTGCCCGTGCATGTCTTCCGCTCCGGGCGCCGCCAGCAGTTTTTCCACGTCCTGCTCGCTTAAGCTGGCCGGCAAGGCGCGGGTGGTCCACGGCATTTCGACCAGGATGGTAGGGTCGTTGTCGATCAGGCGCTCGCGCAACAAATAGCCGTAGAACTTGCGCAAACAGGACATCAGGCGGGCCGAGGAGCGGCTGCTGATGTTGTTTTTATAGCGATATCCGAGGTATACCCTGATGTCCGCGTCGAGCGCATTCCAGAGAAACCGCCGCACGTCCTTCTCCTTCAGTTCCCTCTGCTCCAGCCATTGGGCAAACAGGCGCAAATCGCTACCGTAAGCGGAAGCGGTATTCTCGCTCAAGCCGTATTCCGCCCACAGATTGTCCAGGAACAGGCGAATGAGGTTCAGCGCTTTTTGATTCTGGCTCTCAGGCATAACGATCATGGGCGCGCGCCGTCGCAAGCATTGAGCATCACTGCAGGCCATGATCGTTAGTTTCCGGGCTTTCGGGCTCCCTCTCCCAATGGCATGCCTGCTCGTGGGCCAGCAACCAACGCTTAATGTCCAGCCAGCCGCCATCCGTGGCGCCACAATAGCCTCCCAGGCCATGCGCGGCCACCACGCGATGGCACGGAATCACCAGCGGATAGGGATTGGCGCGGCAAGCCCCGGCGATGGCGCGCGCGCCGCTGCCCATTTCGCGCGCCAATTGCCCGTAGCTGACAACCGTTCCTAAAGGAATATCCGCCAAACGCTGCCAGACGCGGCGCTGGAAATCGGTGCCCACCGGATTGAGCGGCACGTTCCATGTCGCGCCGGTTTGAAAGCCGCCGCGTCCTCGCGGAAAAACTAAGGCTTCTTGAAAGCCGCCGCGTTCTCGCGGAATAACTAAGGCTTTTTGAAAGTAATCCAGCAACGCCGTGCCCGCTTGCGCGAGCGGCGACGGCAACGCGGCCGCGTCAGCCGGGAAATCGAGCGGAGCGTCGTCCACAAAATCGATGGAAACCAGCGCCTCTCCCCGGGCGCTTAAAGACAGCCTGCCGATCGGCGTATCGATGACGGCGCAAACCAGCTCCCCTCGGGCTTCCAACCAGTTCAGGCGCATGGCGGACACAGAAAAGCCAACGTAGCGGGTTGCCGCTCGTTGGCTTTAACAGCAGTGATCATGCAGACCGCCACAACTCCCGCTTTACGCCTTGGCGTACTGCCAGGAGGGATGCCGGGTAGTTAGAGCTTTTCCTTGATGCGCGCTTTTTTGCCGGCACGATCGCGCAGGTAGTAGAGCTTGGCGCGGCGCACGGCGCCACGGCGCTTGACCTGGATGTCCTGGATCGCCGGGCTGTGGGTCTGAAATACGCGTTCCACCCCTTCGCCATGGGAAATTTTGCGCACGGTGAACGCGGAGTTCAAGCCGCGATTGCGTATGGCGATGACGGTGCCCTCGAACGCCTGCAAGCGCTCACGGTTGCCTTCTTTCACCTTCACCTGAACCACCACCGTATCGCCGGGGGCGAATTGGGGCACGTCCGTTTTCATCATTTCCGATTCAAGCTGCTGAATGATGTTCATATGTCTCTGCCTCAGTTACGTTTCCGTCTAAATCATTTCGTGTTTGTATTCTTCCAGCAAACGCAGTTGTTCTGCGTTCAGCTCCCGCTCCACCAGCAAGTCGGGCCGCCTTTGCCAGGTACGTCCCAGCGCTTGCTTCAAGCGCCAGCGGTTTATCGCAGCGTGATTGCCGCTTTGCAGCACGTCCGGCACGCGCCGGCCTTCGATATCGACCGGCCGGGTGTAGTGCGGACAGTCCAGCAGGCCGTCCATGTAGGAGTCCTGCTGCGCCGATTCGGCGTCGCCCAACACCCCCGGCAACAACCGCGCCACCGCGTCTATCATCACCAATGCCGCCAGTTCACCACCGCTGAGCACGTAATCGCCGATGGACCATTCCTCGTCGATTTCTGCTTCGATCAAGCGCTCGTCCACGCCCTCATAACGGCCGGCCACCAAAATCAACCCCGGCAGCCCGGCGAATGCCGTAGCGGCATCCTGGTTGAACGAATGCCCCTGGGGACTCAGATACACCGTTCCGGCACCCGGCGCCGCAGCTTTAGCAGCGCGAATGGCGTCACGCAACGGCTGCACTTTCATCACCATGCCGGGACCGCCGCCGTAAGGCCGGTCGTCCACGCTGCGATGCACGTCGTGCGTGTAATCGCGCGGATTCCAGGTAACCACGGCCAACTTGCCGTTCTCCAGCGCCCGTCCGACCACGCCGAACCGGGTGCTTTGCTCTATCATCTCGGGAAACAGGGTGATGACGTCGAAGCGCATGGGCTTACCCGCACCGTGGCTTAAAAATCGGCATCCCAATCCACGCGCATCAAGCCGGCCTCCAAATCCACCGCCGACACGTACATGCCGAAGACGTAGGGAATAAAACGCTCCGTCTCGCCGTCGTCGACCACCAGCACGTCGTTGGCGCCGGTTTCAAACAGGCGCGTGACTGTACCGAAATCGACGCCCTCCTGATTGACGACCTTGAGGCCGATCAGATCGCTCCAGTAATACTCACCAGCGGGGAGCGGCGGCAGAAGGCTGCGGGGTGCCGAGATTGCCGAACCGGCCAAAGCCATGGCGGCTTCCCTGACGTCGAGTCCGGCCAGTTGGGCGACGACAAAGCCACCCTGCACCCTGCCCGACACAACCGGGTATTCCTTCTGTCCACCCTGCTGAGCTATCCACCAGGGGGTGTAGCGCAGGATATTGTCCGCAGGCTGGGTATACGAGCGCACCTTGACCCAGCCGCGCACACCATAAGCACCGGTGACGCGACCCAGGACGACCCAACGCTCCGCCACCGGCAAATCGGCCACGGAAACGGGTTTCAGGCTGCTTTTTTTGCTGCTTCTTTGATCAGCGCAACCACGCGGTCACTGGTCTGGGCACCATTGGCAACCCAGTAGCTGACGCGCTCGCTGTTCAACTGCAAGCGCGTTTCCTTGCCGCTGGCGATCGGGTTGAAAAAACCCAGGCGCTCAATGTAGCGGCCATCGCGCTTATTGCGGCTGTCAGTGACAACCACGTGATAGAAAGGGCGTTTTTTTGCGCCGCCGCGAGACAGACGAATTGTTACCATGCCGTTATTTCCCGTGAATAAGCAATGTGGTTAATCTGACCATTATACGGAAACAGCGCAGCTTGTGAAGGGGCAATTTTTTATCGCTCCCACGCCCTGCGTTCCTTATCGCGCCAAAGCCGCTCCCGCCGCCATCACCGCCGCATCGCCGGCATGCCGCGAATAGCGCCTTTCACACCGCGCATCAGATTGGCGATATTGCCCTTGCCGATTTTTTTCATGAATTTTTGCATCTGCAAAAACTGCTTGAGCAAACGATTGACGTCCTGCACGTCCAGCCCGGCGCCACGCGCAATGCGGCGCTTGCGGGAAGCGTCGATGGTCGCCGGAAAACGGCGCTCTTTGGGCGTCATGGAGTTGACGAGGGCGATTTGGCGCTTGATGTCCTTGCCGTCGACTTTATCGCGCGCTTCCTGCGGAATAGCCCCCATGCCCGGCATTTTGTCCATCAACGCGCCGATCCCGCCCATGTTCTGCAGTTGCAGCATCTGATCGCGAAAATCGCTCAAGTCGAAATCCTTGCCTTTCTGCAGTTTTTTGAACAGCTTGTCGGCTTTTTCCTTGTCGATTTTGCGTTCGGCTTCCTCGATAAGGCTGAGCATGTCGCCCATGCCGAGAATGCGCTGGGCAATACGCTCGGGATGGAACAATTCGAACGCATCGGCTTTTTCACCCACGCCGATAAACTTGATGGGCTTGCCGGTGATGTAGCGTATGGACAACGCCGCACCGCCCCTGGCATCGCCGTCGGCCTTGGTCAATACCACGCCGGTCAGCGGCAGCGCATCATGGAATGCCTTGGCGGTGTTGGCGGCGTCCTGACCGGTCATGCTGTCCACCACGAACAGCGTTTCGATGGGCTTGACGGCGGCGTGGATGAGCTTGATTTCCTCCATCATGGCCTCATCCACGTGCAAGCGGCCGGCGGTATCGACGATGAGCACGTCCAGCACCCGCTTTTTCGCCGTCACCACCGCGTCGCGGGCGATGTCCACCGGGTTTTGCGAGGCATCGCTGGCGATGTATTCCACGCCCAGTTCGGTCGCCAAAGTCTGCAACTGCTGGATGGCCGCCGGGCGGTAGACGTCGGCGCTGACCACCGCCACCGACTTTTTCATATTGACCTTCATCCAGCGCGCCAGCTTGGCCACGGTGGTGGTTTTACCGGCCCCCTGCAAACCGGCCATGAGGATGACCGCCGGCGGCTGCGTCGCCAGGTTCAGCTTTTCATTGGCCGAACCCATCACGCCCAGCAGTTCGTCGTAGACGATTTTGACAAATTGCTGGCCCGGATTGAGGTGTTCGCGCACCTCGGTCCCCAGCGCCCGCGCCTTCACCTGATCGATAAACTGGCGCACCACCGGCAAGGCCACGTCGGCCTCCAGCAGGGACTGGCGGATTTCCCGCAAACTTTCCTGGATATTGTCTTCGCTCAGTCGGCCTTGACCGCGAATGTTCTTCAGTGTGCTGCTTAAACGCTGTGTCAGATTGTCAAACATTATGGAACCTTAACCCTGCCGCAATAATCTTGCCCCGCCTGATTTTTCAACGCAAAGCGGGCTTTACTTCATCTTGACCCGACATTATGCCAGACTAGCGCCTGGAGGGCAGTGATCTTGACGCTAGCACACATCGCAGGATTCGGCGCCATTGCGCTTTACGGCACCTGCACCGTTTTATTGATCCGCGCCTGGCGTCGCCAGGACGCCATGACCAAACAAGGGTCAGACTCCGTCATGCGCCTGCCCTGGGCTGCCGCCGCACTGCACGCGGCGTCGCTATGGCCTGCGCTGTTCGGCACGGCGGGCGTGGACTTCGGCTTTCTCAACGTCGCCGCCTTGACGGCGCTGTTCATCGTGGCCCTGGTGCTGCTGGTATCGGCTCGCCACCCCGCCGACAAATTGGGCGTCTTTCTTTTCCCCCTGGCCGGCCTGCTGCTGGGACTCAAACTGAGCCTGCAACAACCGCCCCACCTGCTGCACAACACCAGCATGCCCATGCAGCTCCACGTACTGGCGTCGGTGCTGGCATTCAGCCTACTCAATCTGGCGGCGGTGCAAGCCATCCTGGTCACACTGCAAGACTGGCATTTGCGCAAAAAACACCCGCTGCCGCTGCTGGGCGCCTTGCCACCGCTGGAAACCATGGAAACCTTCTTGTTCCGCTTGATTTCCGCCGGCTTTTTATTGCTCAGCTTATCCCTGCTCACCGGCCTGGCTTACGTGGAAAACCTGTTTGCCCAGCACTTGGCGCACAAAACCGTGCTATCCATCCTGGCCTGGCTGGTGTTTGCCCTGCTACTCTGGGGGCGAGCCGCATGGGGATGGCGCGGACGCACCGCCATGCGCTGGACCCTCAGTGGTTTTTTCGTACTGATGCTGGCCTATTTCGGCAGTAAAATCGTGCTGGAAATGATTTTGCACAGGATGTGAAACATCGTTCCCACGCTCTCAAGCAGCCTTAGTGATTCCGCTTCGCGGCGGCTGTGCGTGGAAACGCATCCAGGGACGCTCTGCCTCCCGCATAACGACACCGTCGGGGTTCTTTGGGACTTCGCATAAAAAAGCAGGGGGCGTGAACGATTACGGGCAGCTTGCAGAACAAAAACGGCCTCCCCAGTGAATACGGGACACAGAGCGTCCCGGGCATCGTTCCCACGCCGAGCGTGGGAACGATGCGTGTTCTCTGTGGCCGGCCATCACCATAAACTTATCAGAAAAGGCTATTTATGAACGACTGGACCGCCGGCTACGTGGCCGACATCGGCTACACCTATGGTTATTACACCGAACTCAACCCGTTGCGCGCGCAACTGGCATTTTTGAGCGGCGGCTATGCCCTGCCGGCAATGGCGACCTGCTGCGAACTGGGTTTCGGCCAGGGCATGAGCACCAACATCCACGCGGCGGCGTCGAACAGCCGCTGGTGGGCCACCGACTTCAACCCGGCACAGGCGAGCTTTGCCCAAAATCTGGCGGCCATTTCCGGCGCCGGTGCACAACTGTTCGACCAGTCGTTTGCCGAATTTTGCAGCCGTAGTGATTTGCCGGATTTCGACTACATCGGTCTGCACGGCATCTGGAGCTGGATTTCCGACGAAAACCGCGCCGTCATCGCGGACTTCGTGTGCCGCAAGCTGAAGGTCGGCGGAGTGCTGTACATCAGCTACAACACCCAGCCCGGCTGGGCCGCCATGGTGCCGATGCGCCACCTGCTGACCGAACACAGCAAAGTGGTCGGCGCGCCCGGCCAGGGCATCGTCGGTCGCATCGACGCCGCCATCGAATTCACCGAAAAGCTGCTGGCCACCCAGCCCATGTATGCCCGCGCCAATCCGCACGTGGTCGAACGCATCAAACAGATCAAAGGGCAAAACCGCAATTACCTGGCGCACGAATACTTCAACCGCGACTGGGAACCCATGCCGTTCGCCGCATTCAGCGACTGGCTGACCCCGGCCAAGCTCAACTACGCCTGCTCGGCGCACTACCTCGACCACGTCGACATCATCAACATGACCGCCGAGCAGCAGCAATTTTTGCAAGCCATCTCCGACGCCACGTTCCGTGAAACCGTGCGCGATTACATGATCAATCAACAATTCCGCCGCGATTACTGGGTCAAAGGCGGACGCAAACTCTCCGCCCTGGAACAGGCCGAAGCGCTGAGAAAACCCCGCATCGTCATGACGCAACATCGCGCGGACGTGACTTTCGAGGTCAACAGCGTGCTGGGCAAAGCGTCCCTGCAAGAATCGGTTTACGCGCCGATACTCGACGCACTGGCCGATCACCAGCCCAAAACGCTGGGCCAACTGGAACAGTTGCTGCAACCCCAAGGCGTAGTGTTTGCCCAATTACTGCAAGCCATCATGATATTGATCGGCAAAGGCACATTGACCCTGGCGCAGGACGAAGCCGCAGTCGGCCAGGCCAAACCCCACACCGACAAACTCAACGCCCGCGTCATGGACCTGACCAGGGGCAGCTCGGACATCAGCTATCTGGCCAGCCCGGTGACCGGCGGAGGCATCAGCGTATCGCGCTTTGCCCAGCTCTTCCTGATGGCAAACGCCCAAGGCGAAACACAGCCGGAAGCCTGGGCGGGTTTCGTCTGGGGCATTCTAAAATCGCAAAACCAGCAGATCATCAAGGAAGGCAAAATGCTGAAAACCGCTGAAGAAAACCTGGCCGAACTGACCGAGCAGGCCAGGGAATTTGCCGAAAAACAGTTGCCTCTACTCAAAGCATTGGCGGTGGTTTAAGGCTGCGGTCCGCTAGTTCCGCTGGTTCCCAAGCTCTGCTTGGGAACCAGGTCTGCGAAGCTCCAGCTTCGCGTATATGCGGAGCGTAACGACACGGTGTTGCGTCTTGACGGGAAGCTGGAGCTTCCAAGACCGGGTTCCCAACCTGGAGGTTGGGAACCAGAACAAAGCAGGGGGGGCGTGAACGATTACGGTAAAGATGTTGCAGATAAAGCCGCCGTTTTCAAAGCGTGCTGAACAGTTACCAGATTTTTCGCATGGCTATGGCTGGGCGATCCCCCAGCGCAACGACAAGGAAACACCCGCATGGTCCAGGTATTCATCAGCTACGCCCACGCCGACAACCAGATTTTCGATGAGGAAACCCGAGGCTGGGTGACCAGTTTTGTCGACAAGCTGGAAAAAGCCATCGGCATGAAGTCCGGTGGCAGTACGGTCAAGTGCTGGATGGATCACCGCCTGGAGCCCCAGCGCGCCGTGGATGAAACCTTGCGGCAACGCATCCGGGACAGCCGGTGCATCGTCGCTTTTATGTCACCGCGCTACCTGGAATCTGAGTGGTGTCAAAAAGAAATGGACACCTTCGTAACGGAGGTGGGCGGCGGCAAAGCCAATAACCGGGTATTCCTGGTGGAACTGCTGCCGACCGAGCGGAACGATTGGCATACCGGCCACCACGACATCACGGCGCTACAGTTTTGGCAGGCCGGCATCGACCAGCCGGAACCCATGACCCTGGGCTGGCCGGTGCCCGATCCTAAAACAGACCGGGTCTACTGGCGAGAACTCAATCATCTGGCGAGCATTCTCGCCCGGCAAGTACAAGGGCTTCCACCAACGCCACCACCCGGCCCCACCGCAACCGCCCCGTTACCGAAAACACCCGCCCCCGGCAAAACCGTCTGGATCGCCGACCCCACCGACGACGTGCTGGCGCTATGGGAAACCCTGGCCGCCGACCTGCAAAACCAGGGGCACCGCGTGCTGCCCGCACTGCCCGGCCACTACCCTTATGCGGAAGCCGCGCGCTACGCCCGGACCCTGCAAGCCGACCTGGAGCAGGCCGATCTGCTGGTGCAACTACTGGGCGGCCTGGCGGGCCGCAAACCCGCCTGGGCCGAGGCCCGTTTTGCGCAACTCCAGGCGGATGCCGCTGAGGCCACGGCGCAACGCCGCGACTTGCCGTGGCTGTGCTGGCGCAGTCCCGACATAGTCCCGGAAAACATCGCCGATGCCGCCCAGCGGGCGCTGCTGCAACGCGCCACGCCGGAAGATTTTGCCGCGTTTTGCCGGCAACTCCTCGAACGCTTGCTCCAGCGCGCCACGCCGCCCGACCCGGCACCGACCGCCGCCCCCCTCAGCGTAGTGATCAACGCCGACCAGCCCGACCGCGACCTGGGCAAAAAAGTGCAAGACATGCTGGCCGAAATGGAAGTGGACGCCACCTTGGCAGCGGAGCCCCTATCGTCCCGGCTACCAGCAGTAAACAATCGATATCTGGACGAGTTGTTGGAATACAACGACGGCGTGGTTATTGTCTATGGTGTTGCCGAAACGCTCTGGGTGCAGCTACAACACGCCCGCGCCCGCAAAGTCATGGCTATGCGTGGAAAACACGTCTGGGGTGCATTGCTGGACGGACCACCGGAACAAAAACCGGAGCACGGCTTACCCCCCAGCCGCCAACTGATGCTGCTGAACTGCCGTCAGGGTCTCTGCGCCGAACCCTTGCGGCACTTCGTCGACACGCTGCGCCAGGGGGTGGCCCGTGTTTGACTACCGCCCCGTCACCGCGCCCTATCCGGGCCTGCGTCCTTTCGAACCGCACGAAAGCGAAATCTTTTTTGGCCGCGAAGGCCACACCGACCGCCTGCTGGAAATCCTGCAACGCGAACACTTTCTCGCCGTCATCGGTCCGTCCGGTTGCGGTAAATCCAGCCTGGTGCGCGCCGGCCTGCTGCCCGGCCTGGCGTCCGGCGCGCTGGGCACCGGCAGCGACTGGCGTTTGGCGCTGCTGCGCCCCGGCGGCCAGCCGCTGCTGGCCTTGGCGCAAGCCCTGCTCAGCCGCCACGCCCTGGGGCGGGAACTGGTGGGCGAGGAGCGCTTGCCCAAAGACGCCGAAGACGTCACCGCCGACGTCGCCCTGGCGGCGGCGGAACTGCGCCGTGGCGTATCAGGACTGACCAGCCTGCTGCACAGCGCCGCCGCGCGCCGCCCCACCGGCGTGGCGCCGTTCAATTTGCTGATACTGGTGGACCAGTTCGAAGAAGTTTTCACCTATGCCGAAGCGGTGGCCGACGCGGACGATGAAGCGGAAGCTTTTGTCGAACTGTTGTTGGCCGCGCGTGCCGGCGTAAACGGCCCTCACCCCGGCCCTACCCAGGAATCTGGAGTCAGAGAACTCCTTCTCCCCCAGGGAGAAGGTTGGGATGAGGGGGAGATAAAAAAGGCCGCGACCTTTTGCCACGTCTACGTCGCTCTCACCCTGCGCAGCGATTTTCTCGGCCACTGCGTGCGTTTTTTCGACCTGCCGGAAGCCATCAACCGCGCCCAATACCTGACGCCGCGCCTGAAGCCGGCAGAGCTGCACCGCGCCATCGTCGGCCCGGCGCGGGTGTTCGGCGGCGACGTGGACGCCGCCTTGGCGGAGGAACTGGTCCAAAACCTCCGTCAGGACGACCAGTTGCCCGTTTTGCAGCACGCCCTGGCGCGCTTGTGGGCTGTCGCTTCCGGCCCCCGGCCCCTCGCTTCGCTCTCCCCGCGGGAGAGGGCCGGGGTGAGGGAACTTAATAGCCGTGACCACATCAACCTCCCTCACGCCAGTCAAGCAACAGGCGTTCCGGCGCCGAACGCCGCCAGTGGCGACAATGACACCGACACGCCGCTGATCGACGCCGCCTGCGTCAGCGCCGTGGGCGGCATCGACGCCGCGCTGAACCGGCACGCCGACGCCGTGCTGAACGCGCTGCCCGCCGCGCAGCAAGCCTTGGCGCAAACCCTGTTCCGCGCCGTCACTGAACGCCGCGACAACGGCCAGGCCGTGCGCCGCCCGCAAACCCTGGCCGCCATCGCCGCCTGGGCCGGCGTGCCGGCGCAAGACTTCGAGCCGGTGATCGCCGCTTTCGCCGCGCCGGAGGTGAGTTTTTTGCACTACGGGCGCGAATTGCGCGACCACAGCGTCATCGACCTGACCCACGAAGCGCTGATGCGCCAGTGGGACCGGCTACATAGCTGGGTGGACAGCGAATACCAGCGCGGCCAGGGTTACCGCCGCTGGTCGCAGCGCGCACAGGAATGGGACGGCGGCGACGGCTTGCTGACCGGCGGCGAATTAGCCCGGGCGCTGGAGTGGTGGAACCCTGGGAGCGCGGAAACCCAGGTAAATGCCGCCGTCTGGCAACCCAGCGCGCACTGGGCACAGCGTTACAGCCCTGGGAGCGCGGGCGTCCCGCCCGCCCAGGCCGACGCCGCTCGGCACGATGCGCCGATAGCCGCCGCTGCGCTCGATCACGGAGCGCAGCGCGCCCCAACCGCACGCCGGCAGCCTGAGTTATTCCGGCTGTCGGCGGCGGCTTTCCCGCGCGGCGCGCGGGAACGAGAGGTGCAGGCCGAATTCGAGCACACCCGCTGTTTCCTCATCGCCAGCCGCGACGCAGAAAAACGCCGCAGGGAGGAGGAGCAACGGCGATTGGAAGCCGAGGCCGCAGCCGAGCGCCGGCGCGCCGACAAGGAACGGCAACTGGCGCAGGCCGCCCGTTCTGCGGCAGGGCGCGCCCGGCGCTGGGCCGGCGCGGTGGCGGCCGTGGCGGTACTCGCCGTCGGTGTCGCGCTCATCGCCTACAGCTACAAACTGCAAGCCCAAGCCGCCGAACTGCGGCGCACCGCCAGCCTGTTCGATGCCCAACTCACCCACGGCAGCCTGCTGGCGCGGGTGGAAGACTACGCCGAGGCGCGGAAGGTGCTGGCGGACAGCGTGTCGCTGGACCAAGACGTGCCAGAAACGCGCCGCCACGCCCGCAACCTGCTGGCCGGCTATGTCGACCTCATGGGCGGCCAGGCCGACCGGGTGTATCGCGGCGCCGGTGCCCAGCTTTCAGGGGGCGTGGCGGTAAGCCCGGACGGCAAGCTGCTGGCCGCCGCCGGTGAGCGCGCTACGCTGCTGCTGTTCGATGCCGCCGGCGGCCAGTTGTTGCGGCGTTTGGAAGGGCATGATTCGAAAGCAGGCAATTTTGGCGACGTAAGATCCGTGGTATTCGCCCCCCAAGGCCGCTGGCTGTTCAGCGGCGGTGAGGATGGCCGCATCATCCGCTGGTCGTTGCCGACTGGGGATAAACTGGGGCAATGGCAAGCAGCGGATGCTGTCAAAGCGCTGGCGCTCAGCCCGGACGGGACGGTGCTCGCCAGCGGCGGCGCGAATGGCAAGATCGGCCTGTGGTCGGCGGCAGAGGGTAAACTGTTGTCTACGCTGGAAGGGCACACCCGTGCTATCGCCGCGCCCAACGGCCTGGCTTTTGCGCCGGACGGTAACCGCCTGGCCAGCGCATCGTTCGATAAAACAGCGCGCATCTGGGATTGGCGGCAAGGCAAGTCGCTGTTCACGCTGCAAGGACATCGCGAACGAGTAGAAGGAGTTGCTTTCAGCCCGGACGGCAAACAGCTCGCGACGGCCGGCGACGATAAACAAGTGCTGCTCTGGGACGCCGCCACCGGCCAGCCGTTGCGGGCCTTGCGCGGCCACCAGAACATCGTGTTTGGTGTCACTTTCAGCGCCGATGGCCGCCAACTGCTGTCCGCCGCCCGCGACAACACCCTGCGCCTGTGGGACGTGATGAGCGGCGTCACCCGGCGCATCTTTCAGGGCCACGAGGCCGGCCTGTGGTCCGTGGCGCGCCACGGCGAGCAGATCTACACCGCCGCCAACGACGCCACGCTGCGGCGCTGGTCATCGGCCACGCCGCAGCAGTGGCTGTGGGAAACGGGCGGTATTCCTAAAGCAGCGGCGCTTGCCCCCGACGGCGCCAGGCTGGCGCTCGGCATGGATGACGGCACGCTACGCCTGTATGGTTTGCCGCAGGGTCAGATACTCGCCGAACAGGCGCTGGCCCATGGCAAGAGTGCAATCAAGCGCATTGCTTTCAGCCCCGACGGCGGCCTGCTGGCCACGGCGGGCATGGACGACAAGGCCAAGCTGTGGCGGCTGGCGCCGGGCGGCGACGGCCTGAACCTGCTGCATACCCTGGAAGGACATACCGCTGCGGTCCACGCCGTCGCTTTTTCTCCCGACGGTCGCCGCCTCGCTACTGCCGGGTTTGATGGACAGATCGGCTTGTTTGAAGTGAACAGCGGCCAAGGACGCTTTTTTAAGCCGCTTGATGGGAAGGATGTTAACGCCGTCGAATTTGACGAGGCGGGTTCACGCCTTCTAATCACGGGAGATTGGGATATACGCCTGTGGAATGTCGATAACCCCAGCCGCCCGCCGCAAGCAATCGGCCAAGCCCAGGACAGCCTGCTGTGGGCCAGCCTCAGCCCCGATGGCCGGCAGGCCGCCGCCGTGGGGCGGGATCAAACGGTTATGCTCTACGATATCGCCAACCCCGGCGCGCCGCAGCGGCTGGTGGGCCACGAGCAAACGGTGTTGCGCGCCATCTACAGCCCCGACGGTCGCCAACTCGCCACCGTGGGCGGCGACATGACCGTGCGCCTGTGGGATGTGGAGCAGCGGCGCCTGCTGTTCACCCTGCGCTTGCCGACGGAATTCCAGCAGCCCAGTCCGCTCTGGGACTTCGACTTCCGCTGCAGCGCCGCCGGCGCGTGCTGGATCGCCGTGCCGCTCACCGTGGGCCGTCTGGCGCTGTACCGTCTGCCCTACCAGCAACCGCCCACCGCCCTGCCGCCCCCGCCGTGATACTGCTGAAACAAGGCGTTCGCATAGCGCCCTGCGGCGAAGCTCAGGGCGAACGGAAAAACCTTAATTCAACTACCCACCAAAGTGGCAAACGTAATTCACCAGCTCTACCGTTTCTATGTCAAAACTGCTGTCGCCGGGCACTTTAAACGATTCCCCGCCGCGATAGCTTTGCCACTCGGTTGCGCCTGCCAAGCGCACTTTGCACAAACCGTCGACGATTTCCATGATTTCCGGCGCGCCGGTGTTGAAAGTCAGCGTGGACGGAAAAATCACGCCGACGGTTTTGCGCTCGCCATCGGCAAACAGCACGGTGTGGCTGACGCATTTGCCGTCGAAATAGACATTGGCCTTTTTGAGCACGCTGACGTTATCTAGTTGGGACATTGGGTTTCCTTCAAGGTAAAAAACAGTGATTAGTGTAAAGAATCCGGCTTGCGCGCCTGGATGAGCTTGACCAAACCACCATGGCCCAGGCTGTCCACCGATTCCAGGCTGAAATCGATGGCGGTGATGTCCGCATCGGCCGGATGATAGGGAAAGTTCTTCCCTGTGCCCACTCCGACTTCCAACCAGTGGCCGGCACCGACCCGGCTCCATAGCTGCCGCCGCCATGGGCCGAAAGCCCAGCTTTCCAACACGCCTTCCAGCGCATCGAACCAGGGAGCCAGGCGGTCGTAACGCCGGCGGATGGTGTCGGTAAGATTGGACATGGCGCTGAACCCGGCTTAACCGGCGCTGCCCAGGATGCGAAACTCCGCCACGGGCACATCGCCGAGCAAGTGCTCCTGGATGATGCGCTCCAGCACTTCCGGCGTACAGGAGTGATACCAGACGCCGTCGGGATACACGACCGCGATGGGGCCATGCGTGCAGACGTGCAGACAATCGGCCTTGCTGCGGGCAATGTCTTTGTGCCCCACCGCTTTCAGCTCCTTAAGGCGGCGCTTCAGGTAATCCCAGGATTGAATGCCGGCGTCTTTGCTGCAACACAGCGGCTTGTTTTGATCACAGCATAGAAAAATGTGCTTGCGGATGCGGCCTATGCCGACTTCGTCTGCGGCACGGACCAATTCGTTAGCGGTTTCCACGGGGCACCTCCTGATCGATTAGGGTAAAAACCCGTCAAAGGTAACCGCAGCAGGTCCAGAGATCAATGCCTGATTTTTCCCGATAACGACGGCTTGCGGTTATCGAATGGCAGGTCTATAACCTGCTCAGGCCGCTGGAATCGCGCTGGATCGCGGACGGCGATTAAGCCGCTCCGGCACGCCTTGTTGAGCAACCGGCAAACTTATGTTTTTTCAATGAAATCGAGGAGAACTACTCATGGCAACAACCTGGATTCTCACCGCTGAAAGCAGCCGCGCCATCATTTACGCCATGGAATCGCGTATCAAGCCTTTGAAAGAAATAGAGTCATTGGATCATCCAGAAGGCCGTGCCCGTGAACAGGATTTGACCTCCGACCGGCCCGGACGCACGGTCGATGCCGTGGGGCGGCACGCCGTGGGCAAAGAAGTAGACCCCAAACGCCATGAAGCCCAACTGTTCGCCTTGCGTCTGGCGGAACGCCTGGATCAAGGCCGTACCCATGGCCAGTTCAACCACCTCATACTGATAGCGCCGCCGGAGTTTCTGGGCATACTGCGCCATAGCCTCAACGACCAAACCCTCAAGCTGGTAAGCCAGTCGCTGGACAAAAATCTGGTGCAAAAAAGCGAACTGGCCGTGCGCAATCAACTGTTCAGCTGACATGAACATCGGCGTCCCCAAAGAAATCAAAGACCAAGAAAACCGCGTGGCGCTGACGCCGGCCGGGGCGGCGGCGGCGCTCGCCGCCGGCCACGCGGTGACCATACAAGCCGGTGCCGGACTGGGTTCCGGCTACAGCGACGCGGACTACCAGGCGGCAGGCGCCGTCATCGGCGATGCCGCCGCTTGCTGGAACCAGGAGCTGGTGGTCAAAATCAAGGAACCGCTGGCCTCCGAATACGGCCATTTACGGAACCAGATGGTGTTTACTTATTTTCACCTGGCCGGCGTGGAGCGCCGTTTGACGGAAGTCCTGCTGGAACGCGGCACCACCGCCATCGCCTACGAAACCCTGGAAGACGCCCAAGGCCGCTTGCCGCTGCTGGCACCCATGAGCGCGGTGGCCGGTGATGTCGCGGTTTTTATGGGCTGTTACTACCTCGCGCAGTGCCACGGCGGCAAAGGCACGCTGCCGGGCATCGTCCTGGGCGAACACTATGGCAAGGTGCTGATCATCGGTGACGGCGTGGTGGGACGCCACGCGGCGCGCACGGCATTGGGGCTGGGCGCGCAGGTGGTCATGGCGGGACGGCGTCTCGAACGCTTGCCGAGACTGCGTGCCGAGTTGGGGGAACAACTGGGCTTTATCGTTTCCTCGCCGGAAAACATCGCCCGTGAACTGCTGGATGCCGATCTGTTGATCGGCGCCGTGCTGCTGCCTGGCGCCAAGGCGCCGCACGTGGTCACGGAAACCATGGTGCGCGGCATGCAGCCCGGCTCCGTGCTGGTGGACGTCAGCATAGACCAGGGCGGCTGCATCGCCACCTCCCGGCCCACCAGCCACTCCCAGCCGGTCTACGAGCAATACGGCGTCGTCCATTATTGCGTCACCAACATGCCGGGAGCCTATCCGCGCACCGCCACCCAGGTTTTGACCCACGCCACCCTGCCGTATTTGCTGCAACTGGCCCAACACGGTTTGGCGGCCTTAACCGGCGATGCCGGTTTGCTCAAAGCGGTCAATACGCATCAGGGCTATCTGCGCAATCGCACGGTGGCGAAAGCCTTGGGCATGGAGGACAGTTTTAGACTGCTGTCGGTATAAATACGCGGATACGCTGTGCGTACCGTTCGACGCCATCGAAGGTACGCACAACCTACCCTCTGCCTCCCTGCCTACAACCCCACACTGCTCATCAACTCGCCCAATTCGAACACCGGATGCGTGCTCTGCGCTTCCGGCGCCTCAGCTTCGGTACTGCGGTCGGCCGGCTCCGGCAACCGGCCTTGCGCCCACTCCTGGTCGATCGCGGCGATGGCCTGCGCCAGCGTGTCGACGTCATGCCCCGCCACCGCCTCGGGCAGCGGATCAAATCCCAGCGACACATACAGCTTGCCCAGCGCCGCCTGCATGTCGGCGTGCGATTGCTGCCGTTGCAGTTTGGTCATGATGGCGTCCACCGCCGTGCGAATCCGCTCCATCGCGCTGGTCGCCTGACTGTCGGCGCTGTTGGCGACGTGGCGCAGGATTTGTTGGTTGATGTCGTCCAGTTCCTGCGCTTGTTCGTATTGTTTGCGCGAGAGTTCCAGCTGTTCGTTGGCCAGGTGCACCTGGGTGAGGATGGCCATGTGCGCCGCCAGCCGGCGCGAGTCGGCCAGCGCTTTTTGCGTTTCGGCGGTGCGGATGGCTTGCGGGGCCTGCAGCAGCTCAAACACGTTTTTGGCGATCTGCGGCGCCAGTTCGGCAAAGTGCTGGTTGAGCAAATAGGAGTTGCTGTCGTAGTGCCCACCGATTTCCAGCTCCACGCCCGGCAGCAAACGCAGCATGGCTTTGTGGATTTCCGCCGTGCCGATGCGCGTCTGGTACATTTCCTGGCGCAGTTCCGGCCGCATTTGCAGGGCGATTTCTTCCATGCGCTCCATGGACAAGTCGACTTTGGGTGCCTGGCTGGCGCTCTGGCTGTCCGGTTCGGCCAGGACGTAGGCTTGGTTGACCGGCAGGTTGAGCAGGCCGGCCAGTTCGGCTTTGGCCATTTTTTGCTGATCCAGCAGGGCGTCGAGGCGGCGGATGATTTCGACCAGGCTTTTTTGGTAGCGCAGGGTGTCCAGCGGCGGCTTGAGCCGTTGCTGGTCGCTTTCGCGCGAGAGCGCCAGGGCGTGGCGCGCTTCGGCGACGACGGGCGCGATTTCTTTTTCGAGGTGCTGGGCGCTCAGCGCGCGCCAATAAGCGCTGCGCACGTCTTGCATGAGGTTGTGGCTGACTTTGCGGCGGTTTTCTTCGGCGGCCAGCGCTTTGTTGCCTTCTTGCTGGGCGTTGAAGTAGCTGACGCCGAAGTCGAGGATGTTCCAGCGGAACACCAGGTCGCCCAGGTAGCGGTTGCGGTCCTGGGAGGTGGAGGTGCGCAGCGATTGCTGGCCGTCGGGAATGCCGCGGCTGTTGGAGGCGTTGAAGTTGTCGCGGGCGCTGTAGCCGGCGGAGGCGACCAGTTCGGGCAGCAGGCTGTAGCGCGCCAGGGTGGATTGGCCTTCGGAGACGGCCCGCTCCATCATTTTAACGCGGTGGTCAAGGTTGTATTTCAAGGCGCGCGCCATGGCCTGATACAGGGTCAACGGCGCGCTGATCGGTTCTTGCTTGTCGAACAGGACGGTTTTGTCCTGGGCGATCAGGCTGGTCCTTTCGGTGAGACTCAATGGCTCCGGCGTCAGGCCGCAGCCGGTCAAGCCGGCGAGCAGGCCCAGGGTGATGGCGGTGCGATGGGGGCGTTTTTGTGGTTTTTGCATGGCGGTCATCAGCGGTCAGTAAAAGTGTAATTTTATCGTTCCCACGCTCTGCGTGGGAAAACCGCCCGGGACGCTCTGCGTCCCGTATCCGCGATTTCTAAACGCGCCAAGTCTGAACCCCGTGGTGTTCGACAATGTATTTTGCATCTTTGCGTCTTGACGCGAGTTTTATGCCGCCGCGACTCGGTTGGCAAGATATAGGGTCCGGCGTTGATTAAAGATATATCAAGCCCCTACCTAGAAACCTGCCGGCTCCCGGCCCCTCGCTTCGCTCTCCCCCCGGGAGAGACTCCAGCGCGTTGCCCGCGCCGAATGGAGCCTTATTTTTTCCGCTTCGCGACGGCTTTCCCTGAGGGAGAAGGGGCCGGAAGTCATCGGTTCCTGGGAGGGCCATTCGGCGCTGGCACGGTGCTTTGGTCTCTCCCTTCGGGAGGATCCAAGTCGGACGGGGTTCAACCCCCGTCCCGCCAGGTATTTTTATCAACACAGGCTTCTATATCCCGCCACGTTGCCGCCGCCTTCCCCGGGACGCGGAGCGTCCCGGGCTGCGTTCCCACGCAGAGCGTGGGAACGATGGCTGTGCCGCTCACGCCCCAAACACTTTGGCGAGGCTGTCCAGCAGCGTCGCCTGGTCTTTGCTCCAGCGCCCGTGCCCGGCTTGGCGCAACTGGTCGCTGAACGCCGCCTTGGCGAACGGGCTGCCGGTCCGTAGCACGCCCTTGTCCCAGGCGGGGCGTTGCAGTGCGCTGGTTTTCTCGGTGGCCGCCGCTTTGCCCGCTTGCGGCAGCACTTTGATGGTGATCACCCGTTCGTGGCCCAGCACGTCTTTGGCGGTGATCTGCAACGTCAGCGCGCGGGCGGCGCTGCCGTCGGTGGTGATGGTGCCGGTCTTGGGGTCGACGTGGATCCAGGACGGCAGGCGCGCCGCGCCGCTGCTGGGATCGCGGGTGGCGACGACGGCGTCGAAACGGACGTCGCCGATCAGGTCGATCAGCACTTCGGGCGGCAGCGCCAGGCTGGTCTGTTGGCCGCTGAGGCTGCTGACCGCCAGGTTGAGCGTGACGCTATCGCCACTGCTGAAGCCGGCACTGCTGTCGGCGGGATTCCAGGCGTTGCCGGCGCTGTTCCAGGTGATGCCGGTGATTTTGGCGCCGGGAGGGGTGGCCGGCGTGCCGCGGGCGCCGTCGGTGTCGCCGCTGTAGACGCGCACCGCCCCGTTGAACTCGACCGTCTGGCCGGCATTGGTGAAGCTGGGCAGCGCGGCGATCTGCAGCGTGTGGCTGTAGCCGGCGCTACGGTCCTGCCCGTCGTCGACGCTGTAGGCCAGGCGCTGCGTTTGCGGCTGAATGCTGAGCAGCGGGGTGTAGTGCAAAGCGCCCTGGGCGATGGCGCCGGCATCGATGCGCTGGCCGGCCTGTACCGGCTGGCCGTTGAGCGTGAGGCGGCCTTCGCGGGGGATTTGGCTGAGGATGATGGCCTGTAGCGCGTCGCCGTCGGCATCGGTGTAGGGGAAGTCGCCGAGGCGGTAGGTGTAGCTGGCGCCGGCCTCCAGTTCGACTTGGCTGCTTAGGCTTTGCGGCAGGTCGTTGACCGGCGTGATGCTGAGTTCGACCGTGACGTTGCGGCTGGACGCGCTGCCGTCGCCGGCCTGGTAGCGGAAGCTGTCCGGGCCGTGGTAGTCGGCGGCGGGCCGGTAGCTGAAGCTGCCGTCGGGGTTGAAGCTGAGCGTGCCGTGCCGCGGGCCTTGGATCAACTGGACGGTCAGGCGGTCACCATCGGCATCGCTGTCGTTGGCGAGCACGCCTTGCGCCGCGGCAAGGCTCAGCGCGCCGTCTTCGGGGCTGCTGTAGGCGTCGGACTGGGCCGTGGGCGCGTCGTTGGCGGCGCTGATGTGGAGGGCGACGCGCACGGGGGCGCTGCCGGCCTGGCCGTCGCCGGCCTGGTAGCGGAAGCTGTCCGGGCCGTGGTAGTCGGCGTCGGGCGTGTAGTTGAAGCTGCCGTCGGGGTTGAAGGCCAGCGTGCCGTGCTGCGGTCCCTGGATGAGCCGGGCGGTGAGCGCATCGCCATCGGCGTCACTATCGTTGGCGAGTACGCCTTGCGCCGCGGGGAGGGTCAGCGTGCCGTCTTCCGCGGTGCGGTAGGCATCGCTCTGGGCCTGCGGCGCTTGGTTGGCGTCGACTTGGGCCGGGGTGACGGTGAGGCTGACGCGAACCGGTGTTCCGGTTTGCGTGCCGTCCCCGGTCTGGTAGCGGAAGCTGTCCGCGCCGCTGTAGCCGGCGGCCGGCGTGTATTGGAAGCTCCCGTCGCCGTTGAGGCCGAGTGTGCCGTGTTGCGGGCCTTGCAGCAGGATGGCGCTGAGGGCATCGCCGTCGACGTCGCTGTCGTTGCTCAACACGCCTTGCGGGGCGGATAGGTTCAACGCGGCGCCGGCCGGGGTGCTGTAGCTGTCGTTCAGGCTGACGGGAGCGTCGTTGGCTGAGCTGACCGTCAACGCCACCGTGATCACGGGGCCGTCGGCCTGGCCGTCGTTGGCCT
>SCQD01000304.1 GCA_004299145.1 Methylococcaceae bacterium | reverse complement strand
GCCCGGCGTGGTGTACGGATTGATCGGCCCCAACGGCGCCGGCAAAACCTCCATCATCAAAGCCGTGGCCCACGTGTTGGAACCCACCTATGGCCGAATCCGCGTGGCGGGCATAGACCTGATGGACGATCCTTCCGCCGCCCTGGCGCGGATCGGTTACATGCCCGATTTTCCGCCGTTGTACGAAGATTTGACGGTGCACGAGTTTCTGGAACTGTTTGCCTCCGCCTATCGTTTGCCGCCGGAAACGCGCCGTCCGCGCATCGCCGCCCTGCTGGACAAGGTCAGCCTGAGCGCCAAGCGCGACAGTCTGACCGGCGGCTTGAGCCGGGGCATGAAGCAGCGCTTGTTTCTGGCCAAAACCCTGCTGCACGATCCGGACGTACTGCTGCTGGACGAACCGGCATCAGGGCTGGACCCCAAAGCACGGCTGGAATTGCGTGACGTCATCGTGGAGCTGGGCCGGCGCGGCAAGGCTGTGCTGGTGTCCAGCCATATACTGGCGGAAATGGCGGATTTTTGCAGCGCCGTGGGCATCATGGAACAAGGCCGCATGCTGGTGTCCGGCCCCATTCAGGAAATTTTGCAGCGCTTGCGTCCGGGGTTGACGGTGCATCTGCGCCTGCTGCATGCCGACGACCGGCTGGGCGGTTTTCTCGCCGCCAGGCCGGGCGTAAGCCGCATCGCCGTGGATGGTGCGAATGCGGTATTTCAATTGGACGGCGATGGGGCGATGGCCTGCGCATTATTGAAATCCCTGGTGGAAGCCGGCTTGCCGGTGACGGCGTTTTACGAGCAGTCCGGCAACTTGCAGGATATTTTTTTGGAAATGAGCACGGGGAGGGTGGTATGAACCATGGCGCAAGCGATGAACCTTGGGTAAGGCTGCGCGACAACCCGATCTTGCTGGCACAGGGGCGCAGGCGTTTGCGGCGCGGCGCGACGATACCCATGGTTGCGGTGGTGGCGCTGCTGGCTTTGTGCGGGCTGCTGGCGGTGGCTACGCTGGGCGACGGCGATAAGGAAGCCTGGCGGCAACTGATCCATGGCTATCTGTCTTTGATCGGCATCATTCTTCTACTGTTCGGCGCGCCCCAGGTGGGCAATACGCTGGTGGACGAGAGGGCAGGCGGCATTCTGGATTTTCATCGCGCGACCCCGCTACGGCCCATGACTCTGGCGCTGGGGTATCTGCTGGGCTGCCCGGCGCGCGAATACGCCGTGGCCGTTGCGGTGTTGCCGTTTCTGGCCTTGGCGCTGGTGTGGGCGCCGCTGTCTTTGTTCCAGGTTGCGGCGGCGCTGCTCGTGTTGGTGACGAGCACCTGGTTTTTTCACGCCTTTTTCATGCTGACCGGTCTGGTCATGGATTTCAGCCGCCGCCAATCGGGCATGGTGACGCTGGTTTTGCTGGTGCTGATGCTCGGCTTTTCAGCGGGCAGCGACGAGCCGATCGGCTTTGCCTTGTACCTGACGCCGCTGCCGGCCCTGCTGCATTTGCTGGCCATGGACGATGCGCCCCAGTGGGCTGCGCTGAGCGCGCCTTTTTTCGGCTGGAGGATCGATCCGGTGCTGTATACCCTGCTGCTGCAAGGCGCGCTGACGGCATTCCTGTTGGAAGGCTGCACCCGCAGACTGCAAAACGAAACCGTGCCGGCGTTTTCACGCGGCAGTGCCCTGGGGCTGTTCGTTGTCCTGTTGACGTTGGGGGTGGGCAGCCAATGGCAAGCGTTAAGAGCCAACCTGGCGCAGGATATTGGCGGGCATTTACTGGTGTTTCTGGTAACCGCCACGCTGATGTCCACGCTGTTGCTGCTGACGCTGGCGCCGTCCTACTTGAACGTGGTGCGCGGTTTGCGCAGGGCGCGGCGGCGCGGAGCGGCGGAAGTGTCGTGGTGGCAAGATGGCGCGGCCGGCTGGCCTTTGGCGTTGGCGTATACCCTGCTGACGGCGACGGGGCTGGGCGTTTGGCTGGCCGGAGCATCCGGGGCCGATGCGTTGGACCTCGTGCTTTCGCGCATGTTTTTCGCTGCGGTTTTTGCCCAGGCGGTATTTTTAGCCTTCGTGGTGGGAGCCTTGGAGTACGTCCGTTTGCTGATGCGGTCGTCGTGGCGCAATGCCGCTTTGCTGATCGCATTCTGCGCGTTTATCCTGCCCTGGCTGCTGATGGGCGTGCTGTCCGGGATTTCGGAAAAGGCGGGCGCGTGGCCGCTCATATTCAGCCCGCTGTCCGGCCTGATCGCCACCTGGAGTGAATTAAGCAGGACGTGGGCCGGCGGACAGACCGATTTTCAGGCCTATCAGGCAGCAGCGGATATCGGTCTGGGGGTCATGCTGCTGCCCAGCATGCTGGCGGCAGCCTGGTTTTTTTATCGCTGCCGGCAGATGCGCCGGCTGTTGGCTGAGGCCGTGCCTTTGCAGGATGGGGCGTAAATTTGTTGTCTTTAAACCGAAACCGGCGGCGTAATGCGCAGATGGAAGGTGACCGGTCCATCGTTGACCAGGGCCACTTGCATATTGGCGCCATAGCGGCCGGTTGCAACGCGAGGGTAACGCTCACCGACCTGTTGGACAAAATCGTCAAACAAGCGCCGCCCCTCATCAGGAGCGGCGGCGGGCGTAAAGCTGGGACGGTTGCCGGAGCGGGTATCGGCGGCCAGGGTAAATTGGGATACCAGCAATAATTCGCCGGCAATGTCCTGTACGCTGAGGTTCATGCGGTCGTCGGCGTCGGGAAAAATCCGGTAAGCCAGCAGTTTTTCCGCCAAACGGCGTCCTTCCGCCGGCGTATCGCCTTTTTCCACCGCCACCAGCGCCAGTATGCCCCGACCGATCGCGCCGACGATTTCACCATCCACGCTGACGCTGGCCTGGCTGACGCGCTGAATGAGTGCAATCAAAGGCGTATTTCCTCGTTACACCTGACTTTCCGGCCTGTTCACATCCGGCCAATCGGTATGGAAAAACCGGCCGCGTGCCTGATCGATGCGTTCATAGGTGTGAGCGCCGAAGTAATCACGCTGGGCTTGCAACAGGTTGGCGGGCAGCGCAGCGCTGCGATAACCGTCGTAATATGCCAGGGCGGCGCTGAACGCCGGCACGGGCAGGCCGTTGCCGACCGCCAGCATCACCGCCTCGCGCCAATGGCTTTGACCGGATTGCAGCGCCTGGTTGAAATAAGGGTCCAGCATCAGGTTTTTCAGCGCTGGATTTTGCCGGTAGGCATCGGTGATTTTCTGCAAAAAGCGCGCGCGGATAATGCAGCCACCGCGCCAGATTTGCGCGAGGGCGCCGAAGTCCAAGCTCCAGCCGTAGGTTTTTTGCGCTTCGACCATGAGCTGAAAGCCTTGCGCATAAGCGCAGATTTTGGCGCAGTACAGCGCGTCGTGTACGGCGGCGATCAACGCCGCCCGGTCGGACTGTAGGTTGACGGCAGGGCCGTGCAATACCTGGCTGGCGGCGACGCGCTCCTCTTTCAGAAACGACAGGGCGCGCGCAAACACCGCTTCGGCAATGGCGTTGGCGGGGGCGCCCAGTTCCAGGGCGCTGCCGGCGGTCCACTGGCCCGTGCCTTTCTGCCCGGCGGCATCCAGCACCTGGTCCACCAGAAAGCCTCCTGTCGCGTGGTCTTTCTGCTGGAGAATGTCGCCGGTAATTTCGATCAAATAGCTGGACAGCACGCCCTGATTCCATTCCTGGAAAATCCGGCTGATGGCGCCGGCGTCCAGGTTCAACAGGTTTTTCAGCAGCCAATAGGCCTCGCCGATCAATTGCATGTCGATGTATTCGATGCCGTTGTGCACCATTTTCACGTAATGGCCTGCGCCATCGGCACCGACATGGGCGGTGCAGGCGCTGCCGCCGCTGACCGGCTGGCCGGGCGCGGCGCCTTCCAGCGGCAGTCCGGTTTGCGGATCGACCTTGGCGGCAATCGCCCGCCAGATGGGTTCCAGCTGCGCCCAGGCTGCTGGACTGCCGCCCGGCATCAGTGACGGTCCAAAGCGCGCGCCGGTTTCACCGCCGGAAACACCGCAGCCGATAAATTCGAAGCCCTTGGCGGTAAGCGCTTTTTCCCGGCGGATGGTGTCCAGCCAGTGGGCATTGCCGCCGTCGATGATGATATCGCCCGGCTCCAGGTGTGGCAGCAGGCTGTCGATGGTCGTGTCGGTGGGCGAACCCGCTTTGACCAGCAGCATAATTTTGCGCGGACGTTGGATGGCGCGCACGAATTCGGCCAGCTCGGCGTAGCCGATGACGCGCGCATGGGAAGGCTCTTTTGCCCGGCATTGGGCAATAAAGGCATCCGTTGCTTCGTGATGGCGGTTGTACACAGCGATGGCATAGCCGTGGTCGGCGATGTTCAGCGCCAGGTTTTGCCCCATGACGCCGAGGCCGATCAGGCCGATGTCGGCAGTTTGTCTATTCATAGGTTTGTTATGGGCCCCGTTTTGGTGATGATGCGATCATTTGGTGGGAGCATTCTAACAAAACCCGCCGCGCGGCAGACTGCCATATCCAGGCATCAAATTGCCGGGCCGCTGGCCTGTTCTTCCGCCAGACGGCGTAAAGCCGTGGCGGCAATGGACAAATCACCGCCGTTGTCCCACGTTACGTCAAATCCCCATTCCCCCAGTGTGGCTGCGGCAAAGCGCGAAGGTTCCAGTAAGGGGTGCAAAACGTTATGGCTTTTCAAGCCATGAAAAACGCCCGCCGGCAACACAGCCCATTCCACAGTCACACGCTATATAATGCAGACGCTTGCCGACACTCCGCCGGACCGGCATTTTTTAACGTCATAGACAGCGACCATTACTTTCATGGCATTGGCTTCCTCTGAACTCGAACTGTGCAAATCCGGCCTCGCGGTCATCCAAATCGAAGCGGAAGCGGTAGCGGCGCTGGCGGCCCGCATCAACCGCGCTTTTGCCGATGCCTGCCGCCTGCTGTTGCAGTGCCACGGCCGCATCGTGGTGACCGGCATGGGCAAATCGGGCCACATCGGCGGCAAAATCGCCGCCACCCTGGCCAGCACCGGTAGCCCGGCTTTTTTTGTGCACCCCGGCGAGGCCAGTCACGGCGATTTGGGCATGATCACCGTCAACGACATGGTGCTGGCCTTATCCAACTCGGGCGAAACCGACGAAATTCTCACCATTTTGCCGCTGATCAAGCGCATCGGCGTACCGCTGATCGCCATGACCGGCAACGTCTCATCCACTTTGGCGCGCCAGGCCACCGTGCACATCGACGTCAGCGTGGACAAGGAGGCCTGCCCACTGGGGCTGGCGCCCACCTCCAGCACTACCGCCTGCCTGGCGATGGGCGATGCCCTGGCCGTGGCCTTGCTGGAAGCGCGCGGTTTCAGCCGCGACGATTTCGCCCTGTCGCATCCGGGCGGCAGCCTGGGGCGGCGCCTGTTGCTCAAAACCGGGGATGTCATGCACATCGGCGGCAATATCCCGGCGGTAGCGGAATCCGCGTTGGTGGGGGATGCGATACTGGAAATGTCGGCCAAAAAACTGGGCATGACCGCCATCGTCGACGAGCACAACCGGCTGTGCGGCATTTTCACCGACGGCGATCTGCGCCGCCTGCTGACCAAAACGCACGATTTGCGCACCACCCCCATCAGCGACGTCATGACGCGCCAATACGCCACCATCGAGGCCGACACTCTGGCGGCCGAAGCCTTGCGCATCATGGAACAGAAAAAAATCAACGGCTTGCTGGTGGTGGATGACGGCGGTCATCTGGTGGGAGCATTGAACATGCACGACTTGCTGCGTTCCGGGATTGTTTGACACTCAAGATGATGCGTTTCCGCGAACTGGCCTCAAGAAATCTGGGTGATGCAGCGTCGGACTGGCTGGCCTCGTTGGCCGGCCTGATCGGGCTGGCGTTGTTTACCTGGTGGCTGGCGGAACTGCTGGCGCCGCTGCCGGATGTCGCCAAGCCGGTGGTGGAGCACAGCGTCGACTATTACGCGCTGAAGTTTTTACGCACCGAAATGAACGAAGACGGTTCGCCGAAAACCCGTCTGTCCGCCGCCGCCATGCATCACTACGCGGACGACAACACCTCGGAGCTGAGCAGGCCGCTGCTGCTGCTGTACAACAAAGCCGCCGCGTCCTCGCGGGATCTCTCAGGCTCCTTGAAAGACGCCCCGCCCTGGGTGGTGCGTTCCGACGTGGGCAATATATCCGGGGACGGCGACACGATATTTCTGGGCGGCAAAGTGCTGTTGACCCGCGATGCCTACGACAAAAGCAATGCGCTGGAAGTCGTCAGCAAGGACGTTACCGTTCACATGGACGAAAACTACCTGCTGACCGAAGCCTACACCGAAATTTTCAACCATCCCCAATACACCAGCGGCACCGGCATGCGCACGGATTTTGCCGAAGGCATGCAGACCACCCTGCTCTCCGAGGTGAGAGGCCGCTACGAGTTTTAGCAGCGTCTGCGGTCTTTAGCGCACGTAACCAATAATGGAAATAAAATGGCTGATGGAACCGCCTAAAACGAATAAGTGCCAAATTCCGTGGGCGTGGCGCAGTTTGCCCATGTCGTCCAGCACGTAAAACACTACGCCCACCGTATAAGCCAGCCCACCGATGCTCAGCCAGACGATGCCCGCCGGCGCAATTGCCGATTGCAGGCTGGAAAACTCCAGCGTGCAGACCCAGCCCATCACCAGGTAAATCGGTATTTGCAGCCATTCGATGCGCCGGGGCAGCCAAAGATCCAGCGACAACCCCAGGATGGCGAGCCCCCAGATAAACGCCAGCATGACCGGGCCATGACCATCACCCAGCGCAACCAGCATATAGGGGGTATAGGTGCCGGCGATCAGCAGATAAATCGAAACGTGATCGAACTTTTGAAATATGCGCTTAAGCCGGGGTTGGTGCAGGCTGTGGTACAGCGTCGACATGCAGTAGAGCAACACCAGGGTAAACCCGAACACGGCGAAGCTGACGATCAGTGCCGGATTGTTTTGCTGGATACCGACCGTCAGCAGCGCGCCAAATCCCATCAGCGCCAAAACAGCGCCGATCAAGTGGGAAATGCTGTTGAATTTTTCGCCGTGGTACATGGTGGCCGCCTTGTTTTTTGCCGGCATAGCGGATTAATCGGCTTGGACCAGCGCAATTCCGCATCGCTCTATGTAAAGACTGCTCTGATTTAGCTGCGATGAAATGTCAACAGAACCTAGATAGGCAGCGTGTAACCCTCTTCGCGAAAAAGTTTGATGCAAGCATCAACTGGCCCTGGGATCATACTGCACCCTGCGCTTTCGTTCGATTTCTTCCAATGCCGCTTCTATGCCCAAGCTCGGACGATACGGTCGGTGCGAGGACATCGCTTCCACCACGAATGACGGCCTGGGCGGTGTAAGCGGTAACGGCAAAACCAGCGCTCAAAGCGACTTTTTATTTGGCAAGGACAAAGTCGACGACGTATTGGCAGGAAATAACGGCGATGACAGCTTGGCCGGTTTTGCCGGTAACGACACGCTCCGTGGCGGCGAAGATAGTGACTTGCTTATTGGCGGCACAGGCAAAGACCAATATTTACTGGCGGAAAACGTGCCCTCCAGCGACATGATCTGGATTTGGCAGGGCGAAAGCCTGATCAGCCATTTCGACACTGTGAAAAATTTCAGCCTGGGAGGAACGAATGCGGTGGACACTCTTCTGTTATCCTCTACCCGCATCGCCCTGGACGGCATGGGCAACGGCATGGATGCCGCCGCCATTCGCAGCCACAACATCACGAATGGATTAATCAGCGTCGATGACGGCGACAACTACCATGCGGCACTTACGTTAAGCCCGGCACAGCTAAAAAGTGTATTTTTATATTTACAAAGCAATATCGCCAACAACGATACGGTGGTTTTCAATGCGACAGAGGATTGCTATGTGTTCCAGGACAATGGCACCCAGGACTGCCTCGTGCGGCTGACCGGAGTTAGCGCACGAGGCCTGGATACGCACGGCACCATGGCCGGCGGCGTCTGGCCGTCTGGATGACAAACGGCTTCAGCCAGGCTTTCTGGCGCTCACCAGCGCATTCACCCCTTCCCGGTATGGCGTTTGAACATCCACAAAACCCGCGTCGCGGAGGGTTTGCAGCGACGGCGCGTAACGCATGATGTGATCGGGGGATTCGTCGCCGTACAAATGCAAAATCCATTGCTCCAGCAAATCGTAGCGTTCCATGGCGCCGAATTCGCGGAAATAGCCCTGCATTTCCTGCCTGGTCAACTCGCAGTGGGCGCGCACGTCGTCCAGCGCATAGCGGTCGCCGTTGACCACGCCGCCGCCGGGTTTGAGCACGCGGAAAATTTCCGCCCATACCCGGCTGCGGTAACTGTCGAAAAAATTGTGCATGGTGTACGCGCTGGCGACCAGATCCACGCCGGCATCCGGCAGCTGCTGCAATGCGCTCAGCGCGTCTTGCTGCACCAGCGTCAGGCGGCCCTGCTCCAGCCAGCGCGCCAGGTTGACGCGGGCTTGCTTGAGCATGGTCGGCTCGCTGTCCACCGAGTGCAGGTGGATGTCGTCGCGGTCGCTGAGCAAGGCGATGCTGGTGATGCCGGTGCCGGCGCCCAGCTCGACCACTTTAAGGGGGGCCGCGCTGCTTTCGGGCGCCTGCCAGGTCGCCACAAACTCGCCCACCCGGCGGCTCATGTCCGGCGCCGCCGGGCAAATGATTTTGAGCAATTCGTAGTGTTCGCCGATCAGGCCGGCGAACAGTTGTTCCACTTCATTCTGCAACATCAAGCTTGATTCCTACTCACACGCACCGCGATGATCCAGGGCAACACCGGCGCTCTGGCGGGCGCAGTCGTTGCCGTAAGTCTGCCCGTCGCAGCCGCACACCGGGTTGTAGTCCATGGTGCAGATCTCCGGTTTAGTCGTACAGGTTCCGACGGTTTCGGCGTTGCCGCAGGCGCCCGCCGGTGTATTGCAAAACTGGCCGGCCGGACAAATGGACTGGCTGCTGTTGCACATGAATGTCAGCTGCGCTTGGCTGTCGGCCACCGGCAGATAAACCTGCCGTGCCACCAGTTCGCTGCTCTCGCCCGCCGGACCGGTAACCGGCACGGAATGGCCCGCCACGATCACGCCGCCATTTTCCAACCGGGTGCTGATTTGTTCATTGACGGCAACGCCCAGGTTGAGTCTGGCCACTTGCAAGCCCGCCACCGGCAAAGAGGGCTGCCGGCTGTTCAAGCGGGTTTGCGTAATGGTGTTGCAAGGGTGAGTGATGCACACGATGCCGTTGGCCGCGACGGCGTAGAAGGTTCCCAGGCGTTTCGGCGGCGTCGCCTGCGCCTGCCAAGCCTCACTGGCCAACAAGGTGACGACGGTAAAGCCGCTTTCATGGGGCATATTGCTCAGGCTGCCGCGCACCACGCCCTGGCCCTGGGTAAATAGCGCGTCGAAATCGGCGGCTTGCTGCTGGGTCAGGTTCAAGCCCTGGGTGTCCAGGGCCGCGACATAACATTCGTCGCGCAGCGCACCGTCGACGCAGCGGGTTTTGGCGGCGTTCACTTGCTTGACGAATACCCCGCCGCACAAAGGCCACAGGCATTTGCGAAAATCCTGGTGCGTGACGATGTAATAGGCGTCCTTGGGAGCGGGCTTGGCAGCGGCTTGCGCAGCCTCGGTCCCGCCGACCAGCAATACCGCCAGACCGGCCCACAGCACCGCCCAACGTGGGTGATTCGAATTAAAAAAACGCTTCATGACGTCCTCCATAAGGTTGGAAAAAAGCAAAACGGTACGCCCCTTACGGCGCTTTCGTTTGCGTATCGGCAAAATTGGTGGTCATGATGCCGGCCACGGCGGCCAGAAAGCCGTTGGCGAAAATCCAAAACGGCAGGGATTGCAGGAAAGGAAATTTCAGGCCGAACAAAAAGGAAAACACCACCGCGCCCAGCGCGGTCAACAAGGTGCCGAAAGCACCGACGTTGAAACCGTAAAAAAATCCGCGCTCGCCGGCGGTGCGCGCCGCGACGTAACCGGCCAGCAGGCAGGTGGCCAGGCCCAGAATCTGGCTGATACCGAACACGGCGGTACTTTTCCAGCCTTCCTGGAAAACCTTGGTCAGCAGCGGCACCATCAGGATGTGCAGCGTGTAGAGGCCGATAAAAACCAGGGTGCCGTTGTAGATCGCTTTGCGGTCGATGTTCATGGGGGAATACCTCACCGGTAGTGGCTGTGATGGATAGTGACGCGCCGAAAACCCCGCATGCTGCCAGGGTGGGGCGGGAAGCGCAAGATTTGCCCCCGGCTATTTGCGCGGCGGCAAACCGTCGACCAGCCACAGCACCGAGCCATGCGCTGCGGAGATTTTGCCCGCCGGCTTGGTCTGTTCCCCCTCGGCGGCGATTTCCGCCAGCAAGTCGGCCTTGTCGCCGCCGGAAACGATGAACAGCAGGTGTTGCGCCTGCCGCAACAGCTCATATGTCAAGGTCAATCTTTGCGGCGGCGGCTTGGGCGATTGGTGAACGGCCGCGACCAGCCCGTCGCCCAGCTCGTCCATGCCGGGGAACAGGGATGCGGTGTGGCCGTCCGGCCCCATCCCCAGGCTGACCAGATCGAAACGGGGCGGTCCGGGTGCAAAAAACTCCAACATCGCTTGCTGATAGGCTGCGGCGGACTGTTCCGGCGTCAGCGCCGAATCAGCCGCGACCGGCAGCGGAAAGCCATGCACGTTGGCGGCGGGCAGGCCCACCGGCAGCAACAAATGCTCCTGCACCAGGCGATAGTTGCTGTCGGCGTGATCCGGAGGCACAAAGCGTTCGTCGGCAAAAAATACGTGCACGCGCGGCCAATCGATGCGCCGGCGCCAGGCCGCATCGGCCAGCAGGCGGTAGGCCGGCAGCGGCGTATTGCCGCCGGACACGGCCCAGGCGAAATAACCGTGCTCGGCGATGGCGGCTTCCGCGCAGGCACAAACCTGGCGCGCCGCCGCCTCGGCCAGCGCCGCCGCACCGGGGCAGTCGATAAACTCCTTCATCGCAACGCCTTGTAGTAATTGATCAAGCCGTTGGTCGAACCATCGTGGCTGGCGATGGACGCATCGCCAGCCATGTCTTTCTGGATGGTGTTGGCCAAGTGCTTGCCGAGCTCCACGCCCATCTGGTCGAAACAGTTGATGTCCCAGATGGCGCCCTGGGTGAAGATTTTGTGCTCATACAGCGCGATCAGGCTGCCCAGCGTGCGCGGCGTGAGCTTGCGGTACAAAAAGGCATTGGTGGGGCGGTTGCCGGGAAAGGCTTTGGCCTGGGCCAGAAACTCCAGCCGTTCGCCGTCGACGCCTTCCTTGCGCAGTTCTTCGCGCGCTTCGTCCAGGGTTTTGCCGAGCATGAGGGCTTCGGGCTGCGCGAAAAAATTGGACATCAAAATGGGATGGTGTGCGCCCAGGTGGCGGTGACTTTGTGCGCCGGCGAGAAAATCGCATGGAATCAGCTTGGTGCCCTGGTGGATCAACTGGTAAAAAGCGTGCTGACCATTGGCGCCGGACTGGCCCCACAGGATAGGACCCGTGGTGTAGTCCGTGATGCGCCGGCCTTGTTTGTCCACGCCTTTGCCGTTGCTTTCCATGTCGGCCTGTTGCAAATAAGTGGGCAAAAAAGCCAGGTGGTGGTCGTAAGGCAGCACGACGTGCGATTCGGCGCCGAAAAAGTTGTTGTACCAGATGCCCAGCAAGCCCATCAGCACCGGGATGTTGCGCTCGAAAGGCGCGGTGCGGAAGTGTTCGTCAACCGCGTGGGCGCCTTCCAGGATCTTCTCGAAGCGCTCCATGCCGATGGCCAGCGCGATGGGCAGGCCGATGGCGGAACACATGGAATAGCGGCCGCCGACCCAGTCCCAGAACTCGAACATGTTTTCCAGGTCGATACCGAATTCCTTGACCAGCCGGGCGTTGGTGGAGATGGCGACGAAGTGCTTGCTGATGGCCTCTTCATCGCGGGCCTTGGCGAGAAACCACTGGCGCGCCGAGTGGGCGTTGGTCATGGTTTCCTGGGTGGTGAAAGTTTTGGACGCCACCAGGAACAGTGTGGTTTCCTGGTCGCACTGGTCCAGGGTATCGAGCAACTCCGACTCGTCCACATTGGAAACGAAGTGCGGGCGGAAATCCGATTTGATGTAGGGCGTCAGCGCGGTCACCGCCGTGTACGGCCCCAGGTCCGAACCGCCGATGCCGATGTTGACCACGTCGCGGATGCGCTTGCCGGTATAACCGCGGCGGATGCCGATGCGCACCTCCTCGCTGAACTGGCGCATCTGGTCCAGCACCCGGTTCACGTCGGGCATGACATCCCGCCCGCTCAGATAGATGGGGCGGTTGGAACGGTTGCGCAGCGCGATGTGCAGCACGGCGCGATCCTCGGTGGTGTTGATTTTCTGCCCCGAATACATGGCGCCGATTTTTTCCGCCAGTCCGGATTGTTTGGCCAAATCCAGCAACAGGGACAGCGTGGTGTCGTCGATGCGGTTTTTGGAATAATCGAACAGAATGTCTTCGAATTGCAGCGAAAACCGGGAAAACCGCTGCGGGTCGGCTTTGAACATGTCGCGCATGTGCAGCGGGGAAATATCCTGGTAATGCCGTTGCAACGCGAGCCAGGCGGGAAGAGCAGTGAGTTTGGACATGGCGATGGGTACCGTTATGAATAGGCGGGAAACAGGTAATGGTCGATTAATCGTACTACAGGATGATTACGGTAGTTATCCAGCCCATTCTAGTCATATATAGCCATATCGCCATCGGCAATACGCGGATTTTTCACCTATCGGGCCTTGGGCGGGCGTTGCCGCCCGTTACCCCGGCAAAGGCGGCTGATCTGGAAACAGCAGCTTCACCTCCAGCCCCTGCGGCGCCCGGTTGCGCACCAGCAACGCCGCCCCATGCAGCTTGGCGATGCGCTGCACGATGATCAGCCCCAAACCGCCGCTACTCCCTGCCCGCAACGACGTCGACGACTCGCGCAAACGCTGTTGCACCGCGTCAGGCAGCCCGGCTCCGCAATCGTTCACCTTGACGCAAACCCGCTCATCTTCCAGCGCCGAGCTGAGCGTGATGCGGCCACCACCATATTTCAAGCCATTGTCGACCAGGTTGTAAAACAGGCGTTTCAAGGCCAGTGGTTTGTAACTCACCGGCGGCAATGCTGCCGTGACCAGCTCCAGGTAAATCCCGGCACGCTGGTAATTGTCGCGCACCTCGCCCAGCACCAGATTGATATCCCCCTCCCGCCACGGCTCGGTCTCTTCGATATTGCAGCGGGCCAGTTCGATGAACTGATGGATGATGGCGTTCATTTCTTCGATGTCCGCCTGCATGCCGGTTTCGAGTTCGGAAGCGTTGTTATGACCATTTTGCCCCGGATGCAACATTTCCACGGCCAAACGCAGCCGGGTCAGCGGCGTGCGCAAATCGTGCGAGATGCCGGCCAGCAGCAGTTCCTGTTCTTTGCTCAGCCGCTCGATGTCGGCGCTCATGCTATTCAGCGCCCGCCCCAGGGCGCGGATTTCCACGGGTCCCTCGGGGTTGATTTCGACCGCCCGCCGGTCGCGGCCCAACTGGCCGGCGGCTTCCGCCAGGTCCAGCAGCGGCTGGTTCAAATGACGGGCGATCCACCAGGCCACGGCCACCGCCAGACAACCTTCGACCAGCCAAATGACGATCAACCACCACAAACCGAGTCCGCCCGCAGGGATGAACAGCGGCAACCCCACGGCAACCGGCTGCGCATGCAGAGTCTGCAACCACAACAGGGGTTCGGGATCGGCCTGAAAACCCAGCTCCAGCCTGTCCCCCCAGGTTTGTTGCAGGCGTTTTTGCCACTGCGACAACACCGGCGTAACGGGCAACGCCTGATCGTGCACGGCGCGCCCCCGTTGCAGATGAACCGCGGTTTCCCGCTCCAGCCGCTGCGCCAGTTTCGCAAAAACGGCATCCCCTTGATCAGCCATCTCTTCGGCGGCAATCACCAAAGCCGAACTCATCAAAGCGAATTGCCGGCTACCGGGGATGGACACCACCAACACGGTGGCCACCATCAAGAAGATCAGATTGAGCGTGGGAACCAGCACGAACAGCAAACCCACGCGCCCGAACAGGGTTTGCGGCCAGCGCAGTTTCACGGCGCGTCTCCGTCGGGGACGAACACGTAGCCGACGCCCCAGACAGTTTGCAGGTAGCGGGGATGGGCAGGGTCGGCTTCCAGCAGCCGGCGCAGCCGGGAAACCTGCACGTCGATGCTGCGATTGTCGGGCTGATAATCGCGGCCGCGCGCCAGATGCGCCAGCCGGTCGCGCGACAACGGCTGACCTGGATGCTGGACCAGCACCCGGAGCAGGGCGAATTCGCCGCTGGTGAGGGGTTGCGGCGTGTCATCCCGCAGCAGTTGACGGCTGGATAAGTCGAGCAGGAATGGCCCGAAGCGCACGATTGCCTGGCCGGCATCGGGCGCTGCCGGGATCGCCGGCGGGCGGCGGCGCAACACGGCGTGGATGCGCGCCGCCAGTTCGCGTGGGTTGAACGGTTTCGGCAGGTAATCGTCGGCGCCGAATTCCAAACCGAGGATGCGGTCCATTTCATCCCCTTTGGCGGTCAGCATGATGATGGGTAAATGGACCTCTTCGGCGCGCAAGCGCCGGCACAGCGACAAACCGTCCTCCCCCGGCATCATCCAGTCCAGCACCACCAGATCGCAAGGCCGCCGCGCCAGTTGCCGCTGCATGGCGCTACCGTCCGCCACGGTCTGCACGTCGAATCCTTGTTCCGTCAGGTAGCGTTCCAGCAGGCTCCGCAAGCGCGCGTCGTCGTCCACTACCAGAATTTTGGGGTTGTTCGTAAAGGGCTGCATGGCGCCAAAACCGTTGAATTTGTAACGGAATGTTACCAGATGCCCGGCTGTTTACATTTTGTTACATATTCGCCGCGCCCCGCCGGGTGCCATCGCCTATCATGCCTGCCACTCCCCGGAAACCGCTTTCTGGAAAGCGTGGCTTGGGTGTAACCCTTCAGCCCCTACCCAGGAACCTGCCGGGGGCGCTACCGAAAATCCCCCTCTCCCCTCGGGAGAGGGCCGGGGTGAGGGCATTTAAAACGCGCCCCCGGCAGGTTCCTGGGTAGGGGCTGAAGGGTTACACCCAAGCCACGCTTTCCAGAAAGCGGTTTCCGGGGAGTGGCAGGCATGATAGGCGATG